>JBMOKS010000732.1:0-4603 GCA_049324355.1 Bacteroidota bacterium
TTCTAATGAGCTTGTTGAATACGTGACGAACGGTAACCCAGCCCAGATGGATAGCATAATTGTGCGCCGTCTGAGAAAGTTGGAGCCAATTTCGTTAGAGTCTGCGGCATTGCTACGGGTGCGGACCTTCCTATACTCGGTGCGGGTGAACATGGAAAGCGCTATATCCATTGGCGAAAAGGCGCTTGATGTTGCCACACAACTAAAAGACGAGCGGAGTATAGCCGACGCCCACCTTCAATTGGGCAATTATTATAGGATTCTTGGTTTTTTGCAGATTTCGTCCGAACACACACTTCAGGCCGCAAAAATTTACAAAAAGATTGACCCGATCGGTGCCGCTCTGGCTTATGGCGGCGCGGCTATCACCAGTTATCGATCGGGCAATTTTAGACAGTGTATAGAAGAGCAGCTAGAAGCACTAGAAAACTACAAAGCACTTGAACCGAATCAGCTTAATTTTCTAGATCGATTTCAAATCATGAATGGATACAATACGCTTGGCCTTGCCTATACTGATTTGAATATGCCCGACTCGGCCTTATGGGCGCTGGAGAAAGCAGACTCCGCGTCAAACGTAGAGCAGAACGTTTGGAACCCAACCTTTTGGAGTGTACTAATCGGAGGGAACAAAGCTGCCGTCTACATGCTGCAAAAGCGGTATAATCTTGCTTACCCTCTGCTTCGACGTGACTATGACGAAATGATGCGACAGGACGACCGTGGCCTCATTTACTCTGCTTCGTTTCATCTGGTGGAATACTATATCACCATCGGGCAAAAGGATTCTGTTCGTGCGATTATGAAACGAATAAGCAATTGGACGGAAGCAAAACGAGACATACGATACTGGAAAATTCTGGCGAATGCCACGGCGTTGGAGCAAGATTTTAAAGCCTCGCAGGCTGCGTTGCTGCGCGCAATCGAAATCCAGGACTCAAGTCAGGCGCGTAGCGAGGCGATCAACATTTCACGACTACGCGCAATTTATGAGTTCGACGACTTAAGTGCGAACATAAAGCAGCTATCCGATGATGTGACCAGAAACCGCGAACGACTGCAGATGCAGTGGATTATTTTTTCGGTGTCGGTACTCACCCTGGCTCTGGTGGCGGGTATGTATTTTATTTTCAATCGACGTACCAAAGCCCAGTTGCGAATCATTGAGCAACAGAAGGAGGAAATATCGTTTCAAAACACGCTCTTAAAGCAGACACTGTCAGACTTGAATAACACGCAGAGCCAATTGGTTGAAAGCGCAAAATTGTCGGTGCTTGGACAAATGACTTCAGGTATTGCACATGAAATCAATAATCCGCTGAACTTCATTTCCGGTGGGGTACAGGCTCTCGAACTGTCGTTGGCGCGCATCCTCGAGCAGACAAAGAGTGATCCAGAAAATAAGCACGAGGTTTTGGAGGTAGAAGAGCTGCTCAAAACGATCAACAACGGCGTAACCCGTGCGTCAAAAATCATCGCTAGCCTTCGATCGCTCACGAGCCCGCAACTTGAGTCCAACCGAATTTCGATAGTTGAACCGTTGGATGCCACGCTAGATTTGATGGCACCACGCCTTCGATTAGAAGGTGTAACCGTTGTGAAACAATATCAGGCAAAGAATCCGTGGATCAATGGAAATGTTTCCGAATTGGGACAAGTATTTACCAATTTGATTGACAACGCGGTGTACGCGATGAAAGATCAGCCCGAAAAGAGACTGGAGGTAAGCATTCGAAATGACGATATGTCGTTAATAATAACGATATGTGATAACGGTTCTGGAATTCCGTCGTCTGTCACCGAAAAAGTTTTCAATCCTTTCTTTACAACTAAACCAGTTGGAGAAGGTACTGGCTTAGGATTGCCAATTTCCTATAATATTGTGAAGAAATACCAGGGCACAATGACGTTTCAATGTCCCAAGGAGGGTGGAACGGAATTTGTGATTTCTTTCCCTGTTTATTCACAATAAAGAAACCAACATGGCCCTCTCTCACTGCAGAACAAAAAGCGTACGGTTAGTTTTAGCTATTCTTTTTGCGTTGCAGTGGATACATCCCTCATATGCTGATAATCTCGACATGGGACTCATCAATTCGTCACAAAATGCAGCCGTTAGCAACCCGCATACCCCCAGCGCACAGGTCCATGAAGCAATTGGCGCAGCGGTAATCAGACTTGAATGGTTTCTCGCCGCTATTGTTCTGCTGCTCGCTTTGTTCGCTGCTGTTTTCATTTTTCTGAATAAGAGAGCAAAAAGTCGACTTACAACAATTGAACTGCAAAAAGCCGATATCGAGCGCCAGCTGTTGCGTGAAAAGATGATACTTGAAGAGCTTCGCGAAACGAAGGATCAATTGGTTCGAAATGAGAAGATGTCGTCGCTGGG
Source organism: Bacteroidota bacterium (assembly GCA_049324355.1). GTDB lineage: Bacteria > Bacteroidota > Bacteroidia > Cytophagales > Cyclobacteriaceae > Chryseosolibacter. Next base: position 2,390 of record JBMOKS010000732.1, read on the forward strand.
CCAAATGACGTCGGGGATTGCGCATGAATTGAACAATCCACTCAACTTTATATCTGGCGGAATTCAGGCATTGGAGGCCAACGTTCATGAGCTGGCTCGGATCTGTGACTCCCAAAGCCAACCGAAGACCCATGAAATTGTGGAGGAGATAGACTCATTGCTCAATAGTATTCACAAAGGAGTAACCCGAATTGCTGGAATCATCCTGAGTCTGAAGACATTTTCAAGCCCTCAGGCCGACATGCAGCACCTGGTGCTTCGGGAACCGGTGATGATGGCGCTCGAAATGCTTCAATCAAAAATCAAAAGTGCTGGTGTCGTTATTAGTAAGAACTTCGAAGAGCCGGTGGAGGTTATCGGAAATAGTTCAGAACTAATGCAGGTATTCACGAATCTGATCGATAATGCCATTTTCGCGATGGTGGGCCGCGACACCCGCGAACTAAACATTAGAGCCTTTCGCAGAGACCGTTTTGTTGTTGTGGCACTTCACGATACTGGATGCGGTATTCCTGAAGACATCCGTCCTAGAATAACAGACGCGTTCTTTACCACCAAGCCAGAAGGAGTTGGTACAGGCTTGGGACTTTCCATTTCCAAACGAATTATCGAAAAGCATAACGGCGAACTTTCTTTCACTTCCGTTTTTGGTGCAGGCACCACTTTTGAAATTTCTTTGCCAGTGGTCAATCCATAGTGCGATTTGTTTTCGCTCAATATCGTCATGCAATTTCATTTTATTTCGTCATGCAGGCTAAGACACCTTCGTTTTTGAGCTAAAAACGATAGACCTGCCGTTGGCACAAAAGTGGTAGTGCCATCACGCATGATACAAATGTTCATCATCTCCATACTGCTTATTGTTGCACTCGCTGCACTCGTAAAATTACATTTCACTCTGAAAAGCAAAACTGATCGGGAGCTTAGCGATCTAAAGCGGGAACGCGAGAGACTGAAGGAGTCACTCGAAATTTTTCGAGAAAGACAGCTCTAAACTGTTTAGCGAAATTTGATTCCGAGCTTAATCATCTTGGACCGCAGTGTATTGTGGTTCACCTGAAGCAGTTCTGACGCACTGTTCTTGCCAGAAATTTTCCAGTTCACTCTGGCAAGCACATTCAAAATGTGTTGCCGCTCGATGTCCTGCAAGGTGGCAGTGTCCATCGCGGCGCTGGGAGCGGCCGGCGGCGGTGCGGGCGTGGGCGGCGGGGTGAAATAAGTGCTGGACCAGTCGGACAAATCAAGCACGCCATCCTTACTCATTATCATAGATCGTTCTACAAGCGCCTCGAGTTCGCGAATGTTTCCAGGCCACTGATGGTTCTTAAGAGCTCGGAAGATTTCGTCGGGAATGGTGTGAATCGTTAAGCCCAGCTTGCGCTGAAATTTTGACACAAAGTGACGAATCAATGCGGGGATATCACCGTGACGCTCGCGCAAAGCAGGAACACGGATCGGAAACACATTTAATCGGTAGTACAAATCGGGTCTGAACAAACCTTTTTCAATTTGTTTTTCCAGAACACGGTTAGTGGCAGCAATGATCCGAACATTCACACGAATTGTTTTGTTACCACCAATGCGATAAAACTCACCGTCTTGCAACACGCGCAACAACTTCGCCTGAAGTTCGATTGGCACTTCACCAATTTCATCGAGGAAGATGGTGCCTTCGTTTGCAACTTCAAACATCCCCACTTTTGTATTGGATGCGCTGGTGAACGCCCCCTTTTCGTATCCGAACAATTCACTCTCCACCAGCGTGGCAGGCAGCGCTGCACAGTTTAGTTTAACAAATGGTTTTGCTGAACGCTGACTTTTTGCATGTACAGAGCGAGCCACAAGTTCTTTGCCAGTACCGGTTTCGCCTAATATCAATACGGTGGTATCGAGGGGAGCAAACTGTTCAATTTTTTCCAGCACGGCCTTTAGTGCTTTGCTTTCGCCGATTACTGTATCACCATCGTATTCGTTGCTGAGTTGCTTCTTGAGATACGTGTTTTCAATTTCCACCATCCCCTTCAGACGCTTGACTTCTGTTACAGCCGTTTCGAGATCTGAATTGGCTCTTGTCAGCGAGTCGATCAATTCGACATTCTTCGCTTTCAATTCGTAACTATTGATCGCGTTCGTAATGATGGTTTGCAGTTCCGTTTTTTGCCAAGGCTTGGTAACGAAACTAAATATTCCCGCTTCGTTAATAGACCGAATTAC
>JBMOKS010000732.1:4613-5264 GCA_049324355.1 Bacteroidota bacterium
GCGGTCAAAATGATTCGTTCAATGTTGGGCCATTCTGATTTTATGTTCTTAAAGAACTCAACTCCATTCTCTCCGGGCATCTTATAATCAGAAATGATGACGTGCACCGGGATTTCGCGTAGCAGTGGAATCGCAGCCTTCACCGAGTTTGCAGTGAGCACAGTGTATTGATGGCGGAAGGTAGATTTGAAGACGTTCAGGTTGTCGTCTTCATCATCAATGTAGAGCAGTGTGTACTTCATAGTTAGGGTTTAGTAGCAAGTTGCTACACGAAACGTGTGCCACAATCGACCCCTCAAAAACAAGTCAAAATCCAACTTTCTAAAGGGCATTAACGAAATATAACGAATAATTGTAACGATATTTCGTCAATTTTGAGTGAATGTCGGTTGGCTGTAGTCGATATTCGATCCATACACCACCAAGAAAACCTGCCAGTAAGTACATGCATTTACCGCTTGCGGGCGGCAGCCGAACCGCCTATGATAACGGAGTCGATCGACAAACTCATATCCGAGTATTGTTGAGTGGCTTGGAAAAGAATTTGAATGGTTACTTCGATGTTTACAGTTTCAAATGACATCGACTACACGCAAGTAACATTTTGAAATCAATACAAAAAGAACATAACGATTTTACAATTTACATAAC
>JBMOKS010000733.1:0-2345 GCA_049324355.1 Bacteroidota bacterium
GCCACATGCCATACGGGTTTTCAAACAACTCGTCGCCCTGATTGGGTTGATGGGCTTCGTTGGTGATTTGAAATACCGGGCTGTCGGCCCGGGTGCTGAAGGTTTGTTTGTCGCGAATAGTGGGTTTATCAACGATCTGGTAATATCCAAAAACCGATAAGAGATTAACGGCAACTTGCACCTCAAGGTCAGAAACAATAGAATCTTTCAAGCCGAGATTGTGCATGCCACATGAATAAGTTGTGCCCTGCCCGTTGTTAATGCTATCGAGTACAAACATCTCATACAAGTTTGCTTCCTCGAAGTCTGTCAGTAGCCTGGTCCAGTGCTCTTTGGTAAAAGCTTTGCCGGTCGATTCAACTTTCAGCCCTAGCCCGCCGGCGTTGAGCACGGCAAGGCCGGCTTCTGCAATGGCGTGCGCATCCCTGAGATTTCCGGTTTCTGCTATGACGTAGATCACGTCAGTATGGTTCGAGATTTCATCCAGGAACTCGTTCGATAGCCGATTCACCTTTCCCGAATATTCGAAAGACAAGCGCATTCTTTCGTCACGTTCATGGATCTCGACGGCGAAACCTTGGTTGGTCTTGACATTCAAAAGAATGTTGCCAGCGAAGATGAACTCGCCGAGATTTTTTTCAACAATTGAAGTAACGATCTCAGACCTGTCTTTCCACCGACCGGGAATACAGAATATGGTCTTAGATTTAGCATTTGCTTGTTGAGTAGTTTCCTTTTTTCTTTTGAATAACTTCAGCATAAAAATATCTTCGTCGTACTTTGTGTCTCAGGTTTTTTGTGGCAAACATCCAGTATCAGAATTAGCTCATTGCTTCTCCCAATAAATTTTATCCTTCACAAACTTCCCATTTGCCCACTTCAGCACCATGCGGTTTCCTTTGCTGTATTTGGCGTAGGTTTCGTCAGAGTCTTCGTTGCCGAATAGCGCCAAGATATTTTTTCCTTGTCGCGGAATTTTGAACAAGAGCGTGGCGGTGATGTCGCTGGCTTCGAGTTCTTTTTTTGTTTGTTCAGCATTGCGAAGCAAAAAGTCGTTGTAGATAGTTTTGTATCCCGGAATAATGACTTCAGTATTTTGTGGCGTAAGCTTTTCGCCTTTTAATAAATAGAAATTGAATTTCTCCACACCACAAACCGGGCCACAGCTTTGTTCGTACACTGCGATGAGTTTATCGCCACCCAGGTTCCAGTAACACATTTCCCATGAACCTTCAAAGGCACCTGTTATACTTAGAAATCCATTTTTCTCATCGACTGTTTCAAATCGATACGGTACCTTGTTGAGGTCGCTAACTCCGGCTTTGTGATCCTTGATCATTTGTGCGCGCACTGTTTTGTCGCCCATGGCGGCCCCATCGGGTAGCATGGTATATAGATCAAATAAATTTTGACCACACAAGGTGGTGCAGCAAGCCAGAAGAATGGCGATGGTGTGTAGAGTTTTCATCGTACGAATTTGATTCCTAAAATACGAATATGACCGGTTGATTTCTTAATTTACTATTGGGTGATTTGCTTATTTTCTGTGTTTCGGCGGCGAAAACATCATTGAATTTCGCCGGTAACATTCCATACTGACAGGCCGTCCAGCGAACGCCGGCATGGTGTAGCCGTTAGTTTTTTCGAGCGGATGTGTACGTCGGTTGTTAACTCGCCATCTCCTCGTCAGGTTTGGTTTTGTTTAACCACGCATCCAACAGGATCATCACCATGCCCGACATAATAGAAACATCAGCCATATTGAAAACGCCTGTTTGAAAGAATCCAAAGTCGATGTGAACGAAGTCTGTTACCGAGCCGTGAATGATGCGGTCATATAGGTTTCCAATTCCGCCACCACCCACAAAGCATACACCCAGCAGCGTAAGGTTGTTTAGATTTTTTTTTGTGAGCAGATATAAGAGAGCAAACCCCAGTACCAATACAGGAATGATATTCAATAATATGGATTTGAATGGTTGCGGCAGGGTATGACCAAGGCTTAAAAACGCGCCTGTATTTTCTACTTTCATGAGCGTAAGTTGATCGTTAATAAAACTGAATTGCTCATCATAGCCAATGTTTTGCCGAACAACCTGCTTAGAGATCTGGTCGCATCCGATATTGGATGCCAGTAGCAGAATAATGATCAGCGTCCTTGCCATTGGACTTAATTTCATAGCCTTCACTGTACTTATTTGTTTGAAATGTTATTCTTTCCGGTTGATTTCAAAACCTCCATGAATCAATCAGCCGGTGCGTTTTGTACGCAATATTGTAAAAAAATTATTGATCCGCATAGTCCAAAGTGCAGCATCCTACACTCCGCCGACCACCTCCGGCAA
>JBMOKS010000733.1:2355-5259 GCA_049324355.1 Bacteroidota bacterium
GAGCCGGTGAAGATTTTGTTCATCAGCCGCTAAACATTTAAACCGGCGATTCCTGTGACACTTCTTTTACCGCTTCAAGTTTATGCTGGTGAAAAAATATATCACTGGGAATCTTGTCACCTTCGTTCTCCCAGTCTTTGATAAACTTTTCGTTGAACAGGCGATGCAAACGTTTCGATTCCACCTCTGTGTATTCGTGCTCGCCACGACCCAGGTACCGCGACAATGCCTGCAATGTGCGAGGACATTCATGGATGGTAATGGTATGGTTGTCATGAGGTGTTGCCAGTATCCACGGACCATTGTCGAGCGTTCCTGGCTTGGCGGTTTTGTCGATCAGTTTCATAATAGCCCGGAGTTCGGCGAGCGATGTCGGCAAAATGACCTGCACCCGCAGCTGGTCAGCTTGAACTCTTTGAAATGATCCGTCCTTGAAGTTAACCAGAATTGTTTCGTTGTTGTCTTTCTTATTCTTAATGAACATCGCAGTCTTTTCGAAGAAGTTGGTAAAATATCCGGTCTCCAGCACCTCGGCAATAGATCGTTCGTGATCCGTGTATCGTTGGTAAAGATTGAACAAGAACAACAACAGAAAAACAACAGCAACGATAAATATAAGTAGGGTGGAGGACACGTTGAAAACCTTAGGTATTATGTCATAATAAAAACCCGCAGTGGGCAGAATAAAGGTCACAATTGCTTTGGCATCGAAGAATTTCCCCAACGACTTCAGCGTTAACCATCGAAAGGCGAATTTGGTATTCATAGGGTGGGGGTTGAGAACGCCATACTAAGTTAGTAAAAGAATTTCTCGTCTCAGCTATGAGATAAACAGCATGTGTTGTTATCAGGTCAGCTATGTCTAAGCCGTTTGATTCACTGTCGTGCATTAATAAGTCCAGCGGACTGAAATTATTTTAGCATTTTTTGTTTTTTTTGCATTTTGAACCCGCCGATGGCGGGTGACACAAGAGGGAGATTGATGGTGTTGCTTGTGATGGGTGTTCGGTTTGGTGAGCTTTGTAATGTTTGTTGTTGCGTTGTGGCTTACATTTCGACAAACGTGGCACATTGTGAAAATCAAACGAGGCTACATTTAGCGTTGTTTTTTTTGGGGGGGGACGAATCTCAAAACCGCATAGCTGGTTCCCTTTCTGTTTGGAGGGCTACATTGTCCGATGCGCAATTACCAACGACTGTGAATTAATAGGTTGCGGGTTCTCTTTTCAGTTTATATAAACCAAAGTCGCTTGATATCCATACCTCGGCAGAAGTCATTTTTATTACCGTAAATTCCATGTCCCATGGGCCAGATGTTAGAAGGAGATTATTATTTGACTTGACAAATTCATAGTCTCCAATTTCATTAAATTTTACTACGTATTCATCCTTATTTGTCCAGCTGACCGGATAATATTTATTGTTATCGTCAAGTTTAAGGCTTTCTGCATAAACTCCGAAAATACTGCTTGAGGTGAATGGGCCAGTCTCCACTATTCCATTATGAATAATTTCAAAAGGAACCCAAATTCCTGTTAATTCTTTTGAGTCAAATTTATCTTCAGTTAAATCATCGCTGCAACTTGAAATCAGAATTATTAAGAGTAACAAGTAAGGTTTTGCCCTCATATGTTGTTTTGTTTGTGTGTTGGCTGATTACACCTACACCCTCTCACCCGCCAAGGCGGGGGACTCTGAGTCTCGGCAACGCATCCGTGGCAACACAAATTAACAGTTTTTTTCGTGGATGAAACAAACCCGATGCACCACGGGTTCACGCCGGGTATGTCGGCCGCGCGAAGCTTTAATTATGGTCGGGCCGTTACATTCCTGATTATTTTGCGATCAGTGTCACGCTTTTCGTTTTGTTGTCGTAATAAATTCGAAGCCCGATTCTATTGATTTTAAAATCCACTTCTCCGCTTAAAATGGCATGATTAAACTTGTCAGCCCAAACGGGTTGAGCAATTTCCGTTGTCCCATAATTGGTTATTTTGAATTTCCTTGTTCCCGTATACTCAAATTCTCCAAGCACTGTGTTGGTCGTGTTTGTCCCCGATAATTCGTTTGGATCTTTAGTATCATTAAAATTTATAGTTATATCTAAACCTCTTGAATTTTCCTCATTTTTAAATTCTCTCCGGTTGTCAGCATAATTCTCAAATGAGATGACTTTCCAAGTCCCATTTAAGGTCGTTATGGAATGGTCGTCCTTGAATGAGTTGATGTCGAAGGACTCGTTTGAGCAACCCAGTTGTCCAAAGCATACCAGCGCAATTATTGCCGTTTCAATTCTCATAACTTTTTATCGTTAGACACTCAGTATAGTTAGACACTTAGTTTGGCCGGTCGGTTGTAATGGATGCCAACGTTGGTGCATCTTGGTGTCTTCGGTAGTGTATGGTAGCAATACAAATTAACAGTTTTTGTTCATAAAGAGAAGAAGGGAGCGATTTTAGATGGTCTGGCAATTCAATGAAAAAGAGGTCTTCGTGTAAGTTGTGCCCGGAACCTGAAATACGTCACTGTCGCACGACACCGAATGTGTTTCGCAAAGCTTAACAACGATCTTGCACTGAACCTCGCTAAAAATCGTTGGGAGGCGCTTGATGCTCATAGCACTTACGCTTACTTCACCATGAACTCAGGTATTTGGTTTCTCTTCTTTTGTAAGTCTTCAAACAGTACAGTGTTATTCTCGTCAATGCTCATGGGAGTTATCACGATATAACCTTCCTTCAAAAATGCATCGTCCAGCTTGATCCCAATATCGCTTACAGCGCCTGCATATTTGATTGACCAGACTGTGCTGTTTTCTGGTTTGTGTGATTCATCTCCGTATATTTTATGAGCGGTAATTAATTCAGGTTTATCAAAGGAGATTTTACGGCTAGAAAGTTTTAC
>JBMOKS010000734.1:0-5252 GCA_049324355.1 Bacteroidota bacterium
ATTATTTCTTCCGCTTTCGGTGCTGCTTGTCTGATTGAATTACGCAATACCTCTAATTTTTCTCGGACAGTCGGTGGAAAACTAGAATGATATTCGTCAATGGTTTTAAATTTTATGGAGTTCATAGATCGTGTTACCTTTAAGTTGTCTGTGAGGTTAATCGCAAGTGTCCCTAAACCATAAATCACAACCATCATAACTAAACTTATCATCTTTCCAAGAGGCAATTTCATGAAATCCTTTAATTTTTTTATAGGTCTTTGCCCTTGGTGCATATTGCGCTTAGGGTTCGCCCAGCTATCAGGAAGGAGTCCTTATTAAATGGCGATCAGCCATGACCAGCGGACCTGTCGCAAACTTGCCCCGCGTGACCGAACTAATTAAGAAATTACTTTTAACGAACTCTAAACCCCGCATTGTCTAAACATTTTGCTAGCGGTAGTGATTCTTACTCCTCCGTCTCGTTCCAGTCCACCTTTGTAATTTTATTTTGCCCAACGATAATCACCGAGACTTCTTTGTCCAGGGCAGTACCATAAAAGTCTAAATTCATCAAAGTGTAATTGCCATACGAAGTTGTCACAGGTCGATGTGTGTAGAAAGCCTTATCAAAAAGTGGATTTACTATTTGAATTTCAGTTCCTTTAATCTCTGCCAAAAATGTCATTTCGTTCAATCGAACAATGTACAGTTGTCTCCCCTGATAGTTAAAAGTCGAGAATATTTGAATGCTATACAAATCAAGTACTTTTTGGTAGGCTTCTGATTTGTCCGTATAACCTAGCGCCTCTCCCTCTTTGGTTTTTCCTATTTCGCTTTTCTTTGCCTTCGTTAGTTTTCGAGGATTGTCAATTGATTTAATCTCAGTCGCTCCCCTGCCATGACCTAATTGTGCCAACGCTAAGTATTTATTTTCTTTTTTATAAACCGAATTTGTGCAGGTTGATTCCGTAAAGTAAATCTCGTTAGTAACTTTTTCGAAGAAATAAATTGTACCTCCCCATTCTCCGTGGCAATCTCCAAATACAATGAATTCACTGTCTTCAAATAGTTTAGGCTGTTTCTCTAATGGAAACTTTGTTTTTAATATAGTCCAACTGTTATTCCAAACGTAAATAGCTCCTCCGGCAACAGCTGCTAATTTGTCATCTATTATCCAATGATACCGAAACTCCATTGAGTTTAACTTTTTCTCAAAATCAAGATCTCTTTCCAGGTTGTCTAGCTTATGACACACGAATTTTCCGGTTCTGAATAATGAAACTAGTCTATTGTCATAAATAACTGAGTATGATACAGGGTAATTAATATAATTTTCATCGTAGTCGTCAAAGGCGTCTGTGTAGTATGGGTTTTTTAAAACAAAATGGTTTGTTTCAAATGCAATCGGGTTATCACTTATTAAAACATTGAACTGGTCTGTTTTATACAATGACGAACTGTCATTTTTTCTTCCAGAAAATGGGTCATGCCATGAATTTTTAAAGTTGCTTATTAGTTTGTCGAATGAAACATTTTTGTCTTGTCCGAATACAGTCGATGCAAGTAACATGAATGTCGATATGTAAAAGTGTCGAAGAATCATTGCTACCAACAATTTAGTGTTTTATGCGAAAATCGAAACAAAAAAAATAAAAGTTTAGCAGGAGATTTTCAACTGTGTGGCTCGGTTGATTGGCGATAAGTTTACATGATTTCGTATAAAAGAAAGTTTTGGATGTCCGAATAGGGTAAAATTCTTGTCAAACAATCCAGCCTTTGCCGTTGAAGCAGTTAACTGAAGAGTTTCAACCGTCGCATTCAAGAACATTCGAAAAAAAACCTTCCCGCAGATCGCTGCCGCTCTTCAATGCAGTACGTACGCAAATAGAATAAGTGCCGGGCTCCCGAAGCTTGTAGAGCGCAACGCGTCAACAACGATTATCAGGCGCAATAGTACCACCTCTCCGTGCCCCTACGGGGTTATCTTCGTTAATCTGCGAGATCTACGGGCAACGAAATTATCGCAGGAAAAATCCATCTGCAAAAGGATCGTCCGGATTTATCATAAACTCGTGCTGGCCCGTTACATGCGCCGTACCTTCTACGCGAGGGATCACCGCGGTGAATGGACCATATTTTTCTTCCCGCACCACTTCGCCTGTAAAAACCGATCCCGTGATGCTCTCGATCGACATTTTCTGATGCTGCGAGATCTCACCACGCTTATAGTGAATCGCCATTCTGCCTGATACGCCCGAACCTGTTGGAGATCTGTCTACTTCACCGTCGGCAAAAACACAAACGTTGCGACTGTCGACATTACCATTGACGGACTCGTCAATGAAAATTGTACCGTATAAAAAACTCAGATCAGATTCGAAGGGATGAACGATTGATTTGTTTGCCTTCATCACAGCATGCTTGATGGCCATACCGGCATCGATGATCTTTCTATAGTTATCTTTCACGAGTCGAAGCCCCACCTGCTTGCTATTGACGTAGGCGTAAAATGCGCCTCCATAGGCCAAGTCGTATTGTACGTTACCGTATCCTTCTACTTTTACAGTGTAGTCAAGTCCTACAACAAAAGATGGCACACATTCAAATGATGCCATTATATTTCCATCAACGTTTTGTGTTCTGGTTCGAATCAAACCGCAGGGTGCCTCGATGTTCATGATTGCCACACCGTTGTCTTTTGGTGTCCACCCCAACTGATAAGCCAAACTCGCCAGCGCAATGGTACCATGACCGCACATGGTACTGTATCCTTCATTATGCATAAAGATCACACTAAGGAATGCGTCTTTGTGAAATGGCGGAAGGATCAAACATCCATACATATCGGCATGCCCCCGCGGCTCGTGCATAATCGTGGTACGCAGCGTATCGTATCGTTCTTTCAAGATCTTCCGGTATTCGAGTAAACTCGACGTTTTAATTTCGGGGCAACCTTCCACTACAATCCTGAGCGGTTCGCCTCCGGTGTGCATGTCTACGGTACGAATCTTCCTGGCCTCGCCTGAAGAAAGTTTATTGAAGTCTATTTGTGGAACCATCTTTTTGGGCTTTGGGAATTTGAGGCACTAGGAATTAAGATCGGCTGAGGTTTTTATTTCGGCTATGACCAGTTGGGCGGCGACGAGATCTTCCATAGCATGGCCTACAGATTTGAACAAGGTAACGTCGTTGGGGTTTTGGCGTCCGGCTTTTGTGCCTGCGCAAAGTTCAAATAAATTGCCTTGGATATCTTTTGTTGTGATTAATCCTTGTTGCAAGGGTCTCAACAACTCGCCGCTTTCTTTTAGCGCGCCGTCGTGATCGATATAGATCCTGGCTTGTTTAACGACGTCGTCGTTTACTTCGCGCATGTCTTTTCGGTATGCGCCTACCAGATCGAGGTGCTGACCGGCTTTGATTGCACGCGCGTCGATCAGTGGCGAAACGCTCAGCGTGGCGCAACTGATAATATCGGCTTGTTTCCCTGCTGCTGCGAGATCTTCTACTACTTCAACCGACAAATTCATATCTCGTAATGACTCCGCTATTATATTCGCTTTGCTCCTGCCCCAGATCATCACCCTTTCGATAGGCCGCACCGAACAATGCGCTTGTATCAATTCGCGAGACAAGGCCCCGGTGCCTACCATCAGCAACGTTTTACTGTTTTCGTTTGAAAGAAATGTAGATGCCAGTGCGGAGGTTGCCGCCGTTCTTTTTGCGGTAAGCGCGCGGGCGTCGAAGATATATTTACATTCACCAGTGCTTGCATCAAACAACAAGTATACGCCATTGATGGATGGCAATTGAGCTTTCGCATTGCCAGGCGTAACCGTAACCACCTTCATACCCAACGTCTGGTATGGCAGCCACGAAGGCATAACCAGCAAGGTAGATTTCTCATCCTCGCGCCTGCCCTCGTATTCAATGTGGCTTCTCGTTGGCGTTACAACCTGTCCGCTCCCAAATTCATGGCGCAGCTTTTCGATGAGCACAGGGTAAGGCAGCGCAGATTTTATAGTGCCTTCGTCAATTAATTTCATACGCATTACTTCGAACAGAAATTTACAGCAAAGAAAGGCTCAAGACGAATTAAATCTTATCTTGTTGTGACACTATGATATCAGGTTGAGGAACGAAGACAAAGAACAAAGAACGAAGAACGAAGAACGAAGAACGAGGGACGAGGGAGGGACTCCGAAAGAATACCAACCCAATCAAGCTCATGCGCTGAAAATTTATTATGCGGGATCCGGCTCTGATATCTAGGGCCGAGTTTCTATTCTTCGGGTTTGTATAACAGCTGGTGAGCGGAGAAATCGTAGAGGGTTAATCGTCTCAGATCATAATAAGCGATCCAGAATGCTTTCAGTGCTTCAATGTAACTTCTCTTCGCATCGTCTTTTTCAGTGAGAGCGATGTTGAGGTTGGTAATGTCGATCTTGCCGATGAGGTAACGATTCTGGGCTACGTTGTAGCGTTCGCTGGCTACGGCGTCGGCTTTTTTGGTGATCTCGATCTGAAGACGCAGCATTTCAAACTGGCGCACCTGTGTGATGATCGATTGTTCAAAATTCACTTCCTCCTGAGCAATAGTGAAGTCTGTTAATTTCTTGTTCGCTATAGCGCGTTTCATCATCGACTTATTTCTTCCCCAGTCCAGCACGGGAATGCTGAAGGTAAGGTTGACCTCCTGCTGTTCTGTGGGGCTCAAATATACATCGTTCATGACAAGTCCGTTGTTGTTGAGTCCGTAAGCCGCCGTCACAGAGGTTTGAAACCGGTTTCCCTTCGCCTGCGCCAGGTCGCGATCGGCTTCCATGCGGCGGCGTTCGAAGCTGATAAAAGCTGCGCGATTTCTTTTTGCATGCTCCAAAGCTTCTGTTACCGTGATATCGAACTCGGGAATATTCTCAGGCAGGATCAGTTCCGGAAACTGATCGGTATCGTTTAAACCGATATAGGATCTCAACTGCAATCGGGCAGTCTCCAGTTCCAGGTTAGCGCGTGCCACATCCTGTCGCGACCGCAGTAACTGCAACTCAACCTGCAACAACTTGTCTTGCGACGTGGTGCCGATGTTGTATCGGCCTTGCTCTATCTTATAAATGGTATCGTTGTTGGCCAGGTTAAACTTGGCAATTTGCAAATTGATCTGCTGTTGAAGGACATTAAAAAACCGATTGGTCGCTTCACGGGAAATAAACTCCATCTGTTCTACGTAATCCCGGCGAGATTCTTCATACAACAGCGGCTGTATCTTCCTGTCC
>JBMOKS010000735.1:0-5251 GCA_049324355.1 Bacteroidota bacterium
TTCAATTAAGCCAATAGATATAATCAAAAGTCTTGCCAGTCTCTGCTATTTGTCCTGATCTTCAATCCGATTAGTCAAGGGATTGATTCCATGAATGACAAAGTCGACATATTCCCTGTCAGACCAAACGTTAGGAAAAGTATATGGTACTTTCTCGTTTCTATTGTAGATATCTTTTACACGATCATGAAATTTGCGTTCATAATGCTGGTTTTCAAGTAGTGCAGAGAGTTTCTCATGTTTACTTTGTGGCAGCATATTATTATTCCATCGAACCCATTTAAACGTAAGGGGAGTTGGTAGGGAAGTCAGATATTTTCCCATGATCCTGTTTCTAAGCTCGATTTGCTCGACATCATTGAAATCCTCGTATTTAACTTCTACGAAGCTGGCGGTGTTATTCCGGTAGCTCCGAATCAGGAAGTCTGGAGTATAACCTTTTGTATGCTCATAGATTTCCACTATTTTCCCATGATCACGATAAAACGAGTCAAATATCTTTTTTGGATGCACGATGTAGGCATATTCGTCTTCAATCGATAAGGCATACTTGAGTTCGCCTAGTGATTCAAACCGACAACCGTTATAAAACGCGATCATTCAGGATGGGTTATAAGAACGACAATTTAAAAAATTTTGCAATTCAGCTTTCTCTAAAGGTTCAGGAATACATTCAAAGTACTACCTATATCAAGCTCCCTTTAAGAGCCTCTGACCTAAAGCACTATTATGTAGTCTCCAAGTTAGTAAAAGAGGCGGGTTATAATTCTTTGAATCAATGTCTTCATCTTATTGTGGATCACAAACTTGAAAGCCTTATTGAGGGATTTAGCTATCAGCGCAAAATGGTAGGAGGGGTCGAAAGATTTGAATGGTACTTCGCCAAATCAAAGTCTTCTAAGGATAAAAAATCCCTCATTGCAATAACATCCCGTAAAATAGTGATTGAACTGTCTGATGCTGAAAACCTGTACTTCTCTGAATTGGAAAAAACAACTTTACGAAAATACAAACTACAATTTGAGAATTTAATAAATGGTGAGCGAGAACCGAAAACGGAAATGCAGAACAGCTTTAAGGATGTTGCCAAATCTCTTCTGGAAAGACATAAGGAAAAGTTACCGCCAAAGGCCTTCTATGAAAAACTAATAGCCAAGTATATTTTGTATAAGCACTACATCGCAGTAAAAAAAATCAATATGCCGGAGTAGCTAATCTTGCACTTCATTTTGCGACAGATTGTATAGCTGCAACAACAGGATCCTTTATTAATCTTGTGTCATCAGGATATATTGGCGCTAATTTGAAAACCACAGGGGATTTAAGGAAATGGTCGACTTAAGAGAACGCTCATATGATAGGTACCTTGAGCATAAAAAAGCAATCGAGAAGACCTTTCCAAGCTTGGAGCTGGTTGAGAAAAAAAATAAAGTAATCTAACAATGGAACGGCATGATATCAAGCTTTGCGTTTATTGCGACAGAAATGCTGTTACAAATTCTGAACATGTGTTTCCTTATGGGCTGGGTGGCGAAAATATTTTTTTGGATTGTGTTTGCTCAGCATGTAATTCAGAGTTTTCAAAACTGGAAAGGGAATTAATTCAAAAATCAATTGTCGGGCTAATAAGAAGCGAGGTTGGGCTAGAGGGTTACAGTAAGAACAAAATTCATCCCTCTCCATTCAAGCAAGCTACAATATTTCATCATGATGAAAGCAGTGGGATCGTTTATGAGGTAGGCCAGAGTAAAGGCTTTGAAATCTACATCCGTCCCCAAATTTTGAGGAAAGATAATGCTTATTATCTAGAAGGAGCTTCTCAACAGGAGTTGGAAAAATTCAGCAAGGTATTTATAAAATGGCTGAAGGATAACCCTGTGGTCGTGCAGCTTCCGGTACCATCGGCCTCGCCAAATGCAATTAGATTTATTAAAACCGGAAACCAGTATTCCTACGAAACTTATACTGTTGCTAAAGTACGCAAAGAGATCATTCTTAAAATTGTTGGCGAAGATGATAGATATTTCGAACAGATCACACCGAGAATTTTCCTGGACGACGAGGATAAAATTTTTGTAAGGGCAAAATCGCTTGAAGAGGCTGCTGATTTTCTAATGGGATTATTGAACCTTATTGAAAACAAAACTCCTCTCAATAGCTATAAAAAAGACCTAGCGGCAACTCCTATAATTGCTGTTTCTTTCAACTTTGATAATAAGAAAGTAGAAAGGGCGGTTGTTAAGATAGCAATGAACTTGTTATTTCATTACTATCCAGAAACAAGAGGATCTGCAATGTTCCACAGTGCCAAGCAGTTTGTGCTGATGGGCGATCGAACGGATTTGCCCTGTTATCTGGGCCAACCGATAGCCAGCATAGATAAAATCGAAAACTCACATTCGGTGTCTTTTGTTCAGTATGAAAAAAAGTTGGTAATGCGTATTAATCTATTTAGTGGAAAGGTTATATTTTGTTTGGAGCTGAAAGGCTTTTCCATCATGAAACCGGGAGAGCATTCAGCCGTTGACATTGACTATATAAAACGAAAGCAAAAATTCCTTTCAAAGCATGAATTATTAACAGATAGGGCGGTAAGAATAATTACGCAACAAGGATACTAATACCGTGTTGATAAAATCTCCATGAACGAATTCACATAAAGAGTGAATCTTTCCAACTCTGCATTTAGCCTTGTTCATTTAGTTATTTAATTTTTAATGTAAGATGGACGACATCAATAAAAAAGCATATCAACTTTTAGAGTTACTGGAGGAAGATAAACAAGTGAATCATGAATCTTCATCTGATAATATTATTGGAGTACCCTGCATCATGACGCTGGACAACGTGCAGAACTATAAAAAATTACGGGGAGACGAAAAAGGGAATACGATAAGCGTTTTTGCAAATGTGGAAGGCAATATGATCGGATTTAATGAGACTAATTATAGAGCTCTTCGGGAGCTCGCAGCATCCATTGTACTTATTGATTCCGTAAATAAATATGCAGACGCTGAATTTATCGAGGGTACCATTTTCGATTGGGTCATTGAGACTTATAAGCAGAAAAGAGCCAGCGTTGATTTATTGGGTGAAATTTATAATCGAATTGATGAAGAGCTTAAAGAATATGTTTTTTACTTTAAAGTCCACGCATGTGGAATTGAGGACACATTTCAAGTCGGCAACGTGACGATCGGACACCTGACATCAGACAAGCTTGCAGCTGAGTTTAAAAACTTTGTCAAAGGTGGAAAAACACAGGAGGAATTCGATGCTTTTTTTGAAGAGTTTCGCAACGTTGTTCTTGCCATCTACAGAGCTAAAGCCGTAAAACGAAAAGCCGAAAAAATTGCAAGGAGGGAGGTGGGGCTTGCGCTCGATGTTGTGAAAAGTTTTCTCATTGAGGAATCTCTTGCTCCGCACATTCAGATTCCTGATGTCGATTTTAGATTTTCAGAAATTGATTTTTCTTCTTCCCTGGTTGAATCTACTAATCAGGAGTTCGATTTCGAGGCTTTGCTATCAAGACGCCAGGGCGTGCCTGTTGTATTAGACGGCAAAAAGCTAAAAGCCCTTAAACAAATTGGGTTTGATTCAATGTCACGTTTCCTAACTAGGCCAAGATTAAATGAATCGGATTGGGTAGTTATTCGTGCGATCGGTTCTTTAGGTGAAATTGCATCTACTGTTGATCTTTATGAAAGGGTCACTAAAATAGTTTCTCTCTTTGAGGTTGTCCTTATTCCTGAGGGAAGCGCCAAAGCAAAAGGCCATACTTTGCTGAAGAAACAAGTAATACCGCGATTGATTAATGACTCCTCACGTCATGAATATTACTTTAGGCTAATCAACAAACTCTATGAAATTCGAGACAAGTACTTGCACAATGGTCTGGAACTGCCACTTGATCTATACGAGCTCTTTGATATACAGGCGCTGGCTTTCCGTTTTGTTCAACGGCTTGTGACAATTTCTAACAGTGTAAAGAGTCTAAATGAGATCCAGGGCTATTTTGCAAAAGGGGCACAGCAAGGCAGCGAACGGACTTAAGGTTTGTCAGTGTTCAGCGGACTTTTAGCGTATTCGTTCCTGCTTGAAAATAGCTGGAATGCATCAGAATCATTTGGGCATGAAAAAGCTTTGACTCATGATACGTAATGATACGCATTGATACGAATTCTGTACACGGTGTTTCGCAGGCGGTGACAGCGTTTTTATAACATTAGTATAAAAACTCGGGAAAGTCCGCTCTTTTGCCAAGCTTAAATTCATCCTTAACTTGGATCTTCTGTTGTTTCCAGCCCATTGCCAGCATTGAGATTATCTCAAGGTCCTTCGAAGAGAATTCTGCTAGCATTTTTGCTAATTTATTGATAAGGTCATCTGGTGTATAGAATTCCGCAACCGGTCGTTGCTCATCAGGGTGAAAATATTGAGCGTCTATATCGTAGTGTTTTGCGATTGGAAGCAATATATACATCCCTGGCTCCGACTCTTTTCCATCTTCTTTCACTAGCATATAACTGCTTAGTTTTTGTGCCGAAATTTTCAAGGTAATAGCCAGTGCTTTCTGATTAAGACAATACCGAGTCGGTTGTACAAGGCTCCAATAATCCATTAACGCTTTCAGTTTCAAACCAAAACGAGTAGAGACCTTCTGTGATTTGCTCCTAGACATTTAATCCAAAAAACCTTAATTTTAGACATAAAAGTACACAAAAAATTCAGGTTTATTGGATTGAATATTGCTATTCAATAAAAATTTCCTTCATTTTAATTATCCGTCAGATCAGTGAGTTATCATCGTTTTGGCAGGTCTCTTTGATTGACAATGGTGCTCTACCGTAGCAACCCTAATCAATCATCCTTCATTCTGAGGAATGGTCATAAAGATCGTGGCCCCGAAAGGCTGCCCACGGTCAGCTTAAAGAAGAACCAAAGGTTCTGCTTTCGACCATTTTTACAAACCTCAGACCATGATTACACGCATTTTTCTCCAGTCTTATTTCAGTTGCCAAGCATGCGATACAGTATGTTTTGCTATTGTACCTACGCAGCAATCAGAGGCACATTGCATTTTCATAAGAGATAATTGGACCCATGCTGAGTTAGAGATTAAACCTGTGTTGACCAGAATTCTTCTATATGTCTAGAGAAATACACGACATTAAATTACTGCGTCCATGTGACTTGGAAGAATTACGAGTCACTCCACAAGGACATGTCATAGTTCACTGTATTATCAAAT
>JBMOKS010000736.1:0-5234 GCA_049324355.1 Bacteroidota bacterium
AAAAAAAGGCGGGCGAGAGATAAAGTTGACCTACCCCTATGCGTTAGGCACGAAGGCGGCCAAACCTAAAGAGGTTTGGAATGTTAAAAAAAGAGTCAAATACCGAAGCTACCGGGTTGACTCCTTATCTTAAGAGCAGTAGAAAGTTTGAGGGGCATGCCATTCCGACGCTGGCATACGGCGTCAAGTCAATACCCGTTGCAACACGGAGATCATGGGCATCGCGGAAGGCGATTTTTTTGAGAACATCCGGATATATTAATTAAATTATTCCCGACACCAATTATCGTCAAAATGAAGCTTGTCAATACCCTCTCCTTGCTCCTGATCTTCATCGCTTCGTTCAAGATCACGACCTTGTTATCCCAGGATCAAGACAGCATCAGGTTTGCCTCGCTCCATGCTAAAGCGTTGGAAGCCGCGGCCGGGAATGATCATAAATCCGCCATAATATTTTACAAGAGGGCGTTGCCATTTGCGCATAGTCTTCGCGAGCACACCATCTTGAATCGGGAGCTGGCCGTCGCCTTCTTTAAAGACAATAATTTGGACTCAGCGCGCTTTTGGGCCAGCAGGAATTTTAATGTAGAGGAAGCGAGGCTCACTACAGAAGCACTTCAAACAGAAGTAGCCAATACCTATAATGTGATGCGAATGATAGCGCTCAAGGAAGGGCACTATGACCAGGCAATTGAAGCCATGCGTAAGGCGATTGACCGTTTAGAGAGGCACAAGATCTTTAATGAAGTATTGTGTGCCGCCTATCTCGATCTGGGTATAAACTATTGGCGCCTTTCCAACTTTGATGAAGCGCTGAAACACACAGAGAAGAGTCTCAGCTCGCTTGAAAAACTATCGCCTCAGCCCGAAAAGCTGCGACTAAGATGTATGATCATGCTGGGATTGATCAGATGGAATAAACGTGACCTTGCCGGGGCATCAGCGTATTACCGGTACGTGCTGGGAATCACAGGTAAGGATGTTAGCACCCACGCCAGAGATCATTTTGCCACCTGTTCAAACCTTGGCGCTATATATTCGGACAGAAAGCTATTTGACAGTGCGCTGGTGTATTACCAGCAGGCGCTTGACGTGATGCCAGTGCTGAGAAAAAGTGCAGAAGCCGGCCACCTGGCTTCCAACTATGAAGCTATTACATTGAACAACATAGGCAACATTTATACACTGCAGGAGGATTTTGAAAAGGCAATACATTTTTATCAGCGATCTCTCACACTCCGCAAAAAGCTCTATGGTGAAGACCATCCCGAGATAGCGCAGGTGAAAGCTACCCTGGCTGAATCTTATTCAGGACAACAGCAGTTTGGGCTGGCCTTACGCTACTGTCAGGAGTCCATCCGCATTCGGAAAAAGTTTTTCGGAACGAGCAACTCAGTGTTGAGTCAGTCCTACAATGCTATGGGAAGGATCTACCACGATAAGGAAGACCACAGAATGGCCATTACCTATTTCGACAGCGCGCTTCGTACCAATCCAAAGGTAGCATTCGGTAAGATGATCGTGTATAATGCGATCAATGAAGCCTTTGAATCGTTGCTACTGAAAATGGAATGTTTGGTTGAATACACTGACAAACCCGATCTCGCCGAAATCGATCGATTATATGCCGAAGCCCGCGGACAGATCGGCTATGCCCTCGCCCTTACCGACGATGAGGCCTTGCACAGCGACATCTATGAACTTTCCGATAAATTGTTCGACGTTTATTTTATCGCGCAAAAGTTTTCACCCGAATATGTCAACAGACTTTGGGAAATTTCGGAATTTAAGAAAGCCAGCAAATTTACCTACCACCTGCAACGATTGCCGGATCAGCACATCCCGCAATTAATGCGCGACGAGGGAAAAAAATTAAAGGACAGTATTTCAGTCTATCTCAATAAAAAATTACAAAAGAATATGGATGTTGACTCCATGCTCTTTGTTCTAAACCGGAAGCACGACGATTTCATCCATAAACTCGAGCGTGACTTCCCTCATTATCATGCGCTGAAGTATCCAACCCTGAAAGTTCCGCTTAACGAAGTGCAAAGCCAGTTAAAAGAAGGTGTTGCGGTGCTCAGCTTTTTTCAAACTCAAAAAACAATCTACATCATCTACATCGATCGACACCGCGTGTTGTTGTCTCAAAAGCAGGCAGCCCAGATCGACAGCCTCACAGAAGAGCTGAATCGAGCGATACTCCTTGGCGGCAAAGAGCTATTCAAAAAGTCTCAGTGGCTGAAAAGAATGGTGCTTGCCGACGCGGGCGACCTTGGCAACATTACCACGCTGAAGATCATCCCCGACGGAACTGCCTGGAAAATACCGTTCTCTTTGCTACCAGACGAAGGCACCGATCATCATGCCTACCTGGGACAGCGTATCAACATGGTTTATTTATATTCATTCGAACATCAACGTCTACTTCCGGCAAGGAAACCAGACAATAATAATAAGGTGCTTGCCTTTTCATTTTCAACATCCGACATAAATGATAAAAATGCAATAACCAGTTTTTCCTTGCTTCGCGATCGCAAAAACGACCTGCCCGGAACATCGCAGGAGATCCGCGAGATATCAAAGGTCTGGGATGGCGAATATTATTTTTCGGGCCATGCAAACGAGTCGAATTTCAAAAAGATGTGTGGTAATTACCAGATCATACACCTGGCGCTACACGGGGCATTCGATGAATTCGATCCCGACCATTCGCGACTTATTTTCACCAACGACGAAGCTGAAGATGGACAGCTCCACGCTTATGAGATCTATAATCTTTCTCTGAACGCCGAGCTTGCCGTGCTGACAGCCTGTAATTCGGGCGCCGGCAAAATTACTTCCGGCGAAGGCCTTATCAGTCTGGGCAGAGCTTTTGCATTTGCGGGCGTGAACAGTGTTTTACTCAGTCGCTGGGAAGTTTCTGACGCTACCGCCCCAATCATTATGAAGTATTTCTATGAAGGGCTTAAAGACAATTTGCCCAAGAGCGAAGCACTAAGACAAGCAAAGATGAAGTTCCTCCTGCATCATGCAGACAACATTACGTCCGCTCCGTACTACTGGGATTCATTTTATATTCTTGGAGATGACGAGCCCTTACGGCATGCTTCTTTTTTGACTAGGCCAACCACCTATGCGTCTCTTTCCGTCGCGGTAACACTGATGCTAATTCTATTTTTCATGATAAGGCGAAGGAAACAAATTATAGAGAAGCAAGAATAGACTGTGCTTCTTTGTATTTATACTCCAACGGTCCGATACTTGCCAAAGTACGCTTGGCATTTTCCCGTTCGCCCGCAAGTAAATACGCAAGACCGCAATACCAGGCGACCTGTTGATAAAAAACAGAATTCTCGTCGACGGAATTCAAAGCCTCCAGGGCATCACGAGTGTTTTTGAGACAAAGGCTCGATATGCCTGAATAAAAATACAAAGTGTCGCTTTTTACTGGTACCTGTTTCAGGAGTTCAATAGCTTTCGTGTAATTGCCTGTCGTGTATTGCTCATATACGGTGCCGGTTATGTCTTCCGACGCCGACCTCGATGTCGCTATGCTGGGATACGGCTGAAAGTATGCATCAAACAATTTTTCATGGGACGGCTCACCGGAAGGCCATACGATGAATGCGATAACAATAGCAATGCTGGCAGCGATCGAGAGTCCCGTGATATAGCGCAGGCGCACGGTCTTCGCGTTTTTAGCCATTACGGATCTTATGTGTTGCCCGGCGCCGGCGGTCTTAATCACTTTCACCGCTGCGATGTAGTCTTCAAGATCCCGCTTGAAGTTGCTATCGGTTGCAACCCTTTGCTCAAAAGCTTCCAGAGAGGCTTTGTCCAAAAGGCCCTTCAGATAATTATCGAATAATTCAATATCGTCACTATGGTTCATAGATAAAAACTCTCTATGCTAAGACCTTTTTCCTTTATCTTGCGAACAAGAAATTCCATACAACGAAGTTTTTTGTTTTTCGCGGCCTGTTCGCTGCCCAGCGAAAATTCGATCATTAATTCTTTCATTGATTTCCCATCGTAGTAAAAACCAGTGAGCAGCTGCTTGCATTCTCCTTTTATCTCGTTGAGAAGCTCCGACAGACCTGTCGAATTTATTTCCGCAGGTTCCTGCGCATGCTCCATGATGTTTTCCGGCAAAATTGCCGAAGGCGTTTTTTTTCGCAACCGCTGAAACCATAAGTTCCTGCAGATCGAAAAAACGTACGTTGAAATGGCCGACTTTTCCCTGAATTTGTTAGAAATCAGATTGAAATAAAAGTTCATGATGCCCTCCTGAAAAATGTCTCTCGCATCCTCTTCTGTGCCACTATTGGCAAGAACAAACTTTCTAACTTGCTTAAAGTGATAATGATAGATGGCCGTTAGTGCATGGTTCACTGTCTTGGAATCAGCTGCAAGCAACTTATCAATCAGTTCGCGATCCTTCTCAGCGTACACGTCAACTTGAATTTGGTGTATTAAAAGAGCCAAAGGTAATCAATTTGCTGACCAATTGGCATAACCAATTTCGGTTCCCCTCAAGAGGAAACGGTAACCAACCTTCGCCTGACTGAATAAAAATCTGCGGGTGGCCGGGGGCCTTTTTGATCAATCTCTTCAGCGGCCTTCAAAAAGCGGGCATGGAAGATTGCAACTTTGATCCTCACCTGGATAAAACTCATTCTGGCAGAAAGGGACCTTGACGATGGCAGCGACAGAACGATGAATCGCTCTTGCGAGATCATTGATCAGCACAGCAAGACAATAAAGCCGAGCTGCGATTCCATGGCGAAGCAATCAAACAAAGCCTATTTGGATTTGCGTGCCGGGCGGGCGATCCATCAACCTTCAAGATGTTCAGATGGGGATTGATCATTCGGCGGCGTGACGGATTTCCTGAAATAAACTAAAAAATGTTATACCTATATCAAAATATCAGAGCCACGACTTCAGCATCAAGAGATCTTTGCGCATAGCTGCTTTTATCTCCGATGGTTTCACTGAAAGTGTTTTCGAACCCTGTTCGGCGCCGCCTAGCGCATATTCGAAATGCATGCTGATGGGGCCTTTGATCTGATGCTCGCGAATCAGGTCGAAATACAATTTAAAATCAACCATACCTTGCCCAAGCGGCACATTTTTCTCTTTCCAATTCTGACCTTCGCGGCTCCAGTAAAAATCTTTGATCACCGTAGTGCGAATATGCGGATGTATTAATTTCAATCCCAAGGGCCACG
>JBMOKS010000737.1:0-5234 GCA_049324355.1 Bacteroidota bacterium
TCTCGGAGTTTATGAACGTACCATACGAAGTACAACAGCAACTGGCAAAGGAGTTTCACGAAATGGAACTGGCGTAAGAGCAAGGAGGTTGCCCTGTCGGGTGACCTCCTTTCGTTTTTACACCAATACGATTTTACAAGAATGACCGGGTGGATCAATCAAATAATATTTTTACCGACTGTTTGTTTTTCCCTATTTTAACATGAAGCAAATGTGGCCCGGGCGAGGTTTGAACGTAAAGGGCTTTGGAATGCATTCCGGCAGTTAGCTTCATTTCTTCTTGATAAATTACCCGCCCCATGATATCGTTAAGTACGATGTTAACGGCAGAACTTTCCTCGAGGTGAAACAGAACCTGAAACATACCATTCGTCGGATTGGGGTACACACGCGCGTGGGCATGATCGATTCGTTCCCCTGCCGTTATTTTGTCTGTTTCATCGGGTACAACCTTTTGGCGCAAGATTATTTCCGGTTCGTGCCCCGGAAAGTTCGATGCTTCCTCAAATCCAAAATGTATCAAGAACGGTCCTTCTGCACTTACATCAAGGTCAAACTGATAGCCAGGCTGGCCCACAAAGGCGTACATGTCGTATGGTAGTGGCTCGCTTAACCCTTTTTTCTTCACCTCCATGGCGTTCAGGGCAATGATTTCAATATCAAACTCTCTAACATTCCCTTCCATTTTAACATTTTGATGAAGAATTTTCATCGTCTCTCGCTCACCTATCACTGTAAGTCTGCCTGTTTCGGGTATCTTAAATCTTACTCTTTTGAAGTCTGCATCCCTTTCGAAGGTCGGAAGCAGCAAAACATCGGGTACGGGAAAACCGGGTATTTGCCGGAACTTTGCTTCACCTGGTATTAATTGATAATCACCCGGCATGATCCAATGGTCGGATTCGGCAACATCGGTAAAATCAACCTTTTTAAAACCTGCTGGTTTGGGCAGAAAATTTAAATTATTCTTTTCAAAAAGCCGGTTGCCAACTATAGGTGGCAGCCCGGGAATCTTCGCTTCATAAAATATATAGTCGTGAACGATTATTTCTACCAACACTATAGGTCTTGGAAATTCACAAGTGGATATGGATTTCATCAGAGGATTTTGCTTTACCAGATCATCAATCAATGCCGACAACTCCAATGACGAGTTTGGCCAGTGATACTCCAGTATGCTCTCATAGACCTGGTAGAGGACTGACATGATCTGACCGGCTAGTAAAAATTGGGCGACTATGGCACTGCTCGGGATATGCTGGCTGTTAACAAGATAAGTAACCAAATGGTGTACAGTAAAAGCTGCCTCCAGCATGCGAAAAAAAGTTTTCATCTTTGAAACAGAGCACACGGAACCCAGTGTCTCATACTGCGAAAGAAATTTTATGTTTGTACTCGGCAGAAAAACCCTATCCCCTCCCAATTCGTCCCAATGGTAAAACTCGTCCGATACGTCCCAGCATCCGAGGTCAAAATTTCGTCCCGACGTTTTGCTTACTGCGCCGTAAATTATATTACCCTTTGCCCAAAGTTCTTCGTCAAAATCATAAACCCTTATTTTAATATAACCACCCTCGCTAAGTTTCAGCCCATCGATATAAGAAGTAGAATGATCGTCCATTGTCGGGCCTGTGGAAGCGCTCCCCTTACCGGCATGACTTCCTCCCATAGGCGCGTATAGTTCCATAAGATCCAAAGTAGAACTTCT
This sequence comes from Bacteroidota bacterium, assembly GCA_049324355.1. Taxonomy (GTDB): domain Bacteria; phylum Bacteroidota; class Bacteroidia; order Cytophagales; family Cyclobacteriaceae; genus Chryseosolibacter. The sequence continues at coordinate 1,709 of JBMOKS010000737.1, forward strand.
CTGAAAAATCATTGTGTTATCACGAACTTCAACACCATGCGGGTCTGAAATATATCTGTATAACAATTGTGCTTGCGTCGACCTAGGCTGCGGAATAACGACAGCACAAACAAGAATAGTTTTAATTGAAAAGATCTTAACAAATAAATTCATGATTTCTTTTATGAAAATAAATTTTATAATGAACGGGAATATCCAAAATCAGCCGATGCTAACTTGAATACAAGTACTTACTTGACTTTTACTATAAATTGTTTGGCATTATGATCTTGTTTTTCACCGATAGATTCGAAACGTTTCTTAAGAATGTAAAATCTCATCCAAACAACATTTCTCAAGAAGAAATTGCCGCAGTAGAAAACGCATTTAGTGGGAATATCGATGTTCTCGTGAAAATTGAATTCTATGCCAATACGTTGCTCAGATCTTTCACCCTTATGAAGGAAAAAAACATCTGAGCACACAATCCGTGAAAACTATTTCAGCGGATCTTTCATCGTCGTCAATTCTGCCTGAAAAAAGGTATTCCAAGCGAAGGTTTAGTTCTGCGGTCTTTGAAATGCATACCGGTTACGCTTCTGTCTCTTCAAGCGCCAATGCAAAAATTTACGAAGGCAAATAGTTTTTGCCTGACTTGCGAAAAAGGCAGAGTCTTCCTCTTCTTGTAATTATTCGATCCTAATTTTTCTTGATGACATCACTCCATAAGGATTTTAACCGATCGTTCATGCCCCTGGGTCCTAACTTGGAGCACATATAATCCCGGCGAAGCTCCTTGAACATCAATTATTTTCGGATGCATCCCGGCATCCAGTTGTAGTTGATCTTCATAAACAATGTTACCCCTAATGTCTGTAAGTCTTAAGTTAATCTCCGATCTTTCATTAAGATCAAACCGAACATGAAGCATGCCTTTCGCTGGGTTGGGATACAAGCGCCAGTTGTAACGATCGTTGTGTTCCCCGGTCAGTATTTCATCAGCTTCATCGGTAATCGTCTTTTGCCGCAAGATTATCTCCGGCTCTTGTTCTGGGAAGCCAGGTGCGACTGCAAACCCAAAATGCACTAAGAACGGCCCCTCCGGACTCACATCAAGATCAAATTGATAGTCGGGATTGCCCACAAAGGCATACATATCGTAGTGTAGCGGCTCACTCGCATCACTCTTCTCTACCTGCAGTGCATCGATAGCCATAATTTTGATACTAAACTCATCTGTTTCCATATCTTGCCGTAGGAGTTTCATTTTCTGCCGCTCACCTATCACGGTAAGGCGGCCAGTTTGAGGAATCGTAAATCTTATTTTTTTGATCTCTGTTTCACTGCTGAAAGTAGGAAGCAGCAGGATGTTGGGTACGGGAAAGTCGGGAATTTGCCGGGCTACTGCTTCCTCTAATTTTATACCGAAATCTTCGGGCAATATCCATCGATCTGAGTCAGTAAAGTCGGTAAGGTCAATTTTCCTAAAGCCAGTGGGCTGAGGCAAAAAAACTATTTCCTCCTTTTCAAAAAGCTGATCTCCTTGTATCATGGGCAGCCCTGGAACTTTTGCTTCGTAAAAAATACAGTTATGAACTGTGACCTCCATCACCACAAGGGGAACAGGCGATGGAATGGGAATGGGAGGGCTGCACAATTCGCCGCCGTCCACATAGAAGGCGTTTGCCCATTGTTTAAAAGCTTCCCATATGCTTGGCTGGTCGTACACCAAGGCTGTCGCATCCATGCTATATAAAAACGATATCGCTTGACTTGCAACAAGCCAACTCGCAACTGCGGCTGCTCCAATGAATCGGTGCCAGTTATCAACATTGTTCCCGTTGGGATCAAAAGCATTGGCCGCCAATGCCATCATATAAATGATGTGTACGCCGACTGTCAAATATTTTGCCATTTCTATATTCTCCTCATTAAATACATAGTAAGGAGGTCGAGATATGCAATTAAGAGAGCCCATCTTCTCAAACTGAGAGAGAAACTTAGTTTTTGTGCTTTCTATTGGGATCTGATGTCCGAATTTATCCCAATGCTTAAATTCATTCGACGCGTCCCAGGAGTCTGGTTTAAAATTTCGTCCCGTTGTGTGGCTTCTTGCACCATAAATGAGATTACCCTTAGCCCAGCGGCTTTCATCGAAATCGTAAACTTTTATTTCTACATAACCGTCGTCACTAAGTTTGAGGATATCGAAATAAGTTAAATGATCACCTTTCGGCAAGATCGCAGCGCCGGCCTCGTCAGCATGACCATCTACTATGGGCGCATATAGCTCCAACAAATCCACGGTAGCTCTTCTATGAAAAACTACCGTGCCTTCAGTAACCCTAACACCGGAATTATTGAGCAGGAATTTGTAGTTCGGTTGTGCTTCAACCACATGAGACGACAGAAAAGAAATAACAAAAAAAGACAAAATGCCTTTAATTCGTTTTCCTGCAACGTATCTGGCGATGCCAGGCACGACAAGGGCGGAGGCGATTCCCCACCGGGATGAGCTGAAGTTTGAATTCATAATTGTTTGCCTTAAAAATTTTCACTGTCAATTTCTGACAATAAGGTCAATCCAATTACAATTGAATTCTAACACTTCCTTTACCGTTGCTGATTATGCATTTGCATACTGAACTTGTCTTTCATTGTTCTCACGCAGACCTAAATCGTTACCGATGCATTCTGGCGGAATATACCGAGCAAGAGAGTTGCAAAGAAAAGGTGTGATGGTGTTTACGACGTGTGATAGTGTTTACAATGAACCTATTTTACAGAAAGGGATTCCAACCAGGAGATTGCCTTAAACGAGCACCCTTCTGCAGATGTCAACGAAATTGATTTTCACGATAACTAAGTGATTTAAAAATCAAAAGGCTGCCTCGCATACCGGCAGCCTCTTGATTTTGCTGAGACAAGGGTTGTTCTATCGTCCCATCATCATAGGCACTTCTTTAAAATCTGAAGGGATAACAAAGTCTGCACTGTTCAGTGATTCTTTTTTGATAGACGTTGCCTCCATGATCATGGTTCCTTCCGGTGATTTCATTTCCATTTTTAAGGGAACGCCGTCGATCTTATCGAAATAAAAATGATCGCCGTGCTTGCCCATGCGCTGTTTAGCCCATGCTTTCATGTCGACATTGATGTCTTTGGTGGCCCACACGTTTTGGGTGAGTGGTTTATTGTTTACCGTGGTTTCAATAATGTATTTTGTGCATACGTGACCGAGTATTGTGGCGGTCTCCGAAGTTTTGGTGACCTTGGTGTTCGCCTCCGTAGGTGTTGATGAGGCGCCGGGTTCTTGCACCACCGAAAATGTTTTGTTGGCGCGATCGAGAACGTACGACTGCCCTTTGTCAGCTAGGAATAAAAATTCGGTGCCGTCCATCATACCGCCATCCATTTTCGACACCGTGTTTTGATTTTTGATCTTCATGGTCCAGCCCGACGGAAGCAAAGACCCGCCTTGCATGGCGCCCATCATTCTCTCCATCTGAGCTTTCATTTGTGGATTGCTTTCCATCATGGCCTTGAA
>JBMOKS010000738.1:0-5209 GCA_049324355.1 Bacteroidota bacterium
CGAGCGTTCCTTCATACTGATATTGTTATGATGCACGCGGTAGTGCATAAGACTCTCAGACAGGTTACAAAACTTTCCATAATCTGAAAGCGTCACCCAAAGCTGATAATCTTCGGCAGGCATGTAGTCGTGCTCATACCTTAGTTGATGGTCTTTCAGCACGGCGGCGCGGATCATTACCGAAGGATGGCAAAACGGCGTGATGTACAACATTTTCAATTTGATATCGTCGTCTTCCAGTGGCAGAGCTGTCACCTGGTTTGAGCCCACCGTGGTAAAGCGGGTGCCACAGATGACATGATCCGGGTGTTGTTCGAGTTTGTCAAATTGCTTTTGGAGCCTGTGCGGATGTGCAATATCATCGGCATCCATTCGAGCGATATATTTTCCGTGAGCGAGGTCTATTCCTTTATTCAAAAGGCTGACATACCCCTGGTTGATATCGGAATCGAACAGCTTTATGCGCGGATCGGAAATTGATTGGATGATCTGCTTTGAATTATCTGTTGAGCCGTCGTTGAAAATCAGGAATTCAAAGTCGCGGAATGATTGCGTTAGAATGCTTTCGATTGCTTCTTGCAAAAAACTTTCGGCGTTATACACCGGCATGATCACTGAAACTGCTGGCATATCATCTAAATTTCTCCTTCACAGCGCTAATCAACGATTTCCACGCCAATTGAATTCCCAGTTTACCCTGTTCATAATGAGCTGCCCTTTCTGCCTGCTCGCGATAGAAGGCAAAGAGATCAGGATGAACGATGTCGATATAAGGTGTGGATTCTTTCTTTAATCTTTCTTCGAGATGATGGCCCCGTTTGCAAAACATAACGATGTTCTGCTTGTACCAGACTTCGATTGCATTGTTGTTCCAGATCTTGGGCCTCAGCACATCGTAAAGAATAAAGTCGTGCTTCGAAAATATTTTTACCCACTGCGACAACCAGGCTTCGTTTACGTGGTGCTGGCCGCCCTGGCCCGGCACTGCGGCAGAAAACAAGATCAAATCACCGTGGCCGACCAAAGTTTTTACAAACTGATCGGCGAGTTCTTTTTCCAGATGCTCGGCAACCTCCAGTGTCATCACCAGATCGAATTTTCGACCAAGATCCATCGCTTGTGTCAGGTCATGAGCGTAAAATCTTTCTTGTGGTATCCGTAAGAGGGTTTTATTCACGTAGGCGCCATCCACTCCTTTGAAGTCTTTCACGCCACATTCTTCAAAGGCCTTGAGCCATGTTCCGAGGCCACAGCCCACATCCAGCACGCTTCGAGGTTGAACCAGGTCCATGACAAAAGGTACGACCGCGCGTGGGGCATTGAGATTGTGAATGACTTCTGTATGTATGTAATGATTTTGCAAACGTATCGCTTAAGCCTCCTCAAATATCCAATTTACTTCCGGAATTACCGATCCGATCATAGATGCTTCGGCTCTGATCTTCCGGTTGATCATATTTTCTACCTTAATAGAAAGGCAATCTTCTGCATGAAAGAAGTCACTGTAGCCATCACCTGCCCACAATGAAAATTTATATACCCCGTCGTTGAGTTTGGGGTTTTTAATAATGGCTTTTATCACGCCTGCTTTTGCAACTGAGCGCGGCAACGCCTGCTCGGCAAGTTTGGGGTTTGATCCGCAAACTTTGTTGCCAAACTGATCGGAGATCACAAAGCCTATGTGCAGCGGGTTATTGTGAGCGGATTGATACCCTACTTCGAGATTCAAATTGGAGTTTTCTATTGTTACTTGCAAGGTGCGAATCACCGGATGATCAAACCTGATGAGGGAGTCATCCTGCACGTCGCCACTGTATTCGGCAATAACATCATTGGTGGCACCCTGAGCAACGAGCCGGCCTTCACGCAAGAGTATGGCTTTGTTACAAAGTTTACTCACAGCACCCATGTTGTGGCTTACAAACAAGATGGTGCGGCCGTGGCGCGTGACGTCTTCCATTTTGCCAAGGCACTTTTTCTGGAATTCGGCATCACCCACCGCCAATACTTCGTCGATGATGAGTATTTCGGGCTCCAAATGTGCGGCTACCGCAAACGCCAGGCGCAGTTGCATGCCGCTCGAATAATGTTTTAAAGGTGTATCCAAAAATTTCTCTGTGCCCGAAAACTCTACGATCTCGTCGAACTTATTGTTGATCTCTGCTTTTTTCATGCCCAGGATCGAGCCATTCATATAGATGTTTTCTTTGCCGGTAAGCTCCATGTGAAAGCCTGTCCCTACCTCCAGCAGACTGGCCACCCGGCCTCGGCCATTAATGCGTCCATGCGTGGGCGGTGTGATCTTCGAGAGTATTTTTAAGAGCGTAGACTTGCCAGCACCATTCCTGCCAATGATGCCCACCGATTCTCCAACTTCAACATTAAAGCTAACGTCGCGCAACGCCCAAAAATCCTCACGTTGCACGCCACCGACTTTAAACAATCCTACGAGTCTGTCGCGGAAGCTCAGGTATGGCTCCCCATGATGACTGATGCTGAACTTCTTGGAAACGTTCTGTATTTCTAATATCGGCTTCATGGCCTAGGCTATGTCTGCAAAGTACATTTCTGTACGCCTGAAATAAATTAAACCCGCGAATAAAAAAAAGAGGGCAGAAAAGATGCTAATATAGATCAATATCGGCTCTGGTGGATTGACGGCAAGCGGGGTTCTAAAAATTGTTATTGCGGCAAACATGGGATTCAGCGCAAGAATGTTTTTGATCCATCCGACCTTGATCATGGATACCGGGTAGATCACCGGGGTGATGAACAAAAGCGCTTGCACCAGAAATGGAATAACGTATCGGAAATCCCTGTATTTTACAGTCAGGGCAGCCAGCAGGCAACCGGGCCCGAGTGTGCCGATCACCGTTAGCACCAGCGCCGCCGGCCACATCACCAGGGCCAGCAGAATATCCACTGGCTGTTGGTAAAAGATGAGTATCGCAATAAAAACCAAAAAACCCATTAAAAAATCAAACACCGAAACAAGTATTGACGAAATGGGAATAATAAGCCTCGGAAAATAAATTTTCTTGATGATCTGGGCATTACTCACCATGCTGTTGCCGGCGTTGGTGATACCCGACGAAAAGACTGTCCACAGGATGAGGCCCGAAAAAACGAACACGGAGTAATGCATGCCGTCAGAAGGCAGGTGCATAGACCGGTTAAAAAGGAAAGTAAAAATGAGTGTCATCAGCAGAGGCTGAAGAATGGCCCATAAAAATCCTAAAACCGTTTGCTTATATTTTACTTTTACATCGCGCCAGGTGAAAAAATAAAAAAGCTCCTTATAATCCTTTAGCTCATTGAAATTGAAGCTGAAAGTATTTTTAGGTTTTATTTCAAAATAGAATTCACCTTTGTCGGCCATAGCAGTAGACTGTAATAGCAAAAATGCAGAAAAAACCCGTATCCATACTCTTTATTTGCCCATATCCTACCGGGGAATCTCCTTCGCAGCGATTCAGGTTCGAGCAATATTTCGAGCTATTGCGCAAGCAACCCTACCAAATAGAAGTCCAGACGTTCTGGTCGGCCAAAGCATGGAGCGCCTTATATAAGGAAGGCCATGTCATTCAAAAGATTTTCGGCTTGTTGGGGGGGTATTGCCGCCGTTTTTTTATGCTTTCCCGGTTGCAGCGATTTGATTTTGTGTTCATCCACCGCGAAGCGGCTCCGCTGGGGCCACCAATTTGGGAATGGATCGCAGCGAAAATTCTCAAAAGAAAAATCATTTATGACTTCGACGATGCGATCTGGTTGCCCAACACCTCGGAAGAAAACCGGTGGGTGGCCTGGATCAAATGGCACACAAAGGTGTCGTCTATTTGTCGATGGAGTTATAAGGTGAGTTGTGGTAACCATTTTTTATGCGAATACGCCAGGCGATTTAATTCGCAAGTGATTTACAATCCAACCACGATCGACACTGAGTCGCTGCACAACCCTCATGTGTATCCTGCCCGGGAAGCAAGATCGAAAGTTGTTATCGGCTGGACCGGCTCACATTCTACACTGGCCTACCTGTCGTTGATCAAAAACGTATTGCATCGCCTGGAGTCTGAGTACAATAACCTCGAAATTATCATCATTGCCAATAAACAGCCGGACCTTGGACTGAAAACGGTAAGGTTCATTCCCTGGAATAAAAACCAGGAAGGGGAAGATCTGATGAAAATCGACATCGGCATCATGCCTCTTTCAGACGATATCTGGTCGCGAGGGAAATGTGGATTCAAAGCCTTACAGTATCTGGCTCTCGGCATACCCACCATTGCCTCGCCAGTGGGTGTGAATACCGACATCATCGAGCATGGAAAAAACGGATATTTGTGCACAACCGACGAAGAGTGGTTCTTAGCTTTCCAGCAACTGATCGCCAACGAAAAAATTCGTCATGCGATGGGACAGCATGGCCAAAGATTCGTACAGGAGCACTACTCGGTCGTTTCAAACTCAACCAACGTATTGCGGCTTTTTGCGTAGTCGTTGATCATGATAAGCGCTACCACGAAGACCGGCAGCATTGGGATCTTGTATCGCATCAGCGTGCCGAAATTGTAAGTAGACACTCCTACGGCAAACGCGAATGTGAGCGAAAAAATAATTCCAAACAAAATATTGGGATTGGTCAGCGAAGTAAACACAAACCGGTTGCGCCTGATGAGAAGGTACATGACGCCAAAAAAAAATGCCAAGCTTTCGAGCGCTGAGAGTAACATCAATGGATTTTTCACTTCCCACAGATAGGGCCTGAACAACGAAACATTGATGGCTTGCGGCGTGAGTCTCAACATGGAATTAAACGACCCGTCAAGTTCACCCAGCGTATATCCCGAGCCCGCTTCTTTGCCTGTCCAGTAACGGATGTCGTAAGCCGTGACCGTTGCAGTCTCCGCTAATTTTTTAATGGAATATTTCGGATTCTCTTCTCCGGCTTTGATCATGGCCACATAAGCCAGCACGATGGCTGCCGTGATGACAAACGGGGCAATCAGAATTTTCAAAGCCGGCACTCTGATCTTCACGAAATTCATCATGGCCACCCATAAAATCGCAGCGGGCAAAAATGTAAGCAGAATATAAATTTTGATCAGGTATAATCCATAGAGCGTGAGCAGCAACAGCAACATATGCTGAATAAAAAATCTGCGTTGTATAAAAATCCTGTAAGTGAGATAAGTGCAAGCTCCAAGACAAG
>JBMOKS010000739.1:0-3410 GCA_049324355.1 Bacteroidota bacterium
TAATGCGGCCGTGGCGTATTTCATGAAAAGACAATACACCAAGATAACGCAAAAAAGTTGTTTCTTCGTCTGTAAACCCGGTTTCCGGGGTTCGCAAAGTGCATTGGAGGGAATAACCGATTTTTCCGTATTTTCGCCCGAAATTTCAGCACATCAGCCATGAGCCAAAACAGACCGATTTCATCTTTCATCGAAAAAAACTATTTGCATTTTAACGCCGCAGCGCTTGTAGATGCGGCAAAGGGATATAAAAAACACATTGCCGACGGAAAAAAAATGATGGTAACACTCGCCGGAGCTATGAGCACGGGCGAGTTGGGGATCAGCCTTTCGGATATGATCCGTCAGGATAAAGTACATATCATTTCCTGTACCGGGGCCAACCTCGAAGAAGATATCATGAACCTGGTGGCCCATTCGCACTACAGGCGCATTCCCAACTACCGTGATCTGACGCCCGAGCAGGAGTGGGACCTTTTGCAAAACCATCTTAATCGCGTAACTGATACCTGTATACCCGAAGAAGAAGCATTCCGCAGATTGCAGAAACATCTTTTTAAGGTTTGGAAAGATGCCGAAGACAAGGGCGAGCGATTGTTCCCACATGAGTTTATGTTCCGCTTGTTGAACAGTGGAGAGCTCGAACAATATTATGAGATCGATCCGAAAAATTCGTGGATGATTGCTGCTGCGAAGAAGAACATGCCGATGGTCGTACCCGGCTGGGAAGACTCTACCATGGGCAACATCTTCGCTTCGTATTGTGTAACAGGCGAATTGAAAGCCAGCACCATGAAATCAGGAATCGAATACATGGTGTGGCTGGCCGACTGGTATACTAAAAACTCCGGCAAAGACGGCATTGGTTTCTTTCAGATCGGTGGCGGAATTGCCGGCGATTTTCCGATCTGTGTGGTGCCCATGCTGCATCAGGATCTGGAGCGCGACAACGTGCCGTTCTGGAGCTACTTCTGCCAGATCAGTGATTCAACCACGAGCTACGGCTCCTATTCCGGTGCCGTGCCCAACGAAAAGATCACCTGGGGAAAACTGAGCATCGAAACGCCGAAGTATATCATTGAGTCTGATGCCACCATTGTGGCGCCACTAATGTTTGCTTACATTTTAGAATGGTAGTTGACTACGCTACTGCGGTTTCTGAGTTGAGAGGCCAGGCCTCAGGCTTCAAGCTACAGGCTTCAAGTCTCTTTGATTGCTGCTGGCTAGGCGTTACTTGTCGCGCCGTAAATCATTTAAAAAAGTTTGGCTTCAGAATACAGAGCCGAGGTTTCAAGCTCTTCGGCTTGCAGCTTGTAGCCTGTAGCTTGCAGCCATGTAAACCATTGGTGTTAGAGCCATAACTTGCTAAGCCGAATGAATCTCGATTTACTTCTTCGAGCAGAAATACAAAAAGCAATCTTCGGGTTGTTCGATCAGCAACTCGAAAATTTTCAATTGCAGCCCACGAACAAAGAGTTTGAAGGTTCGCACACACTGGTGTGTTTCCCGTTGACCAAAATCTCAAAAAAAGGTCCCGAAGAAACCGCTCGCATGGTGGGTGAATATCTCGTGGACAACAGCGGCATCATTAGCCGTTTCAATGTGGTGAAAGGCTTTCTAAACCTTGTATTGCATGATAAAGTTTGGGTAACTGTATTACAGACGATCTACGATCATCCCTCTTACGGCCAGCTTCCGTCAAACGGACAGGAGATCATGGTTGAATACTCGTCGCCCAATACCAATAAACCATTGCACCTGGGCCACCTCAGAAACAACTTTCTAGGATGGAGCGTGGCAGAGATATTTAAAGCCAACGGCTATAACGTACACAAAGTGCAGATCATCAACGACCGTGGCATTCACATTTGTAAATCCATGGCCGCGTGGACGCTGTTTGGCGATGGCGAAACACCTCGTTCGAGTGGGATCAAGGGCGACCACCTGGTTGGAAAATACTACGTTGAATTTGATAAGGCTTACAAAGCCCAGATCAAAGCGCTGATGGAAAAAGGCGCAACCCAGGAAGAAGCGGAGAAGCAAGCGCCGATCATGCAACTCGCTTCTGAAATGCTGCGCAGATGGGAACAAAAAGATGCTGAGATCGTGGAACTGTGGCGGACCATGAACGGCTGGGTGTATGAAGGCTTCAACGAAACCTATCAAAAGATGGGCGTTGACTTCGAAAAACTCTACTACGAATCAGAAACCTACTTGCTCGGCAAAGAGGAAGTGATGAAGGGTTTGAAGCAGGGGGTATTCCTTCAAAAAGAAGATGGTTCAGTGTGGGTAGACCTCACAGCAGATGGACTGGATCAGAAAGTCTTACTGCGCTCTGATGGCACATCGGTGTACATGACACAGGACATCGGCACGGCGATTCTGCGGTTCAGAGATTTTCCGAAGATCGAAGGACAGATCTACACGGTTGGCAACGAACAGGAGTATCACTTCAAAGTATTGTTCCTGATTTTGGCCAAGTTGGGTTACGAATGGGCGAAACAATGTTACCATCTTTCATATGGCATGGTGGACCTCCCTACGGGGAAAATGAAATCGCGCGAGGGAACTGTCGTTGATGCCGACGACCTTATCTTAGAAATGGTGCAAGAAGCCGAGCGTCAAACGCGTGCGTTGGGTAAACTCGAGGGTGTGAGCGCTGAAGACGCGCACAAACTATTTAATATGATCGGCCTGGGTGCTTTAAAATTTTTCCTGGTGAAAGTCGATCCAAAAAAACGGATGTTGTTCGATCCCGCCGAGTCTATTCAGCTCCAGGGCTTTACCGGCCCTTTTGTTCAATATACGCACGCCCGTATCCGTTCCATTTGTCGCAAGGCCGGGAGTTTGGGTATTGTTGTTAACAGAAGTGATCTGGATGTGGTGGCATCGCTCGAGGCCGCCGAACGCGAGGTGTTGATGTCGTTGAATTCGTTCGAGAATAAAGTTAAGGAAGCAGCGCGTGAACATTCACCGGCTGTGATTGCCAATTTCGTGTATGAACTGGCCAAAGAATACAATCAATTCTATCAAAGCATACCGATCTTCAACGAAGCCGATCAGCACAAATTGAAGTTCAGGGTAGCTTTATCAAAGACTGTGGCCGATGCCATTAAACGAGCTATGCACTTGTTGGGCATTGAGGTTCCCGAAAGGATGTAACACTCGTTGGCTACCGGGTTGCTTGAATCGGTTCTATAGCAGAAATTTGCAGAACATTTTACGTGTTAAATCTGTATTACCATATATAGGGTTATGAAAACAACAATTTTACTGTTCATTGTTATGGCAATCACTACAACCGGCTCTATCTACGAGCTTAAGATCAACTCTCTCGACGGCAAAGAGATCGATTTCTCACAATACAGAGGCAAAAACCTGTTGATCGTTAACGTGGCTTCCAAGTTCGG
>JBMOKS010000739.1:3420-5186 GCA_049324355.1 Bacteroidota bacterium
TATGTTGACCTGGAAAAATTGCACGAAGATTTTGGAGACAAAGTGATTGTGCTGGGTTTTCCGGCTAACAACTTCGGTGCACAGGAGCCCGGTACGAACCTGGAGATTGCACAGTTCTGCCAGAAAAATTATGGTGTGAAGTTCCAGATGTTTGAAAAGATCTCGGTGAAAGGTGAGGATCAGCACGCATTGTATCAGTGGCTGAAAGAAAAAACAGGCAACGAACCAACCTGGAATTTCTGCAAATACCTCGTGAAGAAAGATGGTTCCGTGAAGTTCTTTTCGGCACAAGTAGGCCCGTTGGATAAGAAAATCATCGATGAACTCTAAGGTGTTATTACAGGCATGTGCTATGGGGTTAGCTTCTCTATTTTTCGGATCCTTGGCGAAAGGACAAAATGCTCAATCGATCTACGATTTTAAGATCCGATCATTGGATGGCAAAGTCATTGATTTCTCCAGGTACAAAGGCAAAAAATTATTGATCGTAAACACCGCGTCTAAATGCGCGTATACGCCACAGTACGCCGACCTGCAGAAATTGCATGAAAATTACAGCGATAAAGTCGTGGTGTTGGGTTTCCCTTCCAACGACTTTTTATGGCAGGAACCCGGCTCGAACCAGGAGATCAATAATTTCTGTCAAAAGAATTATGGCGTAACTTTTCAGATGTTTGAGAAGGTCGAGGTGAAAGGCAGGGGTAGACATCCGCTGTATCAGTGGCTGAAGGAGAAATCGGGAGAGACGCCCAGCTGGAATTTCTGCAAGTTTCTCATCGACAAGAATGGAGAATTTGTAGCTTTCTTTAACAGTAAGAAGAATCCGTTAGATCAGGAAATCATAGACAAAATAAACCGTGAGTAACACACAAACCTGGATCAAAGCTTTTAGACTGAGAACCCTTCCTTTAGCCCTCTCCTGTATCGCCATGGGAGGTTTTTTAGCATCATCGGCTGGCGCATTCCGCTGGGATATTTTTGCACTCTGCATTCTCACAACTATTTTTCTTCAGGTACTCTCTAATTTGGCCAACGACTATGGCGATTCCATTCACGGAGCCGATAGCGCCGACCGTAAAGGCCCAATGCGTGCCGTGCAGTCGGGAGCTATCACTGCAGCGCAAATGAAGATCGCCGTCATCATTCTGGTATTACTTTGCCTGGTCAGTGGTATTTCATTGCTAGTAGTGTCTTTTGGTTTGAACTGGAATGCCATTTTATTTTTCTTTGGGCTCGGCGTGCTCAGCATTCTTGCCGCTATTGCCTATACCGTTGGAAAAAAACCTTACGGATATGTAGGGCTCGGCGATATTTCTGTGTTGATCTTTTTCGGATTGGTGGGGGTGATGGGGTCGTATTACCTGTTTACCAAGACAGTATCGTGGCTCGAACTCATGCCGGCGCTAAGTTGTGGACTTTTTTCGATAGCCGTGCTCAACATCAATAACATTCGTGACATTGAATCAGACAGAAAAGCTGGAAAATTTTCGATTCCGGTAAGGATCGGCAGAGATAACGCCGTTCGCTATCACTGGTTCTTGTTGCTGGCCGGGTTAATGTCGGCCGTGATCTATACGCTCCTTACTTATTCGTCGCCCTGGCAATTGTTGTTCTTGCTTAGTACGCCATTGCTGATCAGAATAGGTTTCGCTGTGAGCCGCAAACCTTCAGATGAACTTGATCCTTACTTAAAACAAATGGCATTGTCAACGCTGTTGTTCGTGCTTTTGTTTGGAATCGGACTCACGTTGTCGTAAACGCAATAC
>JBMOKS010000740.1:0-5166 GCA_049324355.1 Bacteroidota bacterium
GTGCCGATTGCGAGCATGAATTTTAGAAACAAAACCGCTTGTATATCGTGTCACCGTGTTTAAATTAGCGCGTATTGCATATTAATTTTTATGGCAAAGACTATTGTTGGTATTATGGGGCCCGGAGAAAATGCAACTCCGGAAGAAAATGAAATAGCATTTGAATTGGGTAGAGCGGTAGCCAAAGAAGGCTGGGTTGTACTCACCGGCGGTCGCAGCTTTGGCGTGATGGATGCCGCTATGAAAGGGGCCCACGAAGAAGATGGCCTCACCATCGGCGTATTGCCCAACGACAATGCCGTAAATGCTTCCGATAACGCCGATATCAAAATCCTGACCGGTATGGGCAGCGGCCGGAACATCATTAACGTTCTGTCCAGTCACATCATCGTGGTTATCGGAATGGCCGCCGGCACCGCGTCTGAAGTAGCATTGGCGATCAAGGCAAACAAAAAGGTTATACTGCTCGACCAGGATGAAATTACCATCCGGTTTTTCAAGAATATCGGAACTTACAAAGTAATGGTTGCTAAAACGGTAGATGAAACCCTACGAATGATCAAAGATTACCTATCGGTTTATCATGTTCATTGATCGACCCTAGCGATCAACTCTGTTTTTTACTTTCAATATATTCGTCCATCCTTGAGAGCAGTCGCCACCATTCCGATCCGTCTTCGCGGAAAGTTCTAATAGCACCAGCTCGAACCAAGATTTTTCTGAGTTCATTGTCCTCAAATCCGCCCAGGTGTTTTTGCAATGTTTCAAACGATCGATCAGTATAGGATTTATGACTTAAGAAATGTTTGGCAGTATGTTCGGCCATGAACTCTGTTTTATATTCCTCCTGTTTGAGTTTACGTTCATGCACCAAACGTTGTCGTTGCAATAAAAACGATATCATTCCGCCGACCACCGTTCCCAACAAAGCATAGATAGCAGATTCCATAAGCACTAAATGTCTACGTCATTATTTCTTTAACACGGTAAACTCAACCCGCCTGTTATTAGCCCTGCCCGCATCGGAATCGTTGGTATCGATGGGTTTAGTCTCGCCGTAACCGTGAGCTGTAAGCCTAAAACTTTCTATGCCTTGACTGATGAGATAATCCACCACAGCCTGCGAACGGCCCTGCGACAAATTTATATTGTAGTCGTCAGAACCCTTATTGTCGGTATGTCCAGAGATCTCAATTTCTACAGACGAATTTTCTTTAAGAAAATCAACCACTTTGTTAAGCTCGACGAACGATTCTTTTTTCAACGTGGTCTTATCGAAATCGAAATAAATATTCTTCAATCTCACCGTGACCCCCACTTCGATAGGCTGCAAATACAGGTCTTTGATAACCGGTGTTACATCGGGATCGTTGATCCACACACTGTCTGTTGTATTCAAAAAACCTTCGGAGGTGGCCGTGATCATATACCATCCGATTTTCGGTATGGCTTGTTCATATTTTCCGCCTGCGGCCTCGTTCTTCAGATCCACTTTTTTATCGCCTTTCAAAGCGATGTCGAGTTTCGCTGTGATGAGCTGATCGGTTTTCTTGTTGTAAACATTTCCGGTCAGCATGAGCTGCTTTGGGCGGGGCATTAAAAGAATGTCTACCGTGAGCGTGGTGTCGTTGTTCAGCAACGGAACTTTCACTGTTTCATCTTTAGCGTTAAAGCCTTCGGCGCTGGCGGCAACCGTAAACTCGGCTACTTCGGGCAATTTCGTCTCGTATTTTCCGGAGGCCGTGGTTCGGAGTTTTACCGGATCTTTCTCTTTCGGCTTCACTTCAACATTCGCCTGCAACGGTTCGTTAGTTTTCTGGTTCAAAACCATGCCATTTAGATTGATCCTGATCGTTTTGGGAACAAGCATGTAAAGATCGAGCTGTGCTCCTTCCATAGCTTTGTTGGCGCGGCTGGTGATAACATTACCCGATCTGTCGACTGTAAAATAAAAATCTTCGCCGCTGGTGTTGATGGGTTTCCCAACGTTTACAGGCGCAGACCAGTTGTTCCAGGTGTCGTCCAGTCTGTTGGTCTTGTAGATATCCGTTTGCCCCTGGCGTCCGAGGGCCTGACGGGCGCTGGCGAAATACAATACTTTTTGATTGGGGTCGATAAACGGGCCCACATCATCAAGGGGCGAGGAGATCTTAAGCAGTTGCGGGCGCGACCATGATCCATCAGGTTGCGCATGACTTGCATACAAGTCGCTCGATATGCTACCGGCTTTTTCACTAAAATAAATGATCATATGTTTTTTATCGGCCGACATCGTTGCACCATAAAAGCGTCCCTTATTCATATTTTTGAAATCTTGCACGTCGAGCTCTTGTAAGGAACCTCCATTGACCATAGAAAAACCCTTCTCTCCTTTTGAACGGCCTCCTTTGATGAATAGACTGCCATCTTCAAAGACCGTAAATAATTGGTTATAAGGGTGAATGTTGAATGGGCTGCGCAAGTGTTCGGCAGGGCTCCAGGTGCCGTTGGCATCTTTTTTAGACATCCAGATGTCTTGCGTATCGTCTTTTCCCAACGTGTTCTCGGGGTGATTCATCACGAAGAAATACAGCGTATTCCCGTCTGGCGAAATAACAGGTGCGGCTTCGTGGTGAAAGGTGTTGACCGTTTTATCCATTTTCACCAGTTCGTACCGGCCCGATAGGTTTTGGGCCTGAACCGAAACAAACGAGACGAAGAGCGAAAACAAGACAACTAAAAGAACAAGTATAGATGCTCTCATGCGGGATTAGTTTTAGTGAAGGTAAAGTTAAAATATTAACCCGAATGTGATAAACAGAAAAACCGGGCCAGGACCCGGTTTGTCGACAGAAACTGTTCTTTTTGTTAGATGATCTTTCTTCCGCTCAGATAAATGGTCACCAGAATGATGGCTAGCGCCAGGGCGTTGAAGATGAACATACGCTTATGTTTCGCCGGACCGGCTGACATTTTTTTCGACGTTGTACGCGCCAGGGTGATCAGCACGATCGCAATCAGCATGGCCGTGTTATGTTCCACCAGCCAGTACCGTGTAGAGACCGTCTTCATGGCCGCGCTTGAAAACTGTACGAACGGACTCACAAAAAAGAGGACAATACCTACCAGAAGCTGGGTGTGTGTCAGGATGAAAAGAAACAGACCCAATCTGTTGTCGAGCCCCGTGTAAGGCTTCTTGTTGATGAAACCAAGGAGCGATCTTACGATCACTACGATCAGCATCACCAGGATGAAATAGCGCAGATAAGAGTGAGTATGGAGTAGTCCGGTATACATAGCTTTAATTTTGCGCTGAAATTAGTACAGCTTTCTCAAAGTTCCGAACATTTGCCGGCTTCTTTGGATAACACAAAAACCATACTTTTGGTGAGTTTTTAGTGCTCATGAAAAAAACTCACCTCCTCGCCCTTGTTTTTCTGCTGTGTTACGTGCAGGCAAAAAGTCAAGCAGATACGGCCACGGTGGAAGCTCCCGATACCGTGAAGGTAGGCGCCTTTGTGATCAGCATTCACGATATCAACTTCCACGAAAAAGAATACACGATCCGTTTCTGGTTATGGTTCCTGCACGACAACCCCGAGTTCGATTTTTCGAAACAACTGGATATTCCCAATGCCAAGACCATTGAACCTCCTGAGATCATCGTAGATTCTTTGGATGGAAAAGCCTGGGTGATCATGAAAATGAAGTGTACCATGAAAGAAAGCTGGAATGTTGAAGATTTTCCTTTCGATAAACAGCGCCTGAAAGTACAAATTGAAAATACGTTGTTCGATAAAAGTACACTGGTATTCCAACCCGATATCGCCGGAAGCAAGATCGACGATAAAGAGGCCATCGACGGTTGGACGATCTCCAACTTCACGGTGTTGCAGACTGAAAATCACTACGAGACGGGGTTCGGCGATTCACGCGAGGGTCGTGAGTCATCCACCTTCTCGCAATTCATGATTGACATTGAGATCGAAAGAAACGCGTGGGGTTTGTTCGCCAAGATATTCATCGGCATGTACATTGCTTTTCTGATCGCCATCATCAGCTTTACCCCCCACCCTTCAGAGCTCGAGCCCCGGTTTGGTCTACCGGTCGGTGGTTTGTTTGCTGCTGTTGGTAACAAATATATCATTGATTCGTTATTACCCGAGTCAACCACGTTCACACTAGTTGATACGTTGCATGCCATGACCTTCTTTGCCATTTTTGCCACGCTTCTGATCTCGGCTGTCGCGCTAAAGTATCATGACATCGGCAAAACAGATTTTGCATTAAAGGTCAACCGCGTAACTTCCCGGATCGTGGTGGTTGCTTACATCATTGCCAATATAGTTTTTGTGCTGCTCGCCCTACAATAAAAAGAAAATAAGTAATGAACACTGGAAAAAATTTACTGACCGCAGCGGCGATGTTGAGTTTCGCCGTGGCCCTGCTGCACCTGATCGTGATCTTGTGGGGTGCCGACGGCTACCGATATTTCGGCGCCGGAGAAGAGATGGCTTCCATGGACGAGTCTGGCTCGTTCATTCCCGATCTTCTCACGTTGTTCATCACCCTGGTGTTTGCTTTGTTCGGACTTTATGCACTTTCTGGCGCCCACCGCATGAAAAGGCTGCCCGGCATAAAAGGTGTGCTGATTTTTATCTCCGCAATCTACACGCTGCGGGGACTCGGCGCATTGGCCGACATCGTGATGATCGTGAATATGCCACAATACCCTGTCAGGATGTTGTACTTTTCGCTCGTCTCCCTGATCACCGGACTGTGCTACCTGTTGGGAACCATCAAGAACTGGCGCTCGCTGGCGCCGGTGAGCTGATTCGATGCGGCTAGTGTTGAAGTCTGAGGGATTGATTAATTTTAGTTTCATTTCAACCCACCTCTTTATGAAAAAACCAATCTTCTTTTCGATTGTATTGATGGCGATAATGGCTCAAGCTATACAGGCGCAAAGTCTAAAACTCAAATGGTCTACCGATAGCGTGTTTAGAGTGCCCGAGTCTGTTTTGTTCGATAGCAAGGCCAACCTCTTATACGTTTCCAATATCGATGGTAAGTCAAACGAAAAAGACGGGAAGGGCTTTATCAGTAAACTATCTCCTGATGGTAAAATCATAGCCATGGAATGGGCTACCGGGTTGAATGCCCCAAAAGGTATGGGCCGGTTTAGAG
>JBMOKS010000741.1:0-5151 GCA_049324355.1 Bacteroidota bacterium
GAAGTGACGTTCCTGTTCACCTATCTCCTTGATTAAGTCAAGGATCTCTTGTCGTTCAAGAGATACAGTAGGCTCATTAGTTTGGTTTTGTTCGGAGGTTGGTTTGTCTTGACTCATATATCATTGCTAATTGTCATAATCAGATTTCACCTCGCCGCTCCTTCGGAAAAATGTCACTGGGCTTGTCCTTCATATCTTGGGTCTTCTTTTACCCTTTGTTAGGATAAGCTGATCTGACTTTGTTTTATCGCAGAACAGAGGAGAACGCGTCACTGGTAAGTTAACTGCCTCGTTCTGTACTGAAGATATGTGGACAGCCATGTTGAGCCAGGGTTTTTCTAGCTTCTTCCGCATACCAGTTGGCACATGGATGGCATCAACACACTTCGACCATGGGTGCTTTTATGCGAAATCGAAATAAAAAATAACGGTTTGTCAGGATATTAACAACTGTATGGGTATTTGACCTTTGTAGGTCGTCTCCGTTAAGAGCAAATCACAACTACAGCAAGGAAATTGCAGAAAATGACATCTCAAATATTGTCAACCACAGTTTCAATTTCAACAACAAAATCCTGGGCTCTTCCCACCAGGTATTTAATAGCCCCAGTTCCCGCAATCCCCTTGTTACAATAACTTAATCCATACATCTTCAAATCCAATCCATCCGGAGCGTCGATTTGTATGCCGCTGGCAGATGCACCGGCTTCAAGCACAGCGTTTTTTAAAGACACCAAATGTGTCGCGCCGCCACCCGATGATTTTAATACAGGCGAAAATTCTCCGAGCTGTTTAATAAACCCACTGATAACTACCGGCGATCTCTGATTCAGAAGTATGATCTGTAACGCGGAACCTACCAGCTTGCCGGTGACCTCGAGATATTCGTTAGCGTTTACCGTGAGCGATGTGGTATTGAGCAGCCTAACATAACCGGTCAGTTTTAGTATTCCCACCGAAGTGTTAAACTGAATGTCGTAAAACTGGCCCGCGAGAATACAAAGGTTTTGGGAAGTCTTGCTGTATGAACAATTTCTCCAAACGCCGTCAAGTTTTAAAATTTGCACCTGATCGTTGATGATCGTCACCGCGTTGGCGTCGGCGATAATATTTGAAACTGTCTGCGGCCCAGCGCTCAGGATACAATTACTAAATTTCCCTTTTATATTTAAGCTGCTTCCGTTAAACAACTGGATTGTTCCGCCATCCACTGTCAGACTATAATTTCCTGAACCGAGCACTGTGGTGCATGGGCCACCCTGCTTTAAGTTTAAAATGTATTCGTTCTTGTCACTTCCGGCATTCAATGGTGCGGCAAATAGTCCGTAAGTGGCAGCCTGATAAGACACGGTGAACATAAAGCCTGAAAACCAGGGAGAGATCGCTTGTGACGCCGTTGACTTGTTATGGATCTGAAGCCTGAAAACTCCGGCTCCTTCCGTCTCTTCCGAATTTCTGCATTGAATGGCGGGTAAAATCGCATCCGTTTCCATGTCGATATTCCCTTCAAAGATGCCTGTCGATATTCCCCGGGTCGGCATCTTCATAAACACCGCGCCACCGGACTGATGAGCATTGAGCCATTTGATGTTGTAATTGCGTTTGGTGCTGCCGGTTTTGAAGTCAAATATGCACACTCCGTTTCCGCTCAATTCAAAATCAAAATCCCCGGTAACGGTCACATCAAGGGCTGAGTCCGTGAGGGAATCAAAATTGAATAGAATGGAATTTGCCTGGTTCACCGTGATCTTCACCTTGTCGCCGTAGGTTGTGTAAGCAACCCCGTTCTTTGCGATGTTCGAATTGATGGTGTAATCCCCCGGAAGAAATGACATGGTATCACCCACAGCCGCAGCCAAGGCAGCACCCTGTGGTGTAAACGGCTTGGAAAAATCTCCCTTCGTGGCCGTAAGGTCGTTGCCAACAGGCGAGACAAACAAGGTATTCGGAAAAGCAGTGCCAAGAATATCTTGTTTTCCTCCTATCAAGGTGAAGAGTTTATGGAGCGTATTACCAGCGTCCGGAACGCTATCCAGCAAGGCGCTTATGTCACTGGTTCTGGCCAGATCGGCATCGGTTATAATCGCGTTGATCTCCGCTAAAGTGTCTATGTCCTCTTGCTTTAAAAAATTAAGCCCCTGAATAATGTTGTACAATTTCTCAAGCGTGTCACCGGAAGCGGGTACGTTCCCTTTCAGCGTGTTGATGGCGTTTGTTACATCATTCGCTGTTAAGAGGTCTCCATCGAGGATAATCGCATTGAGCTTGGCCAGTGTGTTAATATCGCTTTCGGTGAGATAGGTCATGTCCGGTAGCTTTAAATAAATGTTGTAAAGCAATTCTTCAATTACGGAGTGAAAAGGAGGTTTCGGTACACTCATAGTTCTCTGAATTTTTCCGTTAGTATCCAGCCCAGCGCCATTGTTGCCAAAATTGTTGTCGCCGTGACGACTCGTTTTAATGTGATGCGTCGCAAGGCTCTGAAATCAATCAAGGTGTAGCTGAACGTATTTCCATACAAGGCGGCGTGATGTTTGCAAAGTTTTATGAACGCTTCAAAGTCGCGTGCGTTTTTGAAAACCTGGCAGCCTGCGGAATATTTGTTGATAACCTTGGTCGATCCTTTGCTTTCCGCACGGTGAATGTTTATTCCAAAATTTCCAGTTTCCTTGGTTCCATTGTCGAAATCCAATACGGCATCGCGGTCATAGTCGCGGATCACTGTAACCGGTTTTACTTGCACCATTGCCTCGTAAAGTCCTCTGTGCTTTCCCAATGAATAGGCATCGATATACTGTCCTTGGGCAAGTATGGCTGTGCCTTGCGGATACGATGGATTATTAAGCCAGAAGGTGCCGGGATCGGTCGTGGCAGGGTAAACATGATAATTCCATTTGCCTTCCGGAGTGGTATAAAATACATGGATCTCGTCATCAAACGAATTCGACTGAACACTTTTGCTTCGCAGGCCCACGATGTTGAGTTGATAGGGCCTGGTGTAAAGCTTGTAATTGAGACCTCTCAATATTCCTTTGATGCGTGACAGCATGGTTTTGTTTTTTCCTGATTTGTTATCGGCCATTCATGGGGACGAATCCGAATGAGTTCACTCGATTTATCCATCCGTCATAGAATACGATCTGGTTCGGGTTTCTTTTGATGATGTTGTTTAAGAACACTTTGCGCTCAACCTTTAGCGTCTCAAAAAGTTTGTGCTGATCCGCGCAGTTGATCGCCGTTATTGTCTGGGGTTCTACAATGCCATCTTGATTGGCATGCAAAATGCGCTGGACTATTTTTACCACCGTCTTCCTTCCGGAGTGATAGCCCCAATCGACAATGAACTCCGCGACTGATTGATTAAGGATAAAGTCCGCCTGAAAGAAATCCCAGAATATTTTCTTGGCGATGTAGCGTGCGTCTGCCTCACTCAGTCTCTTGATATCCTCGGCGTCAATATCTCCGTCTCCGTCTTTGTCGTATCCGTGTTCTTGCCAGACCGTAAGGATCACTCCGTATTTTGTAGGCCCTCCCTTGTCCAGCGGATGATTCACATACCCTCCCTCCAATCGCAGGAGCTTGCCCGCGAAATCCTCAAACTTTGCCATCTACTTTCCTTTGATTTGTTTGTTTCAGCTATACTTCACGTCCTGCGTGGGCACTTTTAGAATGCTATTGTCAATAGACTTAAACCAGGTCATGCCGTTAGTCTGTTCCAGTTCTTCTCCCAGGATAGTATTTCGCCGCACGGGTATGCGGTTATTCCTGGCATCGATCACAATGGTTTCGCGTAAGGTGATCAGATCGTTGTAGAGCCGTATGCCCTGAAGGCTCCACGTTCCCGTAGAATTAACTTTCAACCCGATCCGTAAGAATTCACTTCGAATTTGATCTTTGCCTTTTTGATCATATTTGAAAGCATACTCCAGCAGATCCGTGACAATGGTCCTGGCGATGATAAAGCTCTGTTTCTTGTAGTACTCGTTCACAGCAGCATATTCATCCACCGACTTTATCTCGCCAAGAACGGAAAGCACCATCTGTAAATTCCTGCTTTGCGCCGCGCGATAAAGTCGCACGGCAATGTCGGCGGGATTAAACACCACGACCAGGGCGCTGCTTGACGGTCCGACAATACGCTTAAATGTCGCCTCATCAACCACATTAGAATAACCTGCAGCCTTCAGTGCGCTTGCCGTAGCCGGGCCGAACTGCCCATCGACCTCTACTGACGAATCAGTCCGGGCAAGCGCCTTTTGAAGTGCTGTTACTCTTGCGCCCCGGCTGCCGCGCTTTAATGGAAATGAATCGCCTGCGGCAATCCTCCTGGAACTTGTTTCGATCGGCATTCCTCCCGGAGGACCTACATTGTTGTTGATGACAATGGTGTCTGCCTCTGAAGATCCGCTCCGGCTTTTGCTCATTATTCGTTTGATCCTGTTAAATGCCAGGTAGCCACCCCCACCCAGCGCCGCCAGTGCCAGCGCGTACACAAATATTTTCCCAGGCTTAACACTCTTCGGCGGTTGTCTTACAGCTTTGTTTGATCCCGCCTTCTTTACCGCTGTTCCTCCCTTCGCTCGCATGATCCCCATCCTTTTGTTTCTGCTATTTCTTCGCATTCAAAATCCTGATCAGCTCGTTGTATTCCTCGCTGTCAAGTTCATTTTCCAAATCCGCATTCAGGTTCTTGCCGTACAGCCTGAAATACTCCCGTTGAACTTTGCCGTAGATGCTTTTGCTCGGTATTTCTTCAAAGACTTTTTTGACCAGCTTCTCATTGGTTCCCACACCGAAGTAATTGTCGTTCTCAAAAGCCATCTTAAGCTGCTTGGCAAACGTAGAGGGGTCGCCCTCTTCGAGGCTGTGTTTTTGCGACCTGTTCTCTAGTGTCTTTTTGTAAAAATGCCGCGCAACCAGGAAAAGACCTGTGGCGGTGCCGAGGCCCAACGCGGAATACACCACCACCGTTTTTAAATTTTGCGCTCCCTGCTTGTCCAACTTCAGCATGTCGTACTTTCTTTAAAGTCCCAAAGCCCTCTTGGCAATCGCGGTCTTGAGCGGATCGTTCTTGACAACCTCGGCCAGTTTGGCGATCTCGCGCGCTTTGAGTTTCTGCATCAGGGTGGATGCCGCCAGCAGTTTTATCTC
>JBMOKS010000742.1:0-1917 GCA_049324355.1 Bacteroidota bacterium
ATTCGACCCGCGGCCTTCAGTCAGGATCTCGTATCCCGCGAGAGACGAAACCGATTGTATGCCTTCTACCTCTTCGGCTATTTCGAGCAGCTTTTTCGAAATATCGTTTGTCCTTTCCAGTGTGCTGCCCGGCGGGGTTTGAATAATAGCGTAGATCATGCCCTGGTCTTCGTTGGGTATAAATCCTGCCGGCAATGTTTTATCAATGGCGAAGATGCCGATGCCAAATAAGATGAGAATACCGAATGTGACTACTCTCCGGTTTACAATTACGGTGAGTAAGGCCGCATACCTGTCGGTGAGCTTTTCAAACCTTTTATTGAACCAGCTGATAAACTTGTCAACCGGCGATTTTCTTTTGGGGCGTCCATGAGGATTTTTCAGGATCATCGCGCAAAGTACCGGTGTGAGGGTGAGTGCTACTACACCGGAAAGAACAATGGAAGTTGCCATGGTAATGGAAAATTCCCGGTAGAATATACCCACCGGGCCGGTCATGAAAGCCACCGGCACGAACACCGCAGTCATGATCAACGTAATGGCGATGATCGCCCCGCTGATTTCACCAAGCACTTTTTTCACTGCATGGTACGGCGACAAGTGTTCCTGTTCCATTTTCGTGTGCACCGCTTCAACCACAACAATGGCGTTGTCTACCACAATACCGATCGCCAGCACAAGCGCGAAAAGGGTGATCAGATTTATGGTGAGTCCAAACATTTGCATAAATACAAAGGCACCGATGAGTGAGACGGGAACGGCAAGCGTCGGAATAAGGGTTGATCGCCAGTCTCCCAGGAACAGGAAAACAACCAACGCCACAAGAATAAAGGCCTCAACCAGGGTGTGTACCACTTTGTCGACGGAGGCGTTTACAAATTTTGAAACATCATAGTTGATCTCATAGTCCATGCCCGGAGGGAAATCCTTCTCGAGTTCTGCTAATTTTTCTTTTACGCCATCGATAACTTTGCTGGCGTTGCTTCCGAAATTTTGTTTCAATACGATAGATGCGGCGGGATACCCATCTTTATTGGAATAAATATCGAAGAATTCGCTGCCCAACTCAACCTCGGCCACATCTTTGAGCTTCAGAATTTCTCCTTCTGCATTTGCCCTTACGATGATGTTGTCATATTCTTCTGGTTTGTTGAATCTCCCTTTATAGGTTAAAACATATTCAAGCGACTGCGGTGTTTTTCCTGATGCCTGACCAATTCTGCCAGGCCTGCCAATAACGCTTTGTTCGTTGATAGCCTCCATCACTTCTTCAGTGGAAATGTTGTAAGCCCTCATGCGGTCGGGTTTTAGCCAAATACGCATAGCGTACTGCCTGCTACCGAGAATTTGTGCGCGGCCCATTCCGCTGATGCGCTGAAGTTCGGGCAGGATATGAACATTGGCGTAGTTATATAAAAACTTTTCATCTGCGTTCTTGTCGGTGCTGTATAGGTTCACATACATCAACATGCTGGGTTGAATAGGCGTGATGATAACGCCTTCGCGTTGCACGAGTGGCGGAAGGTTGTTCATCACCTGGTCTACTCTGGTTTTCACGTTCACCACAGCTGCATTAGGATCGGTGCCTGGTTCGAAGACAATCTGCACGGTTGCTTCCCCGGCACTGGTGGCATCCGAAATAATATATTGCATGCCCTGCACGCCGTTGATGGCCCTTTCGAGTGGTATGAGGGTCGACTCAACCAACACTTTTGCGCTCGAGCCGGGATAGGCGATGAAAATATTTACACGCGGTGGCGCTATTTGAGGAAACTGCGAAATGGGCAGTGTATTGGTTGCCAATATTCCCAGAAAAATAATAGCAACAGATATCGCAATCGCCAGTACCGGTCGTTGTATAAACTTGCTAAACATGGTTTCTTGATTTTTTTATTCGGCGTGTAACTGAACCAACTG
>JBMOKS010000742.1:1942-5136 GCA_049324355.1 Bacteroidota bacterium
AGCCAGGATGCGATGCTGATCCACAAAATTGTATTTGATCTGCTGATTGCTCTTGACTTTTCGTAATCCCTCAACGAGTATCTTGTCGTTCAGGGTTATTCCGTCAACCACTTCATACAAGTGTGGCATCTCTCTGCCCACGGTGATCTGCCTGGCCTGCACCACGCCCTTTTCATCGACAACAAAAACGAATTTCTTATCGAGGATCTCAAAAGTGGCCTTTTGCGGTATCAGCATCGCATCATCGAAGTAAGAAGGCATCAGTATATTTCCTGTTTCACCATGCCGCAACATTCCATCGGGGTTGGGGAAGGTTGCCCTGAATGCTATGTTTCCAGTTTCGTTATTAAAATCGGCTTCAATGGTTTCAACGATGCCATCGTGCCCAAACAATTTGTTGTTTGCCATCTGGAGCTTCACTTTAAGACCATTTTGCGCTTTCGACCTGGCAACATAATCGAGGTATTCGGCTTCCGGAACATTGAAATACACCCACATCCTGCTGTTGTCGGCAAGGGTTGTGAGGAGTTCACCTTCATCCACAATACTACCAAGCCTCACGTGAAAGCGGTCCATTATTCCATTAAAAGGCGCGCGAATTCGTGTGAATCCTAAATGCGCTTGTGCTAAAGCAACTTCGGCCTTTGCTTTGTCAAGCCGCGCTTTGCTCAGGGCAAGTTCGTTTGGCGATACAATGTTGCTGTCGGCCAGACTTTTTGTATTCTGGTATTCGATCTCGGCAAACTTGACTTCGGCCTCGGCTTTTTGAGCCTCAGCCTCATAGATCATGGGCATGATCTGAAACATGAGCTGGCCTTGCTTGACCGACTGGCCCTCGTCTACATAGATATGCTGCAGGTATCCTTTCTCAAGAGCACGCAGCTCTATATGTTGAATGGAATGTATTTGACATACGTATTCGTTGTAAACTACCGTGTCTGTTCTTATCGGACTGGTAACTATGAATTTCCGATCATCATGATCTTCAGTGTGATTATTTTGACAGCTTGGCAAAATAAATAGCGACGTTGCAAAAACGAGAATTGAAATTCTCTTCATAAAAAAGTTTTGTTAACAATAGTGACAAAAAATGGGAATCGCCTCGTAACCTGGCGTTCAGGAAAGCGCTGGCGGGGGGATCAGAGAACCCCAGAGGAAGAGATTAGCTCAGGTAACTTTTCCAGGAATGGTAGAGAATGAAAAGGGAAACACACTGGTAAATTTGAAACAACTGCGGGGAATGCAGTGCTGACCGCTCTACTGAATTGCTGGCGACAGTTTTATGACTGATGCATCGATGCCAAAATTCTTTCGCATCTTCGTCATCGGTTTCCTTTTCCGTGTCATTTTCATTGGGCGCTTCACCGGGCAAATTGCCTTTCGAATCCAACGGAAAGCCGACGTCATGAAACGGTCCATTGTGCCTACCCGACTCTAAACGCGATTGTTTTCCGGATGCCAGTGGCGCATCGGCCTTGGATTCAGGCACGTTGCCGAAGAGCGATAACAGAAAAAGCGCCACAAAGACCAGGTTTTGAAACATTACGTTTCCGGACCTGCTGTGCTGTTTGATGACCCTATTGCTGCCGCTCTTATTCATTTTGAAGTTGTAAACCTACGAAGAGATGCCAGAATTATCCAAGATTTTTAAAAAATTTCAAACTAACTGCTTTTTCATTTCACGAGTGACTAATGTGTATGACTGATGGTGCATGCCTCTCGAACCCCTAACTGCGAAATCTGCAAAAGAAATTATGGAAACGTACGCTCGTCAGCATCTGTCAGGTAAACACCTAAATCTATTGTCAATGGCTGAAATTACCCAAACCAACGCCGCCGCACACTCAGGTCGGAAAGTGCGCGCGAAAAAATTAACCACCAAAATGGATATGACACCGATGGTGGACCTCGCATTCTTGCTACTAACTTTTTTTATTCTCACCACTACATTTTTGAAATCCAACATTTTAAGGATCGACATGCCGGATAAGACCAGCCCACCGACTCCGGTCAACGATGAGAGGATCTTGAACCTCGTACTTGCGGAGAATAACAAGCTGTATTGGTGGATGGGCCTTGATGATATTCCGAAGACCACAAACTATTCCCGAAACGGAGTCAGAAAGCTGTTGTTAGAAAAGCGCAAAGCAAATCCGAAGATCATGGTGCTGATCAAGCCGCACGATAAGGCCAAATACGAAAACATTGTTGACATACTGGATGAGGTAGAAATTGTGAAAATGGAGAGATACGCGATCATTGACTTCACCGAAGATGACAAAGCCAAGATTCAAAAGACATGGGCCACCGGCCAGTAAATATGCTAATCCTAATTAAACATTTCATGCAGGGGTTACGGTAACTTACCTTCCGTGTCAATCAAGCTGCTATTTCAAAAACAGCTCGTCATCGGTACGTTTAGTGTCCAGCATATGGATTTATTTCAAAGTCTTCTATATATTTAGTATTCATCATCCTAAACCTAAACCTATGACGCGCAAACTCACACTGCATGCCTGCATTTCCGTTGATCGTGTTTCTCACGTTGCTGTTATTCTTCTCATCTCCTTCGTCGCCCTATGGGGGTGTGCGCAGGAAAACAATTTGATTGAACCCGATAAAAAAGCAGTAGAAGCTTCGAAAAACAGGCCTGGTGCCGCGGCCAAACCTCCAACGGGGGTGGTAACTTATTTAACTGGCGATGGGGCCGATGTAACCGCCAGCGCTGTAGGCGGACTGTTACTGATGGGCGGTAGCACCGACGTGGATGTGGCCATTGAATGGTTTTTACAACGTGCTGCCGGAGGCGATGTGGTCGTGATCCGTTCCAGTGGCGCCGATGGCTACAACCAGTATATGTATGATATGGTGCCCGTTAATTCGGTTGAAACTATTATTATCGATAGCAGGACCAAGGCCGAACTCGCCAGTGTGGCTGATAAGATCCGTAATGCTGAGGCCCTGTTTATCGCCGGTGGCGATCAGTGGAACTATGTGAACTACTGGAAGAACACCATTACCGAAGATGCAATTAACTATTTATTGAATACAAAAAAAGTTACCGTAGGCGGCACCAGCGCTGGCCTCGCGATCCTGGGCTCGGCTTATTATAGCGGCGAAAAAGGTTCTGTCACCTCTGCGCAAGCCCTCAGCAATCCCTACCATAGATATGTAACGCTCGGGCAGGCCGACTT
>JBMOKS010000743.1:0-5086 GCA_049324355.1 Bacteroidota bacterium
ATGGTGGAGATGCCGGCTCAGCATATCCAACATTTGCCTATGTTTTGGTTTAATTCCGCGTTCATTATTTTTCACGCCGGCACTTTTTTTCTTTTTGCTTTTACTTCTTACCTGATCAATGTCTTGAAGAACGATCTTTTAACATATTGGACATTTCACAACGCACTCAGTATCGTCGAACACTTGATTGTATTCATTGGACTTTATTACGATCTTAAGAATCTGGTTCCTACAAAAGCGTAGTTTACCGGAGAAACCTGGTTTATAGCTCGAATCCCTTATTGACGTTAAAATGTATTATAAAATGATCAGGCTGAATTCATTTTCAGGAGCAAAAGGATTTTGCATCGATCTAACCCATCCTACGTTATCTTAATAATGCTTATATTTAGCGCTGCCAAAGTTCGCAAAACGCGATATTCTTCCACCTCCACCATCCTCTTCGCCCCAGATTTTCAAAAATTGACACTAGTAAATTTGTACTAATTTGATAGTACTTTTTTACTATGCCCAAAATGCTTTTCTCATTTCGCATTCGCCACTTTATGGACGAAAAACCCCTTTTTTAGGCCTAATCTCAATGCTTTTTGCTACGTGGCGTCACCGGCTGACCCAGGCTCATTTTCAGATTCACCCAGAAGCCTCCCAAACAAACTTCAAAGGAAAGTTAAATTCGATTGGTGCCCATTACTCCTAGACCCCTTTAAAACCCTCTCTCCTTTTATTTCCTATCAAAGCCTTTGGGCTTGCCGATATGCTGTGACTATCACCACAAAGTCAATGCAATTCGCAGCGCCCTGCTGTTAACGAGACGAGTGAACACATTTTAACAATTATCTATATGCGTACCGTAAAATCTACCCTGCTAGTATTAGCCATAGTGGCTGGTGCTGCTCAAGTAACATTGGCTCAGGTAAACAATGCACTGTCCGTGGGTAAGGATATTACCAATGGGAAATCATTGACGTGGAACGAGAGTTATAAGGCGGCTCACCCCAATGATGTTTTCGGTCACGTTTACGGAAGAAGAATGTTAAGAGAATTGCTCAACCTGCCGGGGCTGCAGGGTGTTTATATTTTTAACGGCTTAGGGCAGGATGGAATAACTAAATTGATTTTTAAGGCTTCTGACAGCAACAGGAACGTCTTACAAAATGGTATTGCATTCGACACTGGCTTTCCCTGCCCACCGTATTGCCCCAAAGGAGAAGATAACATTGAGAATATCGGCGGTCAGATCGATGAATACAAAGCCCAGCAATGGATCGAAAACTTTCAAATAACTTACACCAGAGCCCCTCAGGCTATACTTTTCACCAAAGAAAATCTGGAGCGGATATTGGCACAGAAAGATGCGGCAGGTATTTATTTTGGAAATGCTATCAATGACAAAGGACAGCAAACAATGGTACTGGCCGGGATCGAAGCCAACGGTAACATTATGTGGACGGGTGTAACGGTGAACAACGGCATACCTTCATCGCCCTCGGGATATCCCTCGCGCGCTATTGCCCTGAAAAAATAATTCAATTAACCAAAGAAAAGCGAGCCATTTAGGCTCGCTTTTTCTATTTTTCGGTTATGGAGCCCTCGTTTTCGGAATTTGCCATCATGTTTGCGATTGCTACTGTATTTATTCTACTGCTGGCATCTTCCATCATCCTGTTTATGGTCTTTTATCAAAAGAAAATGATACAGGAACAAATCAAACGCCAGCAATTGGAGTTTGAATACCAGCAGAAAATGCTGCAGGCCGAGCTCGAATCGCAGGAGACTGAGCGTCGACGCCTGGCTGCCGACCTCCACGACAGCATTGGCGGCATGCTGTCTACTATCCGGGTAGGGGTCTCTACCATGTCGAAATTGTTACCTGATCCGCAAAGTATCGATCAGACCAAACAGATGCTGGATGATACCATTACTTCAGTACGAAGGATCAGTCGTGACCTGATGCCCTCCACGTTAGAAAAATTCGGTCTCGTTCATGCCCTGAAAGAGTTATGCGAACGTTTCCAGTCCACCTCGAAAATCCCCATTCATTTTCAGGAGTACGGCGATACTAAACTGGATAAGAACAAAGAACTCATGGTTTTTAGGATCGTTCAGGAATTGCTGAATAACGCCATTAAACACGCTCAGGCTTCAGAGATCCAGGTTGCCCTTCAAAACGAAGATCAGCTCTATGTTATCGTAGAAGACGACGGCGTTGGATTCGATGCCGACCTGCACAAGAATGACAAGCAAAGTGGGAAAGGATTGGGGCTGTTCAACATCGAGAACCGCGCACGCCTGCTCGGAGGACGGCTGGAATACGACAAGGAAAGAAAAAAAGGAAGCAAAACCATACTCACCTTACCCACTACTGCATGAAAAGAAAGCTAAAAGTTTACATAGCCGACGATCATACCTTATTCCGGAAGGCCATGGTTAACCTCCTGCAAACCTTTGATATGGTAGGCGAAGTGAAGGATGCGGAAAACGGCAAGGAACTTCTTACCCTGATGAAATACGAAGTCCCCGATGTGGCTATTGTAGACCTGCAGATGCCGGTGATGGACGGAGCCGAGACATGCGAAAATATTGTGGAGAAATATCCCAATGTCAAGATCATCATTCTCACGATGCACGATAGCGATCGTTACATCCTGCACATGATGGAGATGGGAGTCCACGCGTTTTTGCTGAAGAACACCGAACCCGATGAATTGGAACATGCCATTACCTCCATCATCGAAAAAGATTTTTATCACAATGACCTTGTGGCTGCGGTGCTTCGCAAGAACGTGAAGGAAAGAAAAGTGGGTACACGCCCTATGTTTGCGCCGGCAGAACTTTCCGAGCGCGAAAAAGAAATTGTCATTCTTGTGTGCGAAGAGTTGACCATCAAAGAAATCGGACAGAAGTTGTCCCTCAGTGAAAACACGGTTCGCAATCACCGGGTGAATATCATGGAAAAAGTAGGGGTCAACAACATGGTAGGCTTGGTGAAATACGCTTACGAAGTGGGACTGGTGAAGTAATCCTTCAAAATCCCCCCTGGTAGTTTTATACTAATTTTATAGTAGTTTTTTACTACTCCAAAATACACCCATATTCTGCGTAAATGCCTCATTTTAAGGCATTTAAATGGATTTTTGCACTCACATTTTGAAAGGCAGTAATATGCCACCAAAGCCCTTCCCAGTTTGAATCTGAAATTAGACTGAACTTTCAGTGTAAGGTTTAGGGAATGTTATTGTTTTACCCCTAGAAGATTATGAAAATCCTTGTGGTCCACAGGCAGAAAGAGGTCATTGACCAAGTAAAGTCAGTATTGCATGACAACTCTCCGGTTGTCATTCACACCGAATCGGGTTTGGATGGGCTCCTAACCTCTAGAATCGAATCCTTCGACTTAATTATCTGCGGTACTGACCTGCCTGTGATCACGGGATTTGAACTTGTGCGCTCAATACGCACAAACTCCGTCAATAAAAATGTTCCCGTTATTTTCCTGGCCGACACCGTCGACAAAAAAACTGAGCACTTGGGTCATGCGTTGGGAGTAGCCGGAATGTTGAATATGAAAGATGTAGACGATCAGTTAGCCCATATAGTATCGGAACGAGTAAGACCTGAACCCGATAGAACCTGGGAAGAAATTATTTCGAAATCCAGGCTAAATTAACCATCCTAAAGACACGGGGGCAGGAGGTGAATTCCACCTACGATACAGAAGACCCTCTCTATTTTAAAGAATTCCCCTCCAGGAATAGTTGGCCCCCAAATATACTGAATCCTTACTCGCCCAGGTTTAAAAAAACCTGGGATGAGCGGTTCAGTGTATTAACTTAGCTGAAAAGATTCTATGAGCTCTTTCATTGATCTGCTAATCTCCCTCATTCTTGTCTTTTTCCTGCTCAGCATGCTAGTATCATGCGCGCTGGAAATCCTCACAACCTGGTGGTCTAAAACCGGCCGTGCGGCCATGTTGTATCATGCGATACTCAAAGTTTTCAACGACAAGCAAAATAAGAACTGGGCCGATGGCATTTATCAGCATCCGCTAATTGAAGGCACAAAGAGAAATTGGAAGAGCCTTCCTTCGTACATCGAGCCAGCTACATTTTCTTCGGCCCTGGTAGATGTGGTTACCAAGGAATCCAAGCGCGTGCTGGTACAATACAATGCCGACGGCAAAGCCAGTATTCTCGAGTGGTATCCTAAACGTGAAGATCTTTTTACGCACCCCCCAAAACCCCCGAAAGTAGAAGAGACAGATCCCTTCGAACGCTTCAGGAATGGCGTACTCACCATGAAGAGCAGCGATGTAAAATATTTACTAGAATCTTATCTGTCAGTTTCCAAAGACATTCCCTCGCTTCGCCAAAACATTGAAGTTTGGTACAACGGTTATATGGAGCGCGTTTCCGGCTGGTATAAACGACAGGTAAGGTTATATCTGTTTATCATCTCATTAGTGGTGACGCTCGCCATGAACATCAATGCCATTCGGGTGGTCAAAACGCTTTGGGCTGATGATGCCTTGCGAGCATCTTTTGTTCAGCAAGCCATATTGATCGCCGGAGACACCACGGCATTGAATCCATGTGCCGGCCTGGTTGGCGATGAAAAAGTTGATTGTCTGTTTCAACGGTCATCGGGAATCTACCAGGAATTGAAGTCCAGCACATTGCCGATAGGCTGGACCGCCTTTAACAATCCATTTAAAAAATCATGGGGTGATTTCCTGCTGTCATGTGTAGGGTGGCTCATCACCACGGTGCTGCTCATGCAGGGTGCGCCTTTCTGGTTTCAGCTACTAACACGGTTGGTGAATATACGCGGAACTGGCAAACGACCGCCAACGGATAACGATTAGGTTGCGGCCCATGAAAAGTCGGATGATTGATCCACCTGTTCGAAATCTGACATAACAACACGAATGATCATCTACAACTGCCATACTCATATCTTCAACGTGCGTTGCGCGCCCGACCGTTTCTATGGCCTCCCGCTGGCAAGATTGCTGAGCGTACTTCCTTTATCAAGGTTCCTGACCAAGTTTCTACACTGGATCAATCCTGCAAAAGACGACGACATGTTC
>JBMOKS010000744.1:0-1566 GCA_049324355.1 Bacteroidota bacterium
TCGTTCCTAAAGTTAAGGACTTCCCTGGCTAGGGGCGCAAACGATGCACCTACACAAAGCCTTAATAACATTTATGTAAAGAACGATCCTAATATATTTGGAATACCAAGGTTTTCTCAAAGCACACTTTTGAGAAATCCTAATTTGAAGCCGGAAAGAACATCAGAAATTGAAGCTGGATTTGAATCGCTTTTTTTCAACAACCTTATTGGTTTGGATTTTTCTTATTACTCTCGCCTCAGCGAAGATCAGATAATTCAGGTGCCTGTAACTACAGCAACCGGATACTCATTTAAATTGGATAACCTTGGGTCGGTAAGCAATAAAGGCATTGAGATGACTTTGTCCATCAACAATCCGATAAAAGTAAACGGCCTCATTTGGAATACCAATTTCAACTTTTATCGCAATCGGGGTAGGGTTGAAAAAATAGCAGATGGGCGTGATTTGGTGATTTTGGGAAGTGGAACCGAACTCTGGGCTCAGGCCCTGGTGGTAGCCAAAGTTGGTGAACAGCCTGGGGCACTTTATGATTATCCTTACAAGCGCTATGGTGTGTCTGAGAACGATCCCAATTACCTGGATGCACCTATTGTCGTGGACGCCAACGGTCAGCCTCTGCGGAATAGCCAAAGGGTGATCATGGGTAACATAAATCCAGATTGGATATTGGGCATATCTTCAAGCTTAACTTACAAAGGAGCTAAATTTGGCTTTACGCTAGAACGTAAACAAGGAGGAGATGTTGTTAACGGGTATGGCGCACAACTTGTTTATTCCGGGTTGGCAAAGATCACCGATCAGCGCTACTATTCAGCGAGCGATGCAAATGCAAACGCAACCCGTAACTGGGGCGGTGTATTTGCAGATGGCAGCCCCAATACGCTCGCGGCACCTTTAACACCAGCCTTTTGGCAAAACACTTATCGTAGAGTGGGTGAAAATAACATCGAAGATGCTTCATGGTGGAGATTACGGAATATCTACTTAGGCTATTCATTGCCTAAGGCATGGCTTGACAGATTTTTTATTCAGGAACTTGAAATCACATTCACCGCAAGAAATGCATGGCTGAAAACTGCCTATTCAGGCAACGATCCGGAAATCAGCGCTAACGGTGTTGGTAACATTCAAGGCTTTGATGATTTCGTTTTTCCTAACACGAAATCTTTCGAACTAGGTGCCCGCGTTAAATTTTAGTATCAGTGAAATGCCAAATAGACGTCAAAATTGACAACCTTAAAATTCATTACACATGAAAAAGACATTGAAAATACTCTTTATACTGTCAGGAATGTTTTCGACCGTAAGTTGCGATCAGACCTTTGAGGAAATTAATAAAAGTAAGAATAGCCCGGAAAATGTTTCGGTGAATGTACTTCTTCCGGCTGCAATGTACACTCAATTCGATAATTTCGGGGGAAGGCGCGAAGGCTTCATGGGCACTTTTACCCAACATTTTGCAGGCTTTTATACCTCAGGTATCAATGCAGACCAATATGTAATCGATAACAATAGTTTCAGCTTTCTTTTCCTAAGCCTGTATTCTGGTTCCCTAAATTCCTA
>JBMOKS010000744.1:1576-5082 GCA_049324355.1 Bacteroidota bacterium
TAAGGATATTATTACACGGGCAGAAAAAGAAGGGTCGTGGCATTACGTGGGTGTGGCGAAGATATTAACGGCTTTGGCTTTAGGCACCCTCACGGATGTATATGGAGAAGTTCCATGGAAAGAAGCGCTTAATGCCGATAATGTTTTTCCTGTTTATGATAGTCAGGAGTTCATTTACTCTGAAATTCAGCGTCTACTCGCTGAGGCCATTGTTGACCTGGGAAAAAATTCTTTCCGTCCATTGGCGGATGGGGACTTTATTCGCGGTGGCAACGTAAACGCATGGATTACCATTGCCCATTTATTGAGGGCACGATATGAAAATCACTTGAGTAAAATAGACCCCGCAGGAAGTGCCACCCGGGCGTTGGCGCACGTAGACGCGGCTAAGGCGGCAGGTATAAGTTCATCCACCGATCTGAAAATGAGGTATGAAGGAACATCTCAAATTTCGAACCGATGGTATACCTTGTGGCAGGATCCGGCTATCGTTGCGTCCAAGAATCTTTTAGATATTCAAGTGTCGCAGGATGACCCGAGATTGGAATCCTACTGGTCTCCCAACGATTCTCAGACTGGTACATATATAGGATTTGTCGGGAAACCAAACGGAACAGGTGCCGAGGTACCTATTTCTGCTGTTGGGCCTGAAGGATGGTATGGTAAGCCTGATTCAGACCACATGGTTGCCACTTACTTTGAACTGCTTTTTATTGAGGCAGAGGCTGCATTTCGCCTCAACGATCTATCCCGTGCGGCAACTGCACACAATGCTGCTGTGAAAGAGCAAATTGAGCTCGTGGTTAATGACCCTGCTGATCCAAGAATAGCCGCCTACCTGGCTACATATGCGAATGAAACATCTGCAACTATTTCAATGGAAAAAATAATGACCGAAAAGTGGAAAGCGATGTTTACCATGGAAGAAGAAACATGGACAGACATGAGAAGGCATAATTTTCAATATCCGAATTGGATCAGCATACCAAAAAAGAATGATGGCACGCCCGTGGCTTCAGAGTACATAAGAAGGCTGCTTTACCCTCAGGATGAACTTGACAAGAATCCGAAAAATGTGCCGGAGGTAGCCGGAATTTTTGAACGGCTTTGGTGGGATCAGTAAAACGGGTTGACTATAGGATGGGGGACTTAGCGATATTAAGCCATTTCCCCCGCCTGTGGTTTCCTCCCAAAAAACTGATCATCAGCTTTTTAATAACAACCCGTAAGGTGCCAAAAAAATAAAAGGGCGTTTTCGCAACAACTGACGTTATACCTCATCACCTTGTTCTCACAACATCGACTACCTTATACCCTGTAGAATTTATGGCTGATTCGATAGTGCTCTGAGATACCTTGCTTTCATCAAATTCAACTAAGGCATTACCATTTTCAAAAGATGCGTTTGCCTTTAAGATTCCTGTAAGCTTATTAACCTCAAACACCACGTGCTCTGCACATCCTTGACACGTCATCCCATTGATTTTGAACTCTACGGATCTGATGTCTCTGTCGTTCACTGCAATCACCTGCTTTTCAGAATGTGGGTAGAAAATATGCACATAATGAGGGAATGCAAGCATTGCGATGGCAAACGCGGTAACGATACTTAAAAAAGTTTTGGTTTTCCAGAACGATGCTCTGACGTCCGTTTCGCACCTACATTCGTGGGAATTTTTTTTTGGAAATAATTTCTGATACCATGCAAAGCCCAGCACTGCAATGGTGACACCAGCAAGATATGGCCTGGCCGGTTCAAGCCAGGAGAACGAAGCGGCAATGCTTCCCGTGCCAGCAATCATTGCGAGCACAGGAGTAATGCAACACAATGAACTTAACAAGGCAGCAAGCAATCCACCGCCCAAAATACTGGTTCTCTTCATCGAGTTAGTTAAATAAGCTTAACGTCACTGATTCACTCTTTGCTTTACAACAAGCCGGCAGGGACGACTGGTTGAAAGGACATTGCGGTGTATCCTTCAACGGGCAATTCACGATCGGGCATGCTGGTGTTCCTTCCAATGGACAAGAACTTGTCGAATGATTCAATTCAAAGGCCATTGCCCCCAGGCTTGCCAGGGCTACGACCGAAATAAAAACTGCTTTTTTAAACATGGCTGTTAACTTTTTATAATGTATAATCAAATGTAAATTTCAAAGGGAGGGGGTCTCCAAGCCTTTTCGTAAATAATTTTCCTTGAGGTGGTGCTCAATTTCCATTGCCTCTTTCAATTTTTTGGGTATTTCCTCTAATTGAATTTCATGGAACAAACTTCGCAGTTGCTCTATGTTCTGCTCATACCCGCAATTGCCAGGACAGTTTTGCCATGAGAAAGAAATCTTCTCCGCCAGCGCTTTGCGATAGACTTCATCAAGTAGTATCAAGGTAGCTTTTTGCAAACCAGCCTGAACAGCTTTGAGTTGCAGCAGCGTCTGATCAGGGAAGTCATCATCTACCATTTTTTCGATTGCCTTCAGGTGACCTGATAAGCCCCTGATCGAATCTTTGAAATCCTTGGTCAAATCTTTTGAAATCATTTCATTCAGAATTTAAGAACAACACTTCTCACTTAGTTGAACAGGGGGACATTTCACGTTTCCGTAAGTGCAAAACACGCAGCAATCGCCAGTCTTCGGCTTTAGAAGTGTTTTGCAATTCTCGCACTCATAGAAATACTGACATGCGTCTGTGGGCATTTCTTCTTCCTTGGAAAAGCCACATTTCGGGCATGTTATTGTAGATTGGGTTATCACAGTCTTCCCGGAATTCATCTTTATTGAGAGTTAACTTTATCAGTTCTTGTTCCACTTAGATTGATATGCCGGAAGAACGGCTTCAGGATTTTCAAATGATCATCCGTCAGGGAATAAAAGATAGTCTGACCTACACGTTTAGATTGAATCACGTTGCCGTCTTTCAGTTTGCGAAGATGTTGAGAAATCGCAGGTACCGTCATCCCTAAAATGTCGCTGAGGTCACACGGACACAACTCGCCTTCTTCTTCCAGTAAATAGAGAATCTTAAGTCTTACTTCATTGGCAGACAACTCAAGTACGCTTGCTAACAGTTCAAAGGCATTGGCATTTTCCGAAATTTTTCCTTTGCATGCCTTTATTTGGTTAACATCCGCGAAAACACGGATACACGTATTTTTATTCATTAAGAATTATGATCATTTCATTAAATGTACTTCTATTTTATTATTTAAGCAAATACTTAAATAAGAGGCTAAAGCATTTTTTTAAAGTCTCATTATTGAAGTATCATTATTGAGTTGAATGATTTATAATCTGAAAAACCAGAAAAACTTTGGCAATGATTTACATTTTATTGGTAAGGTGTCCACGCTGGCTTTGTCATTAATAGTGCTTCAATAAAATACACATCATAGCCAAGAAAATTTGACCCGCGCCTTAGCCTGCCAGCGTTATAAAAGTAACAAAATCATTAACGCCATGAGTAGGTTCGAGTACTGCAAACTGATCTTGAAAAAGATAAGCTTTGA
>JBMOKS010000745.1:0-5078 GCA_049324355.1 Bacteroidota bacterium
TTACCGATGGCATGAACATACCTTTGGCTTCCTTTAAAGCAAACAGGCTTCGTTCGAGCTGGAAGTCCTGTTGTTTTATACCCTGATTGGTCTCCAGCGCCTGGTTGATGTACATGGTCAGGCTTTCTTGGGCGTTGGCTGCACTTGACGCGATCAGCAGCAACGCTGGCAGTAACCGTCGGCATAAGAGTGGCAATTTTATTATCATGTTAAATACTGTTATAATTTTAAACACTGTTCAATTAACGATCAAAAAAACTACGCTTTTTCAAGCACTGAAATAAAACACTGATATCCGTGTGTCATCAATTCTTCCGTGGTATGTTCTTTAAAATTTCGGGTTCTGTCTTTGCAGAATAGGGCACAAATGCCGTGTAATGACGAGAGTATCATAAAAGTCAGGTAATCTGTATTCATTCCCTTAAAGCGGCCCTGATCCTGACATGCCTTAACTGTTGTCCTGAAGTGCTCAATGGCTTCACCAGCCAGGTTCTGGCCTTTTTTCTTGTATTCGCCTGTTTCTTCCACCAAAAACATAAGGTTATAATAGTCTCTGTTTTCAATGGCGAATTGAATAAAACTCTTTCCGCTTGCCTTAAGACGTTCAAAAGGATCTTCGACATTTTCAAGTACCCTGCCTTTGCTCAATAACAACCGAAAGCCTTCCTCATAAAGCTTATGGAAGATTTGTCCCTTATCCTTAAAATAGAAATAAAGGGTCCCAGGACTATAGTTTATCTCATCCGCTATGTTTCGCATGCTGGAACGCTCATACCCGTTTTTCAGGAATACCCTTCGAGCCCCATCCAGGATGTGTTTGGTCATCTCTTCTTTTTCTTTGGCCTTTCTTTCTGCTATTGACATGCGGCTTTAATTCTGACGTAAAGATATTGAACACTGTTCAATAAAACGAAGATTTTCTAAAAAAGTTTAAAAATTTAATTTTTAACTCAAAATGGGCCTTTTTTGGCATCACGCGCATACCCTCGGTTGAAACAAACTGCTTAGATCCCAATAATTTTGAAACAATACAGACGTCCACACCATGTGAAAGTAGGAGGAGTGTGGCATGAGTATGTCGAACAGAAATGTGATCCTCTTAGCGACACCAGCCGCATTTGCCCATGGACAAAGTTCGGTCGAAGTTTTGGCATTGTGGAGTTACTAAAACTACCGGATCGGATCTGGAAACCAACTAAAAGAGACTATCAATTGTAGTCTCTTTCATCTTGTGTTGGTACTTCGTTTAAGCCTTATTTTTTTATTAGTCTTGGTCAAACATACAAGCGCTGTTCCGGTTATTGGCATCACTCCACCCTAAGATTATCCACCGGGTTTGTATTGGCGGCCTTCAAAGTCTGTGAGAAAATGGTTGTCAGCCCAAGGACTAACACCACCGCCAGGCTGATGACAACATCAAAAGCCCCAATGGGTGCATGATAATACTGTGCCTCTTGCAACGTGAACTCCATTAAAAAATAAACGCATGGAATGGTGACAATACCCGCGATGGCCAGCAGCACAATGAAGTTCTTGGATAACAGGTACACGAGACTTTCTGAGGAAGCACCCATCACTTTCCGGATGCTCACTTCTTTCACCCGGTACTTTACCGTAAACACCACCGTGCCTAACAGACCCAGGCAGGCTATGGTGACGGCCAGCAATCCCATGAATCCCCACATCTTCACAATGCTGTTGTAAAAGGCGTAGGCATCGCGGACCTGGTCGGCGAGGAATTCGGCTTTGAACTTGTTGCCATTGCCGACAGGTTTCCAGGCTTCTTCCATTTCCAAAAAAGCCTGGCGCTGGTTGGTTGATTGAAGGTGAAAATTCGCATAGCGGAAATTCCGCGGAGCAAATTCGAAGAAGAAGTTTCCAATAGGAGATTTAAGGCTTGCGTAGTGGAAATCTTTCAAAATGCCCACCACTCTCACTTCCCTTTTATCGGGCAGGATTACCACCTGATTGATGGCCCCGGATGGGTCACCAGGGCTCAGACTTTTTGCGAATACTTCATTGATAATGATCAAACGCGAGTTCTCGCCGGGGTCGCCGGTGAAGTTCCTTCCCAGCACAAGATGCAGCCCCATGTTTGTTATGAAGTTTTCATCGATGGCCATCAAGTTCGCGTCTATGGAATCTGAACTGTCAATCCGCTTCACATACAACCCCGGTACATCTCCGGCTCCCAGTGGGTGCGACGACATAGACATCAGAGAAACAAAGGAGAGCTTTTCGAATTCATTTTTGACTAATTGCGGATCCGCCTGTTGAAGATCAACGTTGAGTATTTCCTGGGCAAATCCGAAATTGTAATTAGTGGAGTATCGATACTGCCTCACCATGATCACCATGGCCATGGTAAAACCTAATGACAAGATGAATTGAGATGTGATCACGATTTTGCGCAGCGTAAAGCGGCTTCCCTTTTTTGTTTGCGACTCCTTTCCTTTTAAGGCATGAATGGGACCGATCTTCGAAAAATGGAGCGCAGGTACAGTGCCCGCAACAAATCCAACCAGGAGCGCGAAGAATAAGAAACCGGTAAAAGTTCCAAGCGTTGGATTCAAATCCACCGAATCAAGTTCACCGGTAATCGACAGGGTTTCATTTCGAGTGATCTCGAAGAAAAAATACGACAACGTCACCGCCAGCAGCATAATGATCGTGCTTTCCATCCCAAACTGCATAAAGATCTGCCTCTTCTGTCCGCCCATCACCTTACGCACACCGATCTCTTTCATCCGTCTGAGGGATTGAGAGACAGCAAGGCTTACGTAGTTGCTGCATGCCGCGAAGAGTATTAGCATAGGTAGAACTCCCATGAGCAACATTTCCTGGTAACTCCATTCGTTGCCGAGGTCATTGTCTAGCTCAGGCCCGGGAACAATCTTATCGAGCGGCTGCAGCTCGAACGAAGCCTGGAACTCAGAAGTCTTGTATTTTTCTTTTGCAACTGCATTGAGGAACGCTTCAATGGCAGAGGGACTCGAATTGTCAGAGAGTTGCAGGTAAGTGTACGAGTTGTAGAAGTTATTCCAATTCTTTTCTTCGTCTGTAAAAGACGTGCCATGATAAGATGTCAGCGTGGCAAACGAGACCAAAGCCTCGACCTTCAGGTGCGTGTTCTTCGGCATGTCGTTCGCCACACCTGTGACCATTACTTCACCGTATGGCTCAATGAATACGAGTTCACCCATTGGATCCTTGTTCCCGAAGATTCTGGCAGCTGCGGACTCGGTAATAACCATCGTATAAGGCTTTACTAGCGATGTAGCGGTGTCGCCCTGCAGCAGTGGAAAGTTGAATATCGAAAGATACTCTGCATCCACAAAGTATTTTTTAAGGGGAAATTTGGAGCCTCCATAACGAACATCCTGGTAAGTCGGTCGGTGAATACGAACAACCTTTTCCAAACCGGTGAAATTGCCTTTTAAGAGTTGAGCAGTGCCGATAGGGGCGGATGCGAACGAAGGATTCTCTTGCCGATCCCGCACGTGAGTAATGACCCGGTATATGTGCTCATTATTTGAATGAAAGTTATCGAA
Organism: Bacteroidota bacterium; assembly: GCA_049324355.1. Lineage (GTDB taxonomy): Bacteria > Bacteroidota > Bacteroidia > Cytophagales > Cyclobacteriaceae > Chryseosolibacter. The sequence continues at coordinate 3,552 of JBMOKS010000745.1, forward strand.
TTGGAAAATGAACACGACCATGGCAACGTAGAGCAGGGCAAGCGACATGCCCAGTGCCAGCCCAAAGACATTTAAAGTTGTGAAGAATTTATTCTTTGACAGGTTGCGCGTAGCGGTCTTGAAGTAATTTTTGAACATGGCAGGGTTGAAATGTCGGTTCGACAAATGGTGATACGCTGCATCCCTTTTACGTTTCGCAATGGCATACGAAAGGATCAGCGAAACCACCCGCTGGCAATATTTGAATTGTGCCCGAACAACGCTATGGCGCTTCACATCTTCGTGGAAAAGCTCTTCGATATCACCTTGAAGGTCATCGATCTGCGCTCGCTCGCTGTACCATTGCAGCAGATGCTCGGCAAGCCTTGGGGGTTTGGATCCACGATTCATTCAATAGGATTTAACGTCTGATGTTTTGCCTAGACGTACAAACATATCGATATGTTTCTATTTTTCAGAATAAATATTTGAAAAGTAAGTACACTATTGATCGTCAGAATGTTATGCGATGTCAATAAGCTTAGCAAACCCCGTCAGGATTCAGGAACCTGATTTCGAAATCGGCAACCCGTCAACAAAGTGGAAACTCACATTGCATTTTGCATTTCCAATGAGGCCAGTCCCCCACGAGGTCGGTGCCAGAAAATCTGATGTTGTAAGTCACCTGAAGTTTTTGTTTTTTCGTAACCGGCAGCGCTTGCCGCCCAGCTACCTTCGTTGGTCTCTCTTGCCTAATTAAAAATCTATTTTAAACTATGATCCATTAATGCAATGAAAACTAAACCTATCTCCGTTAAAATAACCGTATTTTTAACACTTATTTGTGTTGACCTTGGTATGGTTTCTTGCGGCTCGCAGTCAGCCAAAGACGAACCTTCATCTGAAACTACTTCAGTCCCGGCTGGCGACACACTTCGGCCTATCTCGAATCCCCTCGTGAGCCATATATATACAGCAGACCCATCCGCACATGTATTTGACCGCCGAATTTATATCTACCCATCACATGATATTAATGCGGACGTGCCGGAAGACGATCTAGGCTCGCATTTCGATATGAAGGATTATCACATTTTGTCGATGGACAGTATCGGAGGGAAGGTGACTGATCATGGAGTGGCAATCGATATCAAAGACATTCCATGGGTTGGCCGGCAGCTTTGGGCACCGGATGCTGCTTTCAGCAATGGTAAATATTATTTGTATTTCCCTGCCAAGGACAAAAAGGATGTTTTCAGAATTGGCGTTGCCGTTTCAGATTCTCCGGGCGGACCGTTCAAAGCCGAACCCCAACCCATTGAAGGAAGCTATAGCATAGACCCCGCGGTATTTAAAGACACCGATGGAAAGTATTATATGTACTTCGGAGGAATCTGGGGTGGACAATTGCAGCGTTGGGACAAAGGAAAATATGACGCGAATGGATCGAAGACTGATCGCAGGGACAATGGACCTGCGATCAGACCGCGTGTTGTACGTTTAAGTGACGATATGCTCTCATTTGCCGAACCGGTAAAAGAAGTCGAT
>JBMOKS010000746.1:0-5063 GCA_049324355.1 Bacteroidota bacterium
AACCCGCTTTCTTTTTTAATCGCGTTGGAGAAAGCAAAGGGAATAAACGGCACACTCCACGACCGTGCTGTGACCTTGCCCCATATCTCAGGATCTTTTGCTCGCCTTCTCAGATAACTTACCATATGATAGCCAAGCACGTAATGATCGGGGATGTTGTGCTTGTAGGATCTTAAATATTGTTTATGGTAGTTGAACGATCTGCCCTCCATCAAATTTGTGCGGAAAACAAGATCAAAATTCGGAATACGGCCACGACCGCTGGAAGTGAATGCTGTTTCTGTTGCCACGGCGTCGCCTTCCCAAAACCATGACGGTGCTGCGGCCTGCGCCATGCCCGCTAACGTCACCGCGCCGAAGAGGTAGTAAAATGCTTTGTTGAAACCGCGTTTGGCATGTTGATACTGTACGATATGGCGATACTCGTGCGATGCCAGCAGATCAAGCCAATCGTTTGTGCCCAGAAAATTATAGTCCTGCGACGGCATGGCGAAGAACTCCGAGCGGCGCGGCAGAATAGACACAAAACCATTTGAAATGGCGGATTGATTCTGCAAGATGACCGATATCTTTCGCGGCGTTGATCCAAGCGATTTTGCTTCGGCGATGTGAATGTGCTCAAGCGTGTTGCCCATGCGCTGGGCTTGTTGTTCGAAACCTGAAGGAAATAAAATGCGGAAGTGTGGCGTGTTCACCTGTCGCCACTTCAAGGAGGGCGGATTGTTATCTAAAATTGTTTGTGATAAAGCTATCTTTGAAAGAACGACTAGAAAAAAGAAAAGGAGCGTTTTTTTCATTGGCCTTGATTTACCAATGAAATATTCAACTCCCTTTCGTCAAAAGCAAATACTGTAAGAACTATTGCAACAAATGTCCAAAGCAAACAACGAGTTCCCGGCTGCGAGCTAAACTCAAAAGGGCTTCGGGTACGGGCTTCAGGCCTATGCAGCCAGAAGGCTCAAAATTTTCCAGCAACCTCGCTGCTCACTCAATTGTAATTTCCCCAACATCCAGCGCGCTAACCTGGAAGAAGCCCAGCGCTCCGTTAGAGAGATTGGTTCGCGGTGTGGCCGGAATAGGGCCAAACATACCGCCGGCATCGTTGTTCAGCAGATTCCACATATCCGCGTAATACAAGTACCCCGCGCGGGTGATGCTGTACATTTCAACACGACTCTTATCACCGATGGCGTAAAAGATGGGCGACTCAACTCCATTTATATTCTGAGCCAGGAATTCGTCGTCGCTATAGTAGATATCGGTGTCGTTGAGGTATTTCAACGAATCGTTGCGATAGAATTTAAAGTAGTAATAGTTTATCTCGTTCTGGGGTTCTTTCGTGAACATCAACACTTCATAGGCGCGGCCCTCCACCTCCGGGTCTTCAGCTTCGTCGGCATCAAGTGCATAGCTGAGGCTATCCATTTTAGTGACGGCAAACATTTCGTCTTGTGCTTCATAAACCCTCATTTTATAGGTCCGGCCGATCACGCCGGTAAAAGGAGTCTGAGGAACATAGAATCCCGCCGAGTCGGCATGGTTGCGTGGGTTGTTGACAAAAGTGATCTGATTGCCGGCGTTGTCAGAAACTATAACGGAGGCATTCGTCACGCGGGGGGTCTTACCGGAGCCATAGAAATCTGCCGTACGCGTTACTTTGATAAATTGATAACCGGGCTGATTGGTGATCAGCCCCTCTATAACAATTCTCGTGGGTGTCTGGCCGATGTCAAGCTTCACGGGCTCTTCACACGCTATAACGAGCGCGGCAACAATGAACAAACCGATAGCAGAAAGAAATATATCTTTAGATTTTGTCATGGCTCTTAGAATTTAAAGTTATAAGTGACCGAAGGCATTACCGGGAAAAGGTAGATCAAGCGGGCTTCTTTCTCGGTGCCGTCGCCGATGATCTTTCCATCATCATCCTGCTTCGTGCGCGTATAGATGGTGAAGGGATTTTTGCGATTATACACATTGTAGACAGAGAATATCCACTGGCCCTTCCACCTGCGATTGGCGTTCTTCCGCGGATTCAGCGTTGCCGACAGGTCGAGTCTGTGGAACGCCGGCAACAGGTATCCGTTGCGTTCGGTGATCACGTCAGGGTTGTACGAACCGTATTCATATTTTCCGGCGGGCAAGGTGATAGGCCGGCCGGTGCTGTAAGTAAAGGCAGCGCCGAATGTCCACTTGCTGTTATGGTCGTACGCAGCTTGAACGTTCACTACATTCCTTCGGTCGTAATTTGCCTTAAACGCCTCGCCCTGGTTAACACCCGGTATCTTTCTCATGGTCTTTGACCAAGTGTAGCTGACCATCCCTGTGAGTTTACCTTCTTTCTTGTTGAACATAACTTCGGTTCCATACGACCATGATTTTCCCTGGCGGTACTCTGTCGGAAGATCTTTGTTAAAAAATATCTGAGCATTGTCGGCAAAATCTGTCACATTCTGAATGTCTTTGTAATACGCTTCGACTGATAATTCACACCTGTTGTCATCGAGATTTCTGAAGTATCCGGCAGCGTACTGATCGGCCAGTTGTGGTTTCAGATAATAATCGCTCGGGCTCCAGGTGTTGAAAGGGACGGGCACGGTTGCCGCCGAGATCAGGTGCGTATTTTGCACCATTCTGTTGTATGAGACTTTTACTGATTGGTTGTTGGCCAAGGTATATCGGATGCCCACACGCGGCTCGACGTTGACATAAACTTTTATATTCTCCAGGCGATCGTAGTGTACCGTGTCGGTTCTCACAATATCGATGTTATCATGAGAATTGGCGTAATGATAAAGATCGCCAGGGCCTACATTTTGAAAGATGGATAACCTGGCGCCATAATCGACGAGTATCGATTCACCAATCTTTTGTTGATTGCTTACATAAAACGCATGATCGAGAGCATAGAGGTGCTGCATTTTCACAGCCGAGAAAATAGAGCTTTCCGAGTTGGGCGTGACACGACCCGGGGCAAAACGCCGGCCACTGAGATGATAGCCGAAGCTTAATTCGTTGCTGGGATTAAGGGCATAGTCGAAGTCGCCTTTGAGTGTAACCTGTTGAATATCGGAAGTCCAGCGCAATCCCTGAACCGGTTCTTTGATCTCGAGTTTGTAGTCAAAATTGCTTACGATCAAAGAAACGTTGGAGAACAGGCGCTCATTAAACAAATGGTTCCACCGAAAAGTACCGGTGGTATTTCCCCACTCGAATCCAGCCTCGCCTTTGCTGAAGGAAAATAAATCGCGACCGGTATAGGCGGCCACGAAAAATCTGTTTCTATTGTTAGCACGCCAGTTTACCTTGGCATTGACGTCGTAAAAGTTCGCACTATTTTCGGTATTTGCAGCCTTCAGATAAAGGCCCAGTGTTGATGACCTTGCCGACACCACGTACGAGCTTTTCTCTTTTTTGATAGGACCTTCTGCCATGAGGCGGCTCGCCATGGTTCCAAAGCCACCGGTCAGTCCGAAATTTTTGTTGTTACCATCTTTGGTGCGCACATCAAGTATCGAAGACAATCGTCCGCCGAAGCGTGATGGGATTCCACCTTTATATAGTTCCGCGTCTTTGATTACATCTGCATTGAATACGGAGAACAATCCAAACAAGTGTGACGGGTCATAGACGGGGGCCTCATCGATGAGGATCAGGTTTTGGTCTGCGCCACCGCCGCGAACAAAAAACGTAGAGGTTCCTTCCCCGGCGGTTATCACACCTGGCATCATCTGAACGCTTTTGATGATATCGGCTTCGCCAAACAGCGCCGGCAATTTTTTAAGCTGGGTCACATTCACGGTATTCTTACTCATTTGTACAGACACTACATTCTCGTCAATGGGCTTTTCAGAAATCTCCACCTCCTGGATCATCGTGGCTTCGTTTTGCATTTCGATGTTGCTGGAAACGTCGGCATTCAACTCTACCGTCGCCGTCTGCATGGTATATCCTACAAAACTATACTGAACATCGTAAGTACCTTTGGGTGCAGTAATGGCATAGAAGCCATAGGCATTGGTGATGGTTCCTGCCTTGAGCTGGGGGATGTAGACGGTTACTCCAATGAGTTCTTCGCCGTTATCGGCGTCTTTGATATAACCATTGAGGGTGACTTTTTCTTGCGACCTGGCCGCGATTGAAAGAATGATGAAGGTTAAAAAAAGTAGATATCGTAACATTTTATGGGTTATTTTCAATCCAGACAATCGTCATCTGCCATACCCCTAGTCAGGCTTAAATTTTTTATAGCGTCGGGCTGACGACAACCCAGACTGACGCAAACCACGACAAATTGTTACCTTAGCAGTCGGAAATAATTATCTATAATTACAAGCTACGAATGTTTAAACGTCTAAAAGAGCTGTATCAGCAATACAAACCTTATGTGCGAGTAGATCTTATTATGTATGCTACGCTGCTATTGCTCATCATTTTATATTTTATCCTGAGCCAGGTACTCTGATCGAACTTACTCCAAAAAAGAAAGCTGCCTGGCTTAACCGGGCAGCTTTCTAAAGTCAGGACTTATATCGGGGTCCTAGAATTTCACGCTTACAGCAAGGTTCAACAAAGTACCCAACTGGCTGAAGTGATATCCATCGTAAGTCATGGTTGAATAACGCTGATTGAAAGTGATCAGGTTAGACTGGTTCTCAATTGGTGTAAGACCAAACCCGTTCTCTGAAGTATCGGCCATCAATGCCCTACCTGCATCATTCAAAGCAACAAACTTCCACTTCGGCAGTACATTGAAGATGTTATTCACATTTAAGGTAATGCCTACTGCGTCGCTGGCTTGAAAGTGGAGTCCAAAGTCAGTCACCAGTTTGGTTTCGAATTCAATCTGCAGATTTTCGTCCATACCGGCATTTCTGAATTTAGTGGGACCAAACACAGTATTGTTCAAAGAGAAAGTGAACTTTTTGATGGTATAGTCAATGCCTAAGATGGCTTTGAACTTAGGACGAGATGTAAATAGCAGGGCTTCTTGCGTTGCGTCCAACACAGACTGATCGTTAGTAGCATCGCCATCGTTATTGGCATCGATAATGATCTGAGGA
>JBMOKS010000747.1:0-5043 GCA_049324355.1 Bacteroidota bacterium
TTCAATTTCATCTTCCATCTGGGAAAACGTTTCGCACTCCTGAACTGTCTCCTCGATCCATTTTTCGTCAGCTATGCCACGTTTGTGACAAAGCGCTGCCAGTTCATGAGGCTTCGGACGTGGTAATAAAATTTTTTCGTTGATCCTCCTTCGAAACTCTGCCATGTTATTATAGTCGGCTTTGATTGCCTTCTTAATATTACGCTCAACGTATGGTGGTCCTGAAAAAATGTACGATGCACGGCCTTTCGTGGAATCGAATAATTCTTGGAAGTGAGGAAATGCAGCATAGGGAACCTTTCCAGCTTCATCTAGTATGATGACCGGAATTCGCTTCATCTTATTAATTGCAGAGATGAGTTCCTGGATAATATCATAGAGCTCGTTCCCGTCATAAGCGGATTTAGGCGAAACTATTTTTAAAAGATTTTTAAAGATTCTAAGAGCATTCCAGCTTTTGTAAGGTCGCAAAAGAAACACGCCAACGCTCCTTTCCTTAAAGTCATCGAGGTTTGCAGACTTTCCGTACCCCGGTTCGCCCAGCATCAAAATAATTCTTGGATGGAGTTGCAAAGTCGAACATAAATTAAGAATGGTCGTGCGAGCCTCACAATCAACTAAATCATCTGAACTCATACTTTTGATTTTTTAAGAAACTTATACTTTTCTGCAGCAGCCCTTGCCTTCTTGTCATCCTTTTTAGAATGCGATTTCTTGTTTTTGGATTTCTTGCCTTTTTTGTTGTCCAGGATTTTAACAGTGTCAACAGTGTTCATAAAATAGTCCAGGTTAGCCTGATCTATAACCTCTTTAGGGTCAGTAACTGGATTGACCAGCTCGATCGGTACCTTTTTACTCTTAACATCATGGACAACCTTTTTATACTTGTCAAGTTTCTGGCGTGCGGTGTGTTCAATTCCTTTAATTCCCCCAGCATGGATTTGCAACGCGTCACGAGATTCTCTGCTTCTCTTATATTTTGTTCTGAAAGCTCTGGGAGATGGCTTAATTGTCTCCAGGTAATCGTCATCTTCAACGGAAAACAAGTGTACTTGTGATAGGTCACTCGGATCAAAACGTATCCTTACGCTATTGAAATTTAGCTTTTCAAGTAAGTCAGCATTATAGATGGTATAATAGTAATATGTGTTCTTGATACGAAAATTAATGACGCCCTTTCGCACAGGCACCACTTCTTCCATGCCAAATAGAATAATAAATTCCCACCCGGTGATAGGAATAGCATTAATCGCCTCACTCAATGACCATCTCAGATTTGCCGACATCGGCTTAGTAACAACATCTTTCATGGCTTTACTTTATGGTTCAAAATTTTTCTTCATTAAAATCTTCCATCATTTTGTAGAATTCAAAGTCAAGTTCATCTTCAGTTATCAGGTTTTCTGGGTCTCGATAAAATGCCACTATCTCGGGTGAAGGTTTTCCGCGTTTCCTTCTACTTTTAATCGAGTCGCCAATGTAGAACTCACGACCATTGCATACCCTTGACTGAAACATGTCTACATAACGTTCCGCAGGATTATTACGGGCTTTTGTAGCCTTATGCCATAGCACCTTCCAGCAGGATGTTTGCTTGACAAACTTTTTGAATTCGGCAGACTTATGTGCAGTACCGCCATCTACTATGATCTCGCGAGGGAGAAATCCGGTTTTCTTGATTGCGATCTGGAAAGCACCGAGTGCAAGGGCGCCGGTCTCCCCATCCCCTAAAATTGCACCGACCACTTTTCTACTATAAACATCAATAACGAAGTAAAAGCGCTTGAATTTTATTTTACCATCCTTGTCTTTGCAAACATATTGCAGCCTTGAGCCATCCGCAGCCCAAAAATCCCCAATGTTTGTAGGATCTCGGCCAACCAAATACGGGACGTAATTATTATCGAACCACTTCCAGCCATTCACGCTAATTTTCCCTAGGTTTTCGACTTCTTTGGGTGAAGTATATCGCTTTACAGTTGTATATGACACATCAAGAAACAGGTCCTCTTTGACCATCTTCTGTATCTTCTTTTTCTTGAATCCTCTGGGATCGACATATAGCCCAACGATGTAATCAATTACAGATTGGGGCGTTTTCTTTGGACTGGGTCGTCCTCTGTTTTTGTTTAATAAAACTTTCGAGAATCCGAAGAGGAGTCCTTGCTCGATCTTTGTTTTAAGATATCGGTCGCTAACGGTATCGAAAGCGAGTTGGTCCTTCTCAGTAATGCTTTTGAATATCGGAAACAACGTCTCCCACCCTACCCCATTTTCATTATATGAATAGAGTGAGGTTAGCAGCAGTTCGGTTCTGGCGAATTTTTCAATCAGGTTGATTTTTTGATTGAATATTGAACGATAGTCGCTACTATAGGACGGCCAGTGGGTATCGACAATGTCCATAATTTCGGTTTTGTATAACGAGGACGATAAGCTCAAATCAGCCTGCTGTAGGTCGTGGTTAAGTAGTTGAATTCTGGATACAATTTCTTTAGCTTCTGGAATCGAATGATTATTGATCGCATTTTTTGGTAGGCTATCATATCTTATGAAGCAATCGAGCTGCGTGGTGACATTTGCATAATGGTCTGACTTCTTATTGAGGTATTTGCTTATACCGTTACTCAGCGTTTTAGGAGACAGGTTAAAAATGTCCATGAACACATGAGTATTGAAGTAGTACGAGCCGCGGCTGTCTATAAAGAATCGATATGTTTTTGTTCCTTTCATTGAGCTCGATCATCAATAAAAACCAGTTGGCATGTTGGGTAGTCGACAAAATAGCTGAGTAGGTATCTAGTCTGAAAAAGTAAGTGCTCACTATTCCTCAGAACAATTAGGTAATCGTTCTCTGCATCATGCATCCAGTGTTCATGAAAAAATCGTCGCCATCGGATCAACGGATGGCGTATATGAGGTTTTACTCTAGGTTCATTCGTGAACAAAAACTTTTTAATACGATAAAGGATCCGCTGGTCATGATACAATGTCCTTTTTAGTGCTGCATAGAAATATGGTCTATTGCGTAAGCTGCGCAGCAGCAAGTAATCCACGTTAGTATCCAGTTTTTCGAAATTGAGATCGATGGAGCAAACTTTCATTGGTGATTTAGTAAACTTGGAAATAGCATTCAAGAATTCTGTGTCAGAATCCACCACGTAATGTCGCTCGGGTAGAAACGTATCATATTCATCAACTTGCTCGACTTTTTTAATTCTGTAATTCGAACGCCCTAAACGAGTTCGCCTTCTCCATCCACTCAGTACATTTTTTGTTACTGTTGTGGCCATCTGGGTTGGCTATTTCAAATAAATAACACATTGGAGTTTTTATTAGAGCGCAGGTACGTTTCAGGACCGAATAAAGGAAGCGTTCCGATGCCATACACTATGCTCTCTGCTGGCCGAGCTTCGGCTTCAGATTCGTTCTTAAGTCGCCCAAGTAGTCTCGTCACACTCCTGGAAAAACATCCAGCGTCACTCAAATCAATAATTTTACTTAATCGCAGCCCCTTTGGTTCATTAAACACCACACAAACCAGATGGTATAGTTTCTCAATTGGGTAGGAGAATCGCGTGGCGATCCGTGAGACTGCAACCGATGCTGAAATTGTTTTCGCATCATGAATCAATGTCAAAGGATCATCGAATAAATTATTAAGCATGTTATAGTACGGAAGCCATTCATTGATAGAGAGAAAAGCTTGTTTAAGAACTTGGCGACCATTGGGCTGTATTTCGGCATATCGCTCGGGTTTAAATGGAATCCTATAACCTTTCTTTAAAATTTTCTTTTTCATAAAAAGTTGTGAGTTAGGTGGCAGAATCAAGTTTAAAAATGTCAGTGATGGTAATTAGTAGTCTAGTCTTCGGTCCCAGATACTGCTAGTTTACCCTGAGTTTCCAGATCAGAGAGGCTATATATAAACGAGGCCGGTGTGTCTACATTCAGTATACTTTTCTCAGGAACAATTTCGCCAGATCTCATGAGCAACACTAAATTCTCATAGGTTCTTTGGTAAGAACAGCTATAACGTTCTTTCAAATATTTACACATGTTTGCCATAGAATGTGTTTTTGCTCGAAGGATCGCCTCTACATCATCGGTGAACAAGTTATAGTACACTATTAGGTATTCGACCCATAGTTTACTCTCGTTATAGGCAAAGTGAAGATTCCACTGGATGCGAGCGTCCGATAGTGGTTGGCGTTTTTCACGTCTGCGATTTTTTGAGCGCTGTGTACTTCGATTTGATCTGGTAAATGTTTTCATAACATAGTTGGTTTAATCGTGCTTACAGTTTCGACATATATAATTGCTATTGTACGCCTAACAACTTTCTTGCATACTTTACGCCCGGCATTTGTAGTTGTCCGGGATTGCAACCTGGATCACCATAGTCTGATGCTTTATGTCTTTGGAGGCTTTTCCAAAATGTTTTAATGTCCGTTGTATCAATTAATTGTCTATCGATGCTTATTTCTCCTTTATTTAATTCGTTAATCACTGAAGCATAAATGTTCCGATAAGAAAAACCTTTTCTGAATCTCAGGACGAAACATGCGTCAAGTAAAGCCAGCTGTTCTGCGCCCAGTTCTCTGTCTTTCTCCATTTGACCTTGTGGATTTATATCACGATGAGCCCATTTGTAGACATATTCATAGTAATTCTTGAGGTAGAAGCTCGTTGTATCCAACTCAATTAGTCTTCTATTTCGTCCATATTTTTTGCGACCAGGCAACGCTCCCGATTTGGTTTCTTTCGACTCGGCAAGAAGAAACGTCAGTGAGTTCAAGTTTTCTCTTTGAGTAGGGTGATCTAGGTCTTCGCGCCACCCTGGGTCGTATCCGTCAAATGTTATTTTTTGTTTTTGACTCAGATGTAAAAAACAAAGAAGCCTTTTATTTCGCCGCGTCAGAAACTCTACTTCTCTTAAGTCATCAGGGTTGTAGCGAATTTGTACATTGTCCTTACCAATTGCACCAGTTATTAGGGGGTAAGCAAGGGGGATCGTTGTCTTATACTGAAGCCATGTTAATT
>JBMOKS010000748.1:0-5031 GCA_049324355.1 Bacteroidota bacterium
AATCAAATCAATGCCTTCCGACTTTTGTCGGCGGGCATTTTTGTTTTCGGAGCGTTGCCGTCCGCGTTTCGCGGACGAGCATAAGCGCAGAAAACAAAAATGGGAGTGAGGGATAGCGAACGGGCATGATTTGATTTAAGCCTCCCCTTTTTAGGGATCACTGCCAGGTAATCCCTGTCTCTCCGCAAACCTTATCAGCTTCGCCGATGCGATCGGCGCGCTTTTGTTTTGGAGCGTTTCCGATCCTATCGGGCATGGAGGCCTTTTTTTGCTCACTTCATTTTCTTTGCTTATCGGTCCTGGGTAATCTTTAGGTCGGAGAAAAATCCTTCAGTCCCGGTGTCGACCCATAGACCAATTGCTCCTGAACTATTGTTCCCGTGCTTCAAGTCGTTTATAATTAATGCAGGCTGGGGGTTGTCATTCAGAAATAGCTTGGCTTGTTTGTCCTTTACCTGAATTTTAATTTTCATCCATTCATTTAATCCCATGTCGGCATACGACTCGTATTCTCCGGGGAATTCTTTTCTGAGTCTTTCAAATTTGAAGTCGGGGTAAGAGAAATTGAGTCGAATGGTTTCGTCTTAGTTGATTGTCTGCCCGGCCATTGGTCGGGAAGGTAAATGCACTCGAATGTTGAATTGTTGTCATTAACTCTAAAAGCAATTCCAATAAAACCACGTGCAAATTCAGGAGCATTTTTTAAAAGGAGACTTAGTACACTGACTTCAATTGTTCCATTCTTGAAGTCAATGCCTTTTAATTTTACAAAAGTTGGTTCATCAAACTCGTTTACGGTCGAGTCTTTAATAACTTTTACTGTCTCTTTTCCGGTCAGTCGTTCTATGGCCATCGTCACATTAACAGGTTCGAGCCTGTTTTTGTCAAATTTGATAGAAGTAGAGAATGCGTAATTAATGGTATTGTAAAAGCTTAAGCACGAGCAATCTCAGAGCAGGAGTTGTCAATCAGTACAGCGACAATTTACTCTGAAACTCCTTTTCTGCAGCGCCTTTCGCGCCTACCAATTTCGAGCTTCACACGAGTCAGCGGAACAAAAGTTCCTAACCCTCATCTGAAGCCGGAATTTATCCATACCCATGAAGTCAATGTCATTTATAACTCACTTAAAATTTCACAAGTGCAGGCAAATCTATTCAAAATGAACTTTTATATCTTCTTGCTCAAGATGTACTGACAGAAGACGGTAAGACGCAGAATCGGAATACCGGAAGCGCAATGGGTTTTAAAAATTTCGATGTAGCTCAATTAATGAGGCTAGTGCCTTCGTGCCAGGTGAGCAATTGGAGGCGGAATCGACACAAAAAGCACCATACTTCTGGTAAGTTGACAAAGTCACCACGGAGACACTAGCCTACCAAGATCTGTTGTTCTACTTTTTAGTGATCTCAATCATGGTACCATGCTGGATGTAAAATGCTTTAGAGACCTTGCCTGATTTATCGACCTCAAAATTAAGCTGCCGGTCAAAGCCAATGGTGTCAAAGAATTTAGTTGCCGACTCTTCTTTATATGGAATGCTGCGTCCGTCGGGGTATTGTTGGTGCAACTGCCCATCTCTGACGATGACCTCGATATCGCCTGAGAACGGAACAGCATATTTTCCTGCAAACTTTTGTAGGGACAGGCTGTCTGTTTTGGATGTTGTTTCCTTATGCTCGTAGGGCATCACAACTTCTTTGTCAAAAGCAATATGGGCGAGCGTGTTGGTCACGGCAGGAGAATTGGATTCATTATTCGATAAAACGATCAGTGTAACACCTTCCTTGGGATAAAGCACTACATTAGTGATATAACCCGGCCAGCCACCACTGTGCGAGATAAATTTTCCGTGGCGGTTCTCACCCATAAAAACACCATAGCCGTACGAGAACTTCGTCGCTGAATCGATCACCGACTGGGGCGAAAACATAGCTTGTTGTGTTGCCGCGCTCAGCAATTTGTTGCCTTTTAAAGCATGGGTCCACTTTAGCAGATCTCCTGTTGTTGAATTCACCACGCCATCGCCCTGGATGCCGTCTAAAAAAATCACAATATCACGTTCCGGCAACACATCGGGAAGGATGTATTTTTTCAGACTGTCGGAGTAGGTATAGCCGTAGGCGTAGTTGGGGATAACTTCTTTGGTCGAGCGCCTGGTGTTGTAAATACGTGAACGTTGCATATCCAGTGGTTTGAAAATGTTTTGCTGAAGGAAATCCTGAAAGGTTTGCCCTGATACCTTTTCAACTATCGACGCCAGCAGCTGATATCCTGTATTGGAGTATTCGAATTTTTGGCCGGGTTTAAAATCGATCGGTATTTTTTCTGCCGCCAGGAACTTGATCACGTCATTATTGAAAGCAATTTTTTTGTGATCCCATTTGGGCACCATGGCGTTCATGTAGTCCGGCAGTCCGGAAGTATGCGTCAGCAAATGTTGAACGGTGATGTTGTGATAGGGGAGCTCGGGAAAAAATTTTCTTAATGAGTCGGTAAGCTTGAGCTTTCCTTTTTCCTTGAGTATCAGGATACTCATAGCCGTAAACTGCTTGGAGACCGAAGCCAGCTCGAACATGGAATTATTGTCGAGTTTCTCCTGGGTGTCGTAGTTCCTATAACCGAAAGCTTTCTGGTAGATGACCTTTCCTTGTTTTTCTACCAATACGTTGCCGTTAAACTTGTTTACAGCAACTTCCGCTTTCATGAATTCGTCTATTCTATCGACGTAATCCTTTTGGGCAAAAATGTAATGGCTCGAGAAAAGTATGGATGTAGATAAAAGAAAAATAATGGTTTTTTTCATGGGGTTAGTTAATCATTTGAGTGAAATCGATGAATGAAAAGTTTTTAGGGATGAAATAGTTTTCATCCTAAGCCGTGAGACACCGGAAACCGGATAAATGTTTCAAAATTCAAAAAAAATTAGCCTTGGTTTTATTGTTTACTGTAGCAGTCACTGGCCTGGAGAGCCCAACGTCTTAAGCCATTTTCGCGGGGTGTGACCTCGTGTTCGGGGTAGACTCTAAAACTCACTTCATCTTCCGTAGAAATGGATTTCAGGGAAATTCGCGTCACATTAAAGTATAAGTCAAAGATCGATGGCTCATGATTTTCGGGGTAGGTCAGGGAGATCAGGATGGTTTTGGAATCGCAGATGTGAAACGATTCCAGGTTGTGGGTGGCGGCACGGATGTCTTGTGCGGTTAGGGTAAGTACATGCCGGGTTGAATCATATGCCAGGGTGATGTTGTTGTTGTACAGCGGCAATGCTTTATTCAGGAATTTGACTTCATAGACCCTCGAATAAAGCTGGGCCATGGGAGAATCGAAATCGCACGTAGAGTGAAAAGATAGTTTCAGGAAAACTTTTTCGAGGTCGCCAATGGCTTCAGGTAGTTTGTGTTTTAAAGCTAATAGTGCGACCGTGCTTGCGGCCTGGTTTTTAAAGAGCTGAGTTATGCGCGACTCAGCGCCGGGTTTAGGTTTCAGGTGCAGGTCAAACGAAAGACGAATGCTGTCCATAGAGCATTTTCTGGGTTCGCCACGAACACTAAAGTTCTCCCGGCCACTGACCGGTTTTGGCGCAAGACTGTTCATGGCCAACCCATTGTCCCGGCTACTGGTGAGACTTTTCTCTTTAAGATCTATTCTTTTTAAAACGACCATAGTACTTCCGGCTCCTCCCCATAACATCAGGCGCAGGTCAGAACCGGCATTGGCTTTGTTGAAATTCTGCATCAGGTTATCAACAATTTGCTTCTGACTTTTGAACAAATAGACGCACCCGGGCGCGCCACCGGAAATCTCAGTGATCTGCTGGAGAGCTTCTTCATAGGATATTTCGGGATTGATGGAGGGAAGTCGTTCTGGATTTTCTTCAGCTACGCAGCTGAGCAGGACGATTGGCCTTTCTTCAAATTGCCCCTCGATTTCATCGAGCAAAACCAAGTCGCCATTGGGAAAATAGAATCTGCCCCGCTTGGTGCGACCGATAAAAATGTTAATGCTCTTAAACGACAAATCTCTCGGTTTCAGGTCTTCTTTGAATTTGAGAAAATAAACATTAGGGTGTCGTTCAAGTTCCGATCGGATGCGTAGCACGCGGGCGATGTCATCTTTAGAAGGAGCGCGCTCGAAAATATATTCGAATTCTTGTTTGTTGGCTGGCAGACTAACGAATATTGTGGAAACAGGCGTATTGGTTTGGCCAAAGGACTCTTGAACGTCCAAAAACGCCAAAGACATGACTACCTTTAGTAGTAACCGGCAAATTTTAACAGCCATTGGTAAGACATTTCAACCTCGATCGCTAAAAAAAGCAAAAACCCATTCAATCCTTTTACCGGAATGAATGGGCTCTCTACTAAATAAGGAAATTTGTTTCAAAAATAAAACGTTGATTCGGCAGCTTTCCAAAGAATTTAAGCATTGCACAATCTCCGTTTCGTATGGCCGTCTTTAGGCGTTGCCACGTTTATTGATTTGAAAAATATATTTTTGTGGACGTAATACCCTGGAGCCCGGATCGTGAATAAAGTCTACTTAGCCATTCTGATACAAATCGTTTGCACAATCTTTTTTATTGTCGACAGCCACGTTGCGCTTTCGCAGCCGGCCGATACTGTGGCCTTGGCCCAGGTGCGACAGATGCCTGAAAGAGTAAGGATACCCTTTCTGAACAAACTTTCTAAAAAGTACAGCGCCGATTCCACCGACCTGTCCATCGAACTTGCCAATGAAGCGTGGACGCTCGCCAAAAGATATTACGACCGAAGGCAGGAAGCCATAGCGCTGGTAAATCTGGCTGAGGGATATTTGTACAACGACCTCTATGACAAGACGCTGTTGTACAATTCCGATGCGCTCGAGATTTTTGATGAGTTGGGAGATCCTTTTGACGCGGCACTGGCACTCACGTCGCTGGGTTGGCTCTATTATGATGTAGCAGATCCTCAGAATTCATTGCAGTACCATCAACGGGCTCTTGAGATACTGCGAAACTCGTCGGATAAAGAGCGACTGACCACG
>JBMOKS010000749.1:0-5028 GCA_049324355.1 Bacteroidota bacterium
TGGTAGTGGTAACAGGTGGAGTTGGTAATTTGCTCGGCACCATTCTTTCTGCCCTTGGCATTGGCTTTACGACCAAATTTCTTGAACCTATTTTTCAAGCTGTGTATGGTAAAGTGATTTTGCTCGGGATCGTTATGATCTTTTTGCAAGTAAGACCCCATGGAATGTTTCCACCAAAAGGAAGATTGGCCGATGAATAAATAATAAGAGTTTTAACTGAAAAAAGAAAAAAATGAATCTCGAATATGCCAAAAGAAATATTGATGTAATCATATTCCTGACCTTTTTCTCGGTGGCCATGCCGCTGCTATACGTGTCAGATATTGTCTCGATTAGCACTATTTCATTGTGGGGACGATATATGTGCTTCGCGATTGTTGCGTTGTCGTTGGATCTGCTCTGGGGTTACACGGGCATACTTTGCATGTGTCAGGCATTTTTCTTTTGTTTAGGAGGCTACGGCATTGCTATGCATATGTTATTGGCTGCGTCTGGCCAAGGTGCCTACGGGGCAGCACTTCCCGATTTTATGGTATGGAACCAGATCGATTCTTTGCCTTTATTTTGGAAACCATTTCGGTACTTTGCTTCTACGGTGGCGCTTGGTATTTGTATTCCAGGCTTAGTTGCGCTGATATTCGGATTCTTCATTTTCCGCCGGCGCATCAAAGGGGTTTACTTCGCTATCATCACACAGGCCTTTGCAACGGCCATGTGGCTTTTATTTCTCCGGAACGAAACCATGCTGGGTGGAACAAACGGGCTTACCGACTTCAAAACATTGTTAGGTTTTAACCTGAGTGATAGCAATGTAAAGCTTGCTCTTTACATTTTATCAGTTATTGTCCTTGCCCTAATTCTTTGGTTTTCTTATTCACTTACGCATTCAAAATTCGGAAAAATATTGCTGGGAATCCGGGACAGTGAATCAAGAATGCTATTTACAGCTTATCGTGTGTCTCATTACAAGCTCGCGGTATTTGTCATTGCGGCAGTCATTGCTTCCATCGCGGGTATGTTGTATGTACCACAAACAGGAATCATAACACCAGGAAGAATGGATGTGCGAGCCTCTATAGAAATTATCATATGGGTCGCACTGGGTGGGCGTGGTAACCTGAAAGGCGCTATTCTCGGTGCTTTACTGGTTAACTTGTTCTATAGTTTTTTTACAAGCACTCTTCCCGGTTCCTGGCTTTATATACAGGGAATTCTCTTCGTCATTACTGTGCTCTATCTTGACAAAGGCGTTGTGGCATTGTTGTCAACGGCAAAGGCATATGTTGAAACCCGATCTATAAAACCAAAAAAGATCATTACTTAAACTACTTACAATATGAATAATCTATTACAAGTCAATAATCTTAAAGTAGCATTTGGCGGTGTTGTAGCACTGAATTTGGAGCATTTTGAACTTGCTGATAAGGAGTTGCGCGTCATTATTGGTCCTAATGGCGCCGGAAAATCCACATTCATGGATGTACTCAGCGGAAAGACAAAACCTGTTAAAGGCAATGTGAACTTTGCTGGTGAATCCTTGCTCGGGTCGAGCGAAGTGGATATCGCCCGAAAAGGGATTGGCAGAAAGTTTCAAAAACCATCGGTATTTCCAAGTCTAAGCGTGTATGACAATCTGTTACTGGCGCTTAAGATGTCAAAAGATATTCTCAGTTCTTTTCGATTCAAAATGTCTGCACTTGCCGCAAGCCACATCGACAAAGTAGCTGAAAAGGTCGGACTGAGTAATTCATTAAGTAAAATTGCAGGCACCCTATCGCACGGACAGAAGCAATGGCTTGAAATTGCCATCGTCATGCTCCAGAATCCCAAACTTATGTTGATCGATGAGCCGGCTGCAGGCATGTCTGACGATGATGCCAGGCAAACTGCGGATTTGTTAATCGATCTTGTGAAAGATCATGCCATCATCGTTATAGAACACGATATGCGTTTTGTTGAACAGATCGCCATCGAGAAAGTAAATGTGTTTGTGCAGGGGAATTTATTGACCGAAGGGTCATTCGAACAAGTGAGAAATGATCCGCGGGTGATTGACAGTTATCTGGGAAAAGATGCGGTTTTAGCGAAAGTTTGACTATACCTGTTATGACGAGAGAATCGATCTTATCCTGTGACAATCTTCAAGTCTCCTATGATGAAACCAAAATCTTATGGGGTGTCGACCTTCATGTGAATAAGGCGTCAGTGACAACAATTATGGGCAGAAATGGCGTTGGCAAAACCACATTACTGAAAACACTTATTGGCTTACTCAAAGCTGAAAAAGGAAATATAATTTATGATGGCGAAGAAATTAGCAAAATGCCAACGTATCAGCGCGCGCGAAAAGGAATCGCCTATGTTCCGCAAGGGCGAGAAATAATTCCCAAGCTGACGGTCCATGAAAACCTATTGCTAGGTTTAGAAAGCACTACAGAAAAACAATTGCCGGAAGATGAGATCTACGATATGTTTCCCATTCTTAAAGAATTCAGAAAACGCCTGGGTGGAAATTTAAGCGGCGGTCAACAGCAGCAGCTTGCCATTGCACGTGCTTTGGCAGGGCGACCGAAATTGTTACTATTAGATGAACCTACCGAAGGCATTCAACCTTCTATCAGCCACGAGATCGCCATGGTTTTACAAAGACTGAAAGGAGAAAAAGGAATTGCTATTCTACTAGTAGAGCAAAAGATCGATTTTGCGACAAAAATTTCAGACCTATACTATTTTATGGATCGTGGCAAAATGGTTGGCCAAGCTGATGCTGAACAGGCAACAGCGGAATTCATTCATCAACACCTTGCCGTTTAGTCACAAACTTCTTCTATGCGACTATCTCCCAAAGAAATTGACAAGCTTCTGCTCCACCAGGCCTGCTTTCTTGCCCAAAAGCGATATGCTCGAGGATTAAAATTAAATTATCCCGAATCCATTGCGCTCATCGCCGGACAACTTCTTGAATTTATCCGTGAAGGATATACCGTGGCCGACTTAATGAATAGAGGAAAACAGATCCTGTCCATAGCCGATGTTATGGAAGGTGTATCCAGCATGATCGCAGAAGTCCAGGTTGAGGGAACGTTTCCGGATGGAACCAAACTGATAACCGTGCACCATCCAATTTGTCATGAATCTTTGGATAATGAATGGGCGCTCTACGGATCAGGTTTATTTAAATCGGTTCATAAAATCATTGTAGACAATATTTCCCATGAATCCCCAGGCAAGTATATAATTGCCGGAGATGATATCATCATAAATGAAGGACGTAAAACAATAAGGATGATCGTAACAAATAAGGGGGATCGTCCGGTGCAGGTGGGTTCGCATTATCCGTTTGCCGAAACAAACAAGATGCTGGAGCTTGAGCGTGAAAAGGCATTGAACTACCGTCTTAATATTCCTTCCGGCACGGCGGTGCGTTTTGAACCTGGAGAGTCAAAGGAAGTTGAACTTGTTGAGTTTGCAGGAGAAAAATCAATTTACGGTGGTAATAACTTAATCAAAGGTAAAGTTGATGAACAAACATATTTTCACATCGTCAGCAACATGAAATCATTGGGATTTATCAAATAATGACAACATGATCAAAATCAATAGAGCTGCGTATGCAGATATGTACGGAATCACAACTGGTGACAAAGTGTGCCTTGGCGACACCAATCTGGTCGTCGAAGTTGAAAAAGATTTTTGCATCTATGGCGAAGAGTGCAAGTTTGGCGGAGGAAAAGTCTTGCGCGATGGTATGGGACAGGCCTCTGGACCGGCGCAAGAAGATGCTCTCGATCTCATCATCACCAATGCCCTTGTTATCGACTATACCGGAATTTATAAAGCAGATATCGGCATCAAAAACGGAAACATTGTGGCCCTTGGAAAGGGTGGAAACCCACACATCATGCCAGGTGTTCATCTTGATATGATTGTTGGCGCAACTACAGAAGTCATCGCAGGTGAAGGACTTATACTGACCGCGGGTGGTATCGACAATCATGTTCACTTCATTTGCCCCCAGCAAATTGACGAAGCACTGGCTTCAGGCATAACGACATTTGTTGGCGGTGGCACGGGCCCAGCCACTGGAACAAAGGCAACAACGTGCACACCAGGCAAATTCTATATCGAGATGATGCTCAAGGCAACGGATTTCTTTCCCATGAATTTCGGATTCTTAGCAAAAGGAAACTCTTCACACCCCCTTGCGCTTGAACAGCAAATACAGGCCGGGGCGTTGGGACTAAAACTTCATGAAGACTGGGGCTCGACACCCGCAGCCATCGAAACCTGTCTTGACGTAGCAGATCAATACGACGTGCAGGTTTGCATTCATACGGACACGCTCAATGAAAGCGGCTTTGTAGAAGTAACACGTGACTCATTTAAAGGCAGAACCATTCATACTTACCATACTGAGGGCGCAGGTGGTGGTCATGCACCCGATATCATTACGCTTTGCGGCGATGCCAATGTTCTTCCTTCCTCTACAAATCCTACAAGGCCGTATACGGTCAACACATTAGACGAACACTTGGATATGCTTATGGTTTGTCATCACCTGGATAAAAATATTCCAGAAGATGTTGCATTTGCCGAAAGTCGCATACGTGGGGAGACCATTGCTGCGGAGGATATTCTTCATGACCTTGGCGCGATTTCCATGATTGCCTCCGACTCGCAGGCAATGGGCAGAGTTGGCGAGGTGATCTGCCGTACATGGCAAACAGCACACAAAATGAAATTGCAGCGTGGCCAGCTACCGGAAGATGTTTTGAAGAAAAATGGGACAGACAATTTCAGAGTAAAAAGGTATATAGCAAAGTATACGATCAATTCCGCAAAAGCCCACGGCTTTGGTCACATTGTCGGTTCCATAGAAATCGGTAAGCTTGCTGACCTTGTGTTATGGCATCCCAAATTTTTCGGAAGCAAACCTGAGATCATCATTAAAGGTGGGTGGGGGATACATTTTGGCGCTGAGCGGCTCGCCTTTGGGCGAGTGCAGGTCGCTGCGCTCGATGGATTCGA
>JBMOKS010000750.1:0-5026 GCA_049324355.1 Bacteroidota bacterium
CTGTTTTGTTGGTCACCACATTAAAAAGGTGGTGCATGCCATAGCACAAATAGACATAAGCGTAGCCTCCCTGATCGAACATGATGGCATTTCTTTGGGTCTTTTTAGCACCAAAAGCGTGACATCCACGCTCCTTCCACGAGTAGGCTTCCGTCTCTACAACCATTCCTCCGGTTATTACGCCGTCGATATTGGTAAAAAGGCCTTTTCCGAGCAGATTAGAGGCTATTTTGACAACATTTCGACCCTGGTAGAAATCCGCCGATAACTTTTTGCAAACGATTTCGGAATTCAAAAGTTTTTATAAATTTGACGCCATTAATTAACGAAGAAAATCAAAATTAATTCCCATGAAAAAATCGCTACTTGTTATTTGTCTTGCCATCATGGCGTTGGTTTGCGAAGCCCAGGTCCAGATACCTGCTCCCAGCCCGGCAGGTTCGGTGTCTACTAATGTCGGCCTTACGGATATCAAGATCGATTATTTCCGCCCACGCATGAAGGGAAGAAAAATATTCGGCGCTGAACCTACTGTACTCGTTCCCTTCGGACAAATCTGGAGAACCGGCGCCAACAGCGGAACCAAGATCACTTTCTCTGATGACGTAACAGTTGAAGGAACAAAAGTAGCGAAAGGCGAATACCTGATCTTCACCTGGCCCGGCGCCGCAGAGTGGACAATCTCTTTATACAAAGACATCAAATTAGGGGGTAATACAGACGCCTACGACAAAGCACAAGAAGCCGCTAATTTCAAAGTGAAACCTGAAAAGCTCACCGAAAAAGTTGAGACCCTCACTTTCAACATCGGCGACATTGCTGACAACAGCAAGAGCGCAAAAGTTCAACTGGCATGGGAAAACACCTCGGTAAAATTCACCATAGGCGTTGACTATGATGCCAAAGTGATGAAGTCTATCGAGACCTATACAAAAGTTAGCCCTGGAAATTATTATCAGGCTGCTGTCTATTACTTAGAAAATGGAAAGGACCTGAAGCAAGCACTTGACTGGATCGGCAAAGCAGCTGATGCAAACCCTAATGCTTACTGGGTATTACACCAGAAAGCCAAGATCCAGAAAGCTCTCGGCGATAAAACCGGAGCGCTCGCAACCGCCAATGCGTCACTGGAGGCAGCTAAAAAAGATAACAATCGTGACTATCAGATGATGAACGAAGAACTGATCAAGACACTGAAATAAGATTTTTTCCCCTAACCTAAACTGAAAAGCCGCCTACGAGAAATCGGGGCGGTTTTTTTTACCCGTATCCCTCCGATCTTAATACTGGTATTGATAGCAACTCTTGCATTTTATTAAGGCATTAGGCATTAGGCATTAGGCATTAGGAAATTGGCAAACTTTACCTTAAAGCCTCAAATATAGGTTTCTTCAGAGTATTTGTATAGCTCTATGGTGGGATCAGTAACAAAGCAGTAACATGGATTACTGTAAAGAGCCGAAACAAACCCAAGTGTTTCCTGAAGCTGTTTGGTGTTTACGTGATTTCTTGGCTGTTTTGTAGCCTCATGAACACCGGGCAAAATTTCAAAGAAGTAAACAAATTTAGCAAAATCAACGCCAATTTGTAATTCATAAAATTGATTTCCCTGGCCGAAGGATACTACTCAGAGGGTCGCGATAGGAATGCCGGTTGCCCGGCACCCCCCGCACAGATCCGTACGCGCAGAATTACCGCATACGGCTCCTACTGTGGAAATTGCTCGATCATCCAATTGTTAAAGGCTTCGAGTTTGGGTAAATGCTATTTCCTGCCGCAGTTTCTGGCGATCTTCGATGGTGAGCTTACTGCTTTCCCGCTCATGGTGATAGATATCCTGAAAAACTTCTAAGGCATAAGCCGAACGCTCTTTGTCATTAGTTTCAGCCTCTTTGAAGTAGCGTCAGGCATGTGCCATGCAATGCAACACCTGTACACCTTCGCGCCTGGAAAACTGATCATAGGCACTATAGCCATCGGTCTGGAGATAACCTTGGAAGTCCTATTCGTCAGCAACTCCAGCAGATGGCAGACCTTCACAGTCGCTGGGCTTTTTGGATGATGTATTATCTCTTGCGTGCACTGCACTACATGGATAATCACAAACGTGTCTACAGAATTTATACCGAGATGAAACTGAATTTACGAAGAAAATACAAAAAGCGCCTTCGTATGCGAATTCGACAGCTTTTGATCCGAAGAAATCGGTAAGAAAATTGGGCGCTCAAAATGGAGCGTTATCAACAAGTACCGAGAAGCGATGGGCCTGCGCAAGAAAAAGAGAGATTGAGTACGTTAACAGTATATGTATATATCTTTATTAGAAAATCTTTTTGTCCAAGCCTTACCCTGAAACCCGTATTAAAACTGAAAATGCTTTGAAATTGTCCATTACGATTTGCGAAATCCGTTTCGCTTTCTTCCTGAAAGCATTCGTCAAAACGAATTCTATTTCGCAGGTGTCTTTATTAACATTCTGATAATCAATGTAATCAACACTGGCACGAAATTGAGGTTGGAGGTTATGAAAATAATGTTTAACAATAACCTTTAATTTATGCACAACATCGATCGTACAACCAACGAGTATGAGTTCAACCCTTCTTACGAATACGAGGGAGAAGGCGAATATGGAAACAACCAGGAGTGGGAATGGGAAGGCGAGGGCGAATACGAGTATGAAGGAGAAGGCGAAACACTCGAGCTTGAATTTGCATCCGAGCTTCTCGCTGTAGGCAACGAGCAGGAACTGGACATGTTCCTCGGAAAACTCGTGTCACGCGTAGCAAAAGGCGTGAAGAACTTTTCAAGAACTCCCTTTGGTCGCGACCTTATCGGCAAGCTGAAAGGGCTTGCAAAAAAAGCATTGCCTATTGTAGGTACCGCTGCCGGGACATTTTTCGGTGGACCTCTGGGAGCAAAGATCGGAGGCAAGCTTGGAAGCATGGCTTCAAACATGTTTGAGCTCGAGCTCGAAGGCCTGAGCAATGAAGACCGAGAGTTTGAGGTCGCTAAAAGATTTGTTCGATTTGCAGGCCAGGCTGCTCGTAATGCAGCAAATGGAATTTCACGCGGTGGCGGTACACCATCTGTTGTGAATGGCGCGATTCGTCAAGCGGCATCGGTGTACGCGCCAGGTCTGCTGCGCAGAGCGGGAGTGAGATCGGGCAGATGGTTCCAGACACCATCGGGGGATATTGTTTTGCGCAGAGCCGGTTATTGATCAATCAATTGCGCAATGCTGAATACAAATGCGAATGTTGCGTCGGGCAATTCACTTCCAACGTATCATCACTTCCTGATCGCGGAAACGCAAAGTCTAATGACACGGCTGAGAGAGATCCAACCTTTCGAGCTATCAATGCCCATGGTATCAGGGGCCACCATACCGATCTCTGCACGAAAAAAAATATTCGCGATGATGCGCAGTGACCGCGACGATCTGTTCGCACGCCTGAGGGCATTCATTGAAAAAATGCAGAAATCAGGGGGTGTGCAGTTGAAAGATTGTCAGACGGATTTTACTATTCTTAAGCTGTCGTACAATTTACTGCTGGACAGACTGGATATTTTCGCTGATGTAGTGAACCAGCGAAGCGAACATGAAACAGGTGTTTGGGTTGCCGGGCTGGATATTCTTGCAGCGGATTCAGTCAGTATGCTGAGAAACGTAATTGACGTGCCTCCGCTTATTTGTTACCTCGATCGTGGTCATGGAGCCGCTATACGCAGAGCGCACACGCGGCTTCCAGGCGGAGTGCATAATCCTGTAGCCGTAATTCGGATACCACGTGAGCGAATGGTAGGAAGCGGCATAGGCTCATCGTTGGTTCATGAGGCAGGCCACCAGGCATCTGCTTTACTAGACCTGCTTAAGTCGCTGAAGAAGGAGCTCGACGAAATTGCTTTGCGCGATACTCAAAGAGCACTCGCTTGGAAAATGTTTTCACGCTGGCTATCCGAGATACTTTCAGACCTCTGGGCCGTTGCACTTTTGGGCATAAGTGCGACTACAGGATTGATCGGTGTCGTTAGCCTTCCATCATATTTTGTTTTTCGCGATGTCGGTGACGATCCCCATCCGTTTCCATTTATCAGAGTTAAAATTTCGACCGCATTTGGATATGCATTGTATCCGGATCAACAATGGGAAAAATTTACAAGGATGTGGGATGCCTTCTATCCGAAGGACTTCGTGAAACCCGATCAAATAAGCATCATCAGCCTGCTGGAAAACACACTGAAGGATTTCGTTGCAGTTGTGCTGAATCACAAAGTAGAAGCAATGGGAAATGCTCCACTTCACAAATGCTTTCCTGTCGCTACGAGACAGCCTGAAATACTTCGCAATGTTTTTCGCCAGTGGAAAAAAAACAGAAGTTTGATTTTTTCTGCAAAACCAACATTGGTGTTTGCGGTTATAGGTCAGGCGAGGGCCGACAACAAGATTTCGCCATTCGCCGAGAACCGTACATTGTCAAGAATGCTCAAGCATTGGGCGCTAGTGAATTTGAATTAAATCATTAAATAAAAAAAATTATGGCAAAAAAAAATATCGCAGGAATTGAACTTGAGGCCCTGGAGATTGATTCGGTTAGTATCGACGAGGCACCTTTGAGGACAATTCCAAGACACAACAGTTTTTGGTACAAGACAGACGTTACAGTGACAACAAATCACCCGATTCCAGACGATGAGATCAAGGATGTGGCGGAGAAAATAAGCGAGAAACTGGCTCTGTACCTCGCGACAGACACAAGGTCGGTCTATGAAATTGGGAATTTCACGAGCTCAATAAAAGTAGCCTATTGCGAATACGTATTGACTTTCAAGCAAGAGGAAAATGAACTCGATCCTGGGCAATATATAATGCAGGTGGTTTGGGTCGACGATGTTGACGACATAGCACGGATTACGGACGAGGGTCTATCAGCCGATGATGTGAAAGCGTCAACTGAACAGTTCACAATCGTAAATGAAATAAATGGAGTGAGTCTGCTGCCGAGTAAGCCCAAACGGACAGTAG
>JBMOKS010000751.1:0-967 GCA_049324355.1 Bacteroidota bacterium
GTTCGGCACAAATACGCGTAGAGCATCAAGGAGAGGTCTGGGTATTCTCGGGAGATTACAAACTGCAGAGCGATGGACTTTCCACACCCTTTGAGCCGGTGCCTTGTCATGTGTTTATCACCGAGTCGACTTTCGGCCTTCCGGTTTACAAGTGGAAGCCACAGCAGGAAGTGTTTGACGACATTAACGCGTGGTGGCGAAAAAATAAAGACGAAGGAAAAACTTCCGTGATTGCCGGTTATACGCTGGGAAAAAGTCAGCGAATCCTTAAAAATATCGATCCGTCAATCGGAAAAGTATTTGCGCATGGTGCTGTGCACGTTATCAACGAAGTGCTAAGAGCGCAGGGTCTTTTGTTTCCTGAGGCGGCCCGCATCACCAGCGATACTCCTAAAAATGATCTCACTGGCTCACTGGTGATCTGCCCGCCTTCTGCTGTAGGCTCTCCGTGGATGAAGAGATTTTTTCCGTACTCCCTCGGTGTCGCTTCCGGATGGATGAAGCTGCGCGGAACACGAAGGAGGAGAGGCGCTGACCGGGGGTTTGTGCTCTCCGATCACGCTGATTGGACCGAACTCAACACAGCGATCCATGAAACAGGCGCTCAAAAAGTTTATGTCACGCATGGCTACGCCGAGATCTTCTCCCAATGGCTCAACGGCCGGGGCATTGAAGCCCACGAAGTAAAAACCCAGTTTGAAGGCGAGCTAGGAGAAATGGCAGAATCCACCACCATCGAAGAAGGCTCTCCGGGAACATCAGAATCCCCTCATGGGGACTAGGGGTATGAAATTCTTCACTAAACTTTTTACTGAGTTAGATCAGACCACCAAAACCTTGGGTAAGATCAGGGCACTGATCGATTACTTTGAGCATGCTTCTGATCAGGATAAACTTTGGGCTATTGCTTTGCTTTCGCATCGCAGGCCGAAACGAACCGTGAGTATTACCTACCTTGCGCAATGGG
>JBMOKS010000751.1:977-5023 GCA_049324355.1 Bacteroidota bacterium
CAATGGGCCAATGAACTTTCGGGTTTGCCCGAGTGGCTGTTTTATGAATCGTATACGGTGGTGGGCGACCTGGCAGAAACGATCACGTTGGTTCTACCCCCGGAGTTCGAGCCGTCGGATTACACCCTTTCTTACTGGATCGATTTTATCAAATCGCTTGAGCCCCTTGATGCTTTGCAGAAAAGAGAAAAAATAATCTGGGCTTGGGGCCAACTCAACGAGAGCGAACGTTTTGTTTTTAACAAGCTGATCACCGGCGGTTTTCGGATAGGCGTCTCTCAGCAACTCATGGTGAAGGCGCTGGCTAAGTTTGCGTCGGTTGCCGAAAGTTTGGTGGCCCATCGTCTCATGGGTAACTGGTCGCCGGAGTTGGACACAGTTGATGATCTTTTGTTTTCTAAGACCGAAAAAGATTTTTCGAAGCCGTATCCGTTCTATCTCGCGTATGCATTGGAAGACGGCGTTCAAACACTTGGCGATCCGGTTGAATGGATAGCTGAACGAAAGTGGGATGGCATTCGCGGGCAGATCATCGTCAGAGACGGCAAGTTGTTTGTATGGTCAAGGGGAGAAGAGTTGGTCACCGACAAATATCCGGAATATCAGGTGATGCTCAGTTTGTTGCCCGATGGAACTGTCATCGATGGAGAGATCCTTCCTTTCAAAAATGATCTGCCACTTTCTTTTAATCATCTCCAAACACGAATTGGGCGTAAAAATTTATCTCCTAAGCTATTAAAAGAAGTTCCGGTCGCATTCATCACCTACGATCTGCTGGAATGGCAAGGCAACGACGTGCGCGAATGGAGATTCGAAGACCGTCGTAAAAAACTGGAAGAGATCGTAGATAAAAAAAGTAATGTGCTGCGTCTTTCTCCGATCGTCGATTTTAATTCATGGGAACACCTTGCGGAGGAAAGAAGAAGGTCGCGCGATTTTCTTAGCGAAGGCATCATGCTGAAACGCAAAGATTCCATCTACCGGAATGGAAGAAGGAGAGGCGATTGGTGGAAATGGAAGATCGATCCGTTTACCGTCGACGCCGTGATGATCTACGCCATGCGTGGGCATGGACGCAGAGCCAATTTATATACCGACTACACGTTTGCCGTGTGGGATGGTGATCAGCTGGTGCCATTCACCAAAGCTTACAGCGGCCTCACCGATGAAGAAATTCGTGAAGTTGATCGCTGGGTAAAACAAAACACCGTCGAACGATTTGGCCCCGTGCGAAGTGTAAAACCCGAGTTGGTCTTTGAGATTGCATTCGAAGGCATCAACCGCTCTACCCGGCACAAATCGGGTATCGCCCTGCGCTTTCCACGAATGGCCCGATGGAGAAAAGACAAGGTCGCGAAGGAAGCCAATACGCTCAGCGACTTAAACGCGTTGGTTAAAGCAGAAAAGATTAAAGATTAAAGCAGAAAGCTTAAAGTAGAAGTTTAAAGTTTTTGTTTTTGCCAACTGCCTGCTGCATTTTTGCCCTGCAGCTATTAGCCTTTTCAACTTTCTACTTTAAGCTTTTATGGAATACAGACGACTCGGCAAAACAGGTTTACCCGTCAGCGCCCTTTCATTCGGCTCATGGATCACTTTTGGAAAACAGATCGGCGACACCGCCGCCGAAGATCTGATGACCACGGCGTACGATCACGGTGTTAATTTTTTTGACAACGCCGAAATCTACGCTCGCGGAAAATCTGAAACCATCATGGGCGAGATCCTGAAAAAGAAAGCGTGGAAGCGCGACAGCTACGCCGTATCCAGCAAAGTTTTTTTCGGACTCGGCGGACGCGACCTCAAACCCACGCAACGCGGGCTTCACCGAAAGCATGTAGTGGAAGCCTGCCATCAGGCCATGCAGCGTTTGCAAGTCGACTATCTCGACCTGTATTTCTGCCACCGCCCCGACAAGCAAGTGCCGATAGAAGAAACCGTTTGGACCATGCATAATCTAATTCAGCAAGGTAAGGTCCTGTATTGGGGCACCAGCGAGTGGAGTGCGCAAGAGATCATGGAAGCGCATATGGTGGCGCGTCAATATTCGTTGATCGGTCCGGTGATGGAGCAACCTCAATACAACATGCTGGTTCGTCAGAAGGTGGAAGTTGAATATGCCCAGATCTATAAAACGGTGGGGTTGGGAACAACTATCTGGTCGCCGTTAGCGAGCGGCGTTCTTACCGGAAAATACAACGATGGGTTTCCAAACGACACTCGCCTCGATATCAATGGCATGGAATGGTTGAAAGATCAAACTTTGGCGCAAGCCAACCTGGAACGGGCGCGAAAGATGACTGCCTTTGCCCAAGAACTCGGTATGTCTATGCCGGTACTGGCGCTGGCGTGGTGTCTAAAAAATGAAAATGTTAGTACCGTAATCTTAGGGGCATCAAAAACTTCACAGCTACTAGAAAACTTCAAAGCGCTGGAGGCCAAAGAAAAATTGACCGGCGAAATCATGCAGAAAATCGAAGAAATACTCCAGAATAAACCGGCGTCGCCGGAGTACTGAGCAAATCAGCAACAAATTCCGGCAACCGTCGTTTTTCTTTAGTAAATTCGGATTATGCGATCTGCGCTTGTATTCGTATTTATGTTTACAGCTCTCGCCATCAAAGCTCAACAGCCGGTTGACGAGGTTCGTAAGAGTATTTTTTTTGGCGGAGGCAGTTATTACATCAGCGACGACCAGATCACCG
Source organism: Bacteroidota bacterium (assembly GCA_049324355.1). Classification (GTDB taxonomy): domain Bacteria; phylum Bacteroidota; class Bacteroidia; order Cytophagales; family Cyclobacteriaceae; genus Chryseosolibacter. The sequence goes on from JBMOKS010000751.1 coordinate 3,680, forward strand.
AACTTTACCATTGGCTCGATTCCATTCCCAACCTGCTCGAGAAATACGAGATCCACCTCATCAGTCATACCGACCCTATCGGTGGTAAAGAATATAATGAATGGTTATCGAAGATGAGGAGCGAAGCGGTAGAGGATGCGCTGCTCATGAAAGACATTCCCGAACACAAAATATCGATCAAAGACTGGGGCCTCGAAAATCCGGTGTATCGAAACGATTCCTACCACGGCATGCGCATGAACAGGAGGGTGGATGTGATCTTGTATCCGGTCGTTTTTTAGCCGTCAAATATGCTTTTTTATAAATTTATGGGCAAGTCCGTTTTCGGACACCAATTTTCACAAGCGAACGCACAAAGTGCAACCAAACTCATTTCTTTGGAGTCTAAGCCCCAAAAGCCCCTTGGCACCATTATTGGCTTTGCAGCCCCAAAACCGTAAAAACGATACGATTAATCTATAATAATAACACATGATCAAACTACGCGATATTGACAAGTATATCGATTCCCGGTTCCAGCGCACTTTTATCCTGAAAGGTGTAAACCTGGATGTGGAGCAAGGCGAATTCCTCACCATCATGGGCCCCAGCGGTGCCGGAAAATCAACCCTGATGAATATTATTGGTATGCTCGACGAACCTTCTGCCGGTGAATACTATTTCTTCGACGAGCCTGTGCATAAAATGAAAGAGAAACAGAAATCCGACATGCACAAAAATTATATCGGTTTCATTTTTCAGGCCTATCATCTCATTGACGAGCTCACGGTATATGAGAATATAGAAACACCCCTGCTCTACAAAGGTGTGAGCGGAAGCCAGCGTAAAAGTATGGTGGCCGAAATGCTCGATCGTTTCAACATGGTTGCCAAAAAAGACCTTTTCCCCGAACAATTGAGTGGCGGTCAACAACAATTGGTAGGTATTGCCCGAGCGATAGTGGGCCAGCCCAAGCTGCTGTTGGCCGATGAGCCCACTGGAAACTTACACTCCGACCAGGGCAAGCAGATCATGGAAATTTTCAGAAAGCTGAACGACGAAGGTATCACCATTATTCAGGTTACACACTCTGAAGAAAATGCGCGCTATGGTAAACGTATCGTTCGTGTTGCCGATGGCGCAGTAGTGGAAGATAATCTCGTATTAGAAAGAGTATAGAACACATGAGGAGAACAATTTTATTGATAATTCTGTCAGCCTGCACCACCGCTGTTTATAGCCAGGATACAGCACCGTCAAAGCTGACCTTTAAAGACGCCGTGAAGATCGGTCTCGAAAAAAACATGACCCTCCGTCAGCAGAAGAATCTGTTGGTATCGTCGAAGGTGGCTAAGACTTCAGGTA
>JBMOKS010000752.1:0-4135 GCA_049324355.1 Bacteroidota bacterium
GTCTTTAAAGTTGAGTTCGAACATTCCGGCGTCGTTCTGAGCGCTGCCCGTTGCGATGGCGCTGATCGGTATCACAAAGGTATTGAACCGCTCGTCGGTCTCTTCGGTATTTTCGGCATAGGCCTTGCCGTTCAGCGACGAGTTTCTGAATTTGTTTTCCAACAATCGCAATGTCGCATTGATACTGGTGTGTGGCCCGGCCACGCAAGGTATCGAAACCGACAACGACTTGATCCGGCGTTTGAAGTGACCTGGATAATCGATGTCGAACAGGATTTCGGGTAGGGCAAATTCACACTTACCGGTTTCCCTGAGTTGGATCAGGGCCAACGGATTGATTTGTCGCAGCGAAATATTTTTGGATACTTCGTAGTCATAGCCGCGTTCGCTTTGATAGGCAGCTTCCAGTTGTTTCAGTCCGACATAGAGTTGCTCTCCCGCTAATAGCCCGTCGCGGCCGGCGTCCCAGTAACCTGATTGTATAAAGTTTGAATTTGTCAGGCCTCGCTCAAAACGGAATACCTTCTCGGCTTTTTTCGCCAATTCATAGGCAAGGCTGTAAACCTGGTAGTACAATGTCTTCAGGCTTCCACGCATCCAGGTGTAGAGTTCTTCGTTGGTGTATTTGCTCTTGAGGAATTCTTCAACTTCCACTGCGTTGTCGATCACTTTTTGCTGATTGAGAATTTCCTGCTCTGCAATCTGGATCCGAATTTTCGATGCGGTGACTTGTTTATCAATCTGTTTGATCTCGAAGCCTGCAGCATTAGCCTGGAAGATACGATCTTGCAATGCGCGGAGGAATCCAGCCTTCTTACCGGCATTGCTGGCGGCGAAGTTGATTTCGCTTGCATCGAGTTGTAAGAATTTGGCCCACGCTTGAAAGGCTGCACCTAAATTCGAGCCGCCGAAATTGATGGAACCACCCACGCCAAACGGCTGGAAGCGCGCACCGAACGAAGGAATAATATGCATTATGCTGGCGAGTTTCTCAGGAAGCGCGGCCTCAATTTGTTTGGCCTGCGCCTGCGCCGTTTTATCCATATCCTCTTTCTCGTACTTGATCAGCTTCAATCCACTCTCATCTACAGGTACTTCGATGCTGTTGGCCAATTCAGAGAATTCAACTTCAAGCCCCGGCACTTTACTGATGTCTTCTCCTGCGAGTTGCAGGTAGTATTTCATTCTCGCCTCCGGCGCCTTGCGGTTTTGCTCGAGGCTCTCCACATTCTTCTGCGCTTCCTCCAACTGCTTCTTCCGAATTTCCATGATGAGGTCTTGCAAGGCATTCTCGTGCTTGGATCGAAGCAATGCAATGGCTTCGTTGTCTTTCTTTTCTATGGCCGTCAACAAAGCATTGCCCATAGTTTTTAATTCTGTGCACAACTCCAATGCCTTTTGCAACAGATAGTAGAATCTGTAGTTTGGCAATGGTGTATTTAGATCGTTCAAAACTGACGCAATGCTCAATCCCTGCGCTGCGGCTTTCACTAACAGCGCTGGATCGATAGGCGGTTCGAATAGTGGCAGTTTTCTAAACACACCCTGTATATTTTGACAATGCCTTATTTTGTACAACCGGTCTGCAATCGTATCCCAATATCCGGTGAGCTTCGGATTGTTCGGTATGCAGAAATACAACGACGACGCCAATCCAAATATATTGGCAAACGCCAACTTGCCATTGACTATTCCAAAAGGCAACGTGGTTTGATTGCTAAATGGCGCCGCCAATTCAAGCTCCACCATCGCATTGCCGAATGCATCCCATTTGTCGAGCAAACTCAAATATGTCTGTGGCTGTATCTTGCCTCGCTTCGGTATCATCATCGGCTTCGGGCCAAGAATATGGCCGGCGAGAATGTACAGCTGCGTAGCTTGATTGATCGTCTCGATGGTGTCTTGCCGGTAGAGGTAATCGCCCCATGCCACCAAATTATCGATGTATTTCATCACCACCCACTTCATATACGCCACAGGTCTGCTCCTTGCCACAACGTGGGGCATGAAGGGCTTGTCTCTCCATTCGTTGATGGTTTGATCTGCCTGGTTGGGTTTAAGGTTATTAAAAATGCTGTCGAGAATACGCTGGCTATTGATTTCTTTAAAAGGTTTGAACTGCCAAAAGCGTTTGTCGTCTGTTCCTGAGGCAATCGGGTTAAACACGAAGTGAAACCACTTCATAGCTTCCTCAAATTGTTGCGCCTTCGTGAGCGCATCGGCCAACATCATGGGTGTATGGAAAAACAACTCCCAGTTGTAAAGGGAATATGGGCGTTTCATTTCGTGATAAATATCGGGAGTGGCAGCGTTTCCATCGTGATCGAAGGGACCGAAGTCGTCGAGCCCTACAGAAAGATTGTAGCTAAAGAACTGCTCCAATTCACCAGTATTGATCTTACCCAATAAGTCCTTCGTATGCGGGTGGTGGAAGATCGTTGTTTCGGGCAAGCCTTTAATAACTTCTTTGGAACCAGACTCTTCAAAATACAAGTCCTTGTTTTCGCGCATGCCATTGCTTAACAATTGCCATGAGTACATTTTGTCGGAATCCTGATTGAAGTAGGTGATTGGAATATTTTCTCCCACAGAAACACCCAGATCGCTCGACTTAAAGGCTGTGCCATCAAATTCGAATTTTCCTTTGAAACCCGAGTCTGCGGGCACGTCTTTGTTGTCATCTACGTAGATGGTCACGCCCGTAGTCAACACTTTGGGAATGAACTTCAGGAACTCGATTCGATGATATTGGTTCGTGGTGAGCGGATCAGAATACAGGCTGTCTTTGCTTACTTGTTTTTGCGTCCACTTTCCGTTGCGATATTCGCTCCAGCCCATCTTGATCTCGAAATACTCTACCGGCTGCGATTTGGTAATACCTGACGAATCGTTGCCCAGCGTATTAAAGCTACCACTGGATGATTGTGAATTCGGCTTGGTTTTCTTCATAATGTGAGGGAAGAACACCAGCAAACGACCATTCCACGAAACGGGTGTTAAATAACATCCATTGTCTTTTACCTCGTGGGTGACAGGATCTTCCACATCGTAGCATGGAATATCAACCTGCATCTTTTCCCATGGGTACCAGTTTTTTTCATCCAGCGCCAGATAGCGATAATAAAAGAAGAACGGTGCGTTGCGGGTACGAGAGAAAACGTGAAGCTTGGATTTTTCGGCCCAACTGCCATTACCGGCCTTCGACCCTTCAATATAAAGACCAACAACTTCCATATTGGCAACCTCGTCTACTTTATAGAGGTATGACTTCAATGCGTCGGTGACGTTCTGCTTGTTGACATCTTTCTGCAGCAACTCGCTTTCAAGTTCTTTAAAGAAAGGAGTTTTATCATCGCGCAAGTTACTTTCGATCCAGTTTTCAGGGTAGAGAAAAACCTTTCGATTGGCTTCCCAAACCCGATAACGTTGCATCCACTCCCATCGAGTCCGATCCAAAGTTTCGGGTGTGATGTTGCTGTACTTCTCTTCGAGGCCGAGGAAGCATCTTTGGATAAACAACTGAACGGATGAAATCCCCTGTTTAATACGCGATGTTTCCATACACGCATCCATCTGGCAGTCGATGAGGAAGAACTCAAACAATCCGTCGGCATCATGCACATCCCAGGTCTGCAGTTCTTTTTGTTGCAAGAGATACGCGATCAGTGCGTCTTTCTGATTGTTGCGGAGCTGGTCATGTAAAGGTTTAACAACTTGTTCCCAATCAGTCTGATTATACTTGGCTCGAATAGCATTCTTAATTCCATCGGCTATTTTCCTTGTCTTGTTGAACTTCGATGTCGGAACTGCCCACTCGAACAAAAGGTTGATATCCATACCGACCTTATCGGCGATCTCGACAGCCTCCTGGAGTTTAAGAAGATTCTTTTCATTCTGAAAATCTTCAAGCTTAAGAATATTAAAATTTTCAGCGGCAATCAGTTTTGCAATCCTATCCTGATCCCATGTAGTAAGCGTGGCGATCTTCTCGCTGAGCAGTGCCGGATCGGAATCGGGGTGATACGTGTAATTCCAGAAGTCGAGTAGCGTAAGGTTTTCTTCGGGCAACGAATTCCGCAGTCTGGTGTAGGCCTCAAGTCGCAGCCAATGCACAAAAGTGAACGCATTAAAATCG
>JBMOKS010000752.1:4145-5017 GCA_049324355.1 Bacteroidota bacterium
ACTGAGCTCGAAATTAGACACAAGAATAGACGCTTTCTTCAACACGGCCAATGCGGGCTCACATTGCTGAGAAGCAAAATCCGGAATCAACGCCGACGACGGGATCAGTGTAATGGCCGAAGCTGGTGTTTTCCAGAAGAGGTTCTTCAAGTCAACGCCGATGGTAGCCAGTTTATACAGCTTACCGCGTTGCAGTTCCACTGTGGCACTCCACCACTCGTCTGTTGGATCTTCTTGCACCGTAAAATCAATAACTACATTATCAACTGTAACCACTGGCTTCGTGTCGTTGTTTCTTACAATAAAAGTATAAGGCGCCTGAACCGATGTGCTGAGGTATCCGCTCCAGTTGTTTTCTTCCGGTTTGCTGCTTTCCTTGATCTTCTCAAAAATCTTGTAGATGGGTTCTGCGGGCGTACCAAGTTTCAATACGTTAGAAACAAGGACATCGGTAGTTTGCGGAGGCAGTGCAGCAAACGTAGACAAGGTATCTATGACAAACCGATGCGTCAGTTCCTGTCGCAGGTAAGGCATAAATATCGCCAGGAACGCCGAGCGTTTTTGTGGTGCAGTGTTGGTATCAGCTTGTCCTTCGGGAATCGCTTCTAACGGAATAGTGATATCACCTGCGGAAATGATCGTCTTGAGCTGATCTTTTTCAGCCTGAGTCTTGGTCTTTTCGTGTTCGAAGATACCTGACAACAGCTCTTTAAATAATTTCGCCTGCTGCTTTTCAACACGCGTTAATGCCAGGCTCCAGCCGGGATCATTGCTCAGCGCTTTAAAATCCAACACTTCTGCTTCTGTGAGTATACCGGTGATCTGGATGGCGCCTTCGGTAGCATCGTACTTTAATTTGTTTTTTAAAGTCT
>JBMOKS010000753.1:0-5015 GCA_049324355.1 Bacteroidota bacterium
GTCTAACTGTAAATCCAGCGCAAACAGGGGACATTCGATGTCCTGCAGGTCAAACATCCGCGACGACTGCAAAAGCAGAACCGACATATTGGTATCTCTCACCAGGTAACTTACCCGCTGAGCCGGGCTGTTTGGATCTACCGGAACAAAAGCAGCGCCGGCTTTCAAAACGGCAAGCATCGAGATGACGGTCAAGTCAGACCGCTCGACGATGATCCCCACCAACGTTCCTTCGCCTACCTGATACTCAGCACGCAGGAAATTCGACAACTTATTACTGATCTTGTCCAGGGCATCATAAGACCAACAATTATTCCCGAATACCACCGCGTCGCCATTGGGGTTTGCCCTTACTTGCTCTTCGAATAATTTGATAAAAATGCCTTGCGAGGTTTCCTGTTCATGCTGGATCGAGTCTGTTGTTATTGTGCTGTAAGGCTGCATAGTCTATTTAAAAATTTAAGGGTCTTATGATAAATTTTTTCTTAATCAATCGCGATCACCCTTGCGCGTCAAGGGCTATCGTCATCTGTTGTCGTTCTGCTTCGGTCAAATAATTTATCTCGGCCAATGGTATCGAATCATTTTCCAGGATAGCCGATACCACCTGCACGAAACGCTGCATCATGCGCTCTATGGTTTCTTTCTCAAAGAGGTCAGTCTTGTAGCCAATGCTCAACGTGAGTTTTGCATCGTTCTCAATAAACCTGAATGACAGGTCGTCTTTGCTTATGCTAAAATTATTTTCATATCGGCGTGTCTTAACTCCGCTCAGCTCAACATCGCTTTGGTTCCCCATATTTACATGAATAAGTTCCACCTCGACGTTGAACAAAGGTTGGCTCGTGTCGAGCCCCCGGGTGCTTAGATCGGAAATCAGCTGGTCATAAGGATAAAGCTGATGTGCGAAAGCATCGAAAGTCTCCCGCTTAACACGGTCATGCAACGATGAGAACGCAGCGTTTTCGTCTATGCGAATTCGAATCGGCAATGTATTCAGGTAAAAGCCGATTTGGTTTTCCAGATCCTGGTGATCGCGACCGGCAACATTGGTGCCTACTATGATATCGGTCTGACCTGTGTATTTATATAATAGCGTTGCTACGGCAGAAGTCAGGGTGATGAATAACGAACTGCCTCTATCGGTTGTATACTGTCGCAACCCGGCCGACACCTGCACGTCGAGGTCAACAGTCACGTGATCGCCAGCAAAGGTTATACTTCTCGTTCTTGAAAAATCCGTTGGCAGGGAAAGTTGTTCTGGAATTTCTTCGAATTGTTGTGCCCAATACGATTTCAGCTCAGCCCGGCTTTGTAGTTGGTTATACTGCCAGGCTGTGAAATCTTTATACTGAATTCGCAAGGACCGTGTTTCCGGTTCAAGTCCATTGGCATAGGTTTTATAGTACGTCAACAATTCGTCCATGAGAACACCCAGCGACCACGCGTCAGAAATAATATGATGCATGGAGAATAGCCAGACAAAACGGTTTTCCGACAGCTTGATGACGGCAGTTTTTGCCAAGGGTCCGTTGCTTAAATCAAACGGTGTATCCGTAAACGCTCTCACAACCTTATCTATGTCAGCAGTCCTGTGCTTTCCGTCTGTATAGTCGATCCATTCGACTTCGTAAATTTTCTTTTCCGGCTGGTGTATTTTTTGCCTTGGTTCCGCCGCTACGGTTATAAAAACCGAACGCATTATTTCATGTCTCGATAACAGCATCTGATAGGCTTTGCCAAACGCGTCAATATCGAAGACTCCTGAAAGCTCAAGGGCGATAGGATTATTGTAAGCCGTCAGGTTTTTGTCGGCTTGCTGCAGCAACCAGAGCCTTTTTTGCGCGTGAGACACCCGATAATGATCTTGCTCTTCAACGGGAAGGATGTGTTCGATATCACGGCTCTTCATACTCTTGATCTTGATGGCCATTTCTCCGATCGTCGGATGGTCAAAGACGTCTTTCAGATCAAATTCAATTTTAAACTCCATGTGTATACGCGCAATCAACTGTGCAGCGCGCAGTGAATGCCCTCCGATGGAAAAGAAAGAATCGTCGGGCATGATACTTTCTCTTCTCAGCACGTCCTTCCAGATGTTTAATAACTTTTCTTCTACAGGGTCCAGTGAGCGATCTGCAGGATTTCTAAGGTCGACGATGCGTTCCTCCGGTGCCGGTAGGGCCTTGAAGTTTACTTTTCCATTGACGGTGGTCGGTATCCCGGAGACTTTGATCACATGGGTCGGCAGCATATAGTGCGGCAGGTGATCGCCCAAATACCTGATTACTGCCTGATGGTCGAGCGACTTGTACACCTTGAGGCCTTTCGCCTCAGGCATTGCTTCGTTTCCGTTCTGTGTAGAAGTTTCGAACAGGCGCTCGTAAAACACATTGTTCTTGAATACTTTCTCCTCGTTGAAAGAGTCGAAGCGAAAGGGTAACTGCTGCTTATCCTTTATTAAATGCCCTTCGATACCATAATCGGGATGTAAACCGTTCTTGGAGAGTTTTTTACTCACACTGGCCTTGATCATATCTCCGCGGGTTACCGGCGCGCCTTCGGGGAACACGGGAAGATATATTGGCAGCCACAGTTTTTGGGCCTTATCTGTCAATGTGTCAACCTTTATGTCATCGTCAAAAAATAAATCAAGCCAAACAATGAAGCCGTGACAGATCCCCGGTGAAGTTATCTCGAGGGAAATTTCATGCTTGTCATTCAGATTATTTTCAATTCGATAATCCAGATCCTCGAAAACATCGGCCGTGGAAAGCAGGTATTGTAGTTTAAAATTATCGAGGCTCAGACGAATGTCATAAGTGTATCCCACTCTTTCGAATATTTTCCGAGCGTAGTGTGCTCCAATCTCATCGAACGAATAGTCAAAGTTCTCCGGTGGTAGCGTAGCAGCAGCAATGCGTGAAATACTTCTGGCCGGGACAACTTTTGGTTCGGCGTTCATCAGTCGCCTGCTTGCGTTAAGTATCGTTGCCGAACCTTGCGAACCGCCAATGGAACCGACGATGTCGGCGATGCAACAATCCACCTTTTCCGGCAAGGTTATAGTCGTTACGTCGCCGTGGATCACCTCTATACGATTGGTCCACCCAAGCATTTCAACTTTCTTTTTTGCCTTACGGTAAGATTCCTCCAGCACTTCAACAGCGTAAACTTTCCCGGCTCCGCATTCTATCGCCATCAGCGACAAGACCGCGTCGGATCCCGGACCGATCTCCAGGACCACTTTGTCTTTCACGACCTTACTCAACGCCTCACGATATTTGTCGTTCCGGTATTGGTCGCTGCCCATAGCATAATAGGCCATATCATCGTAAACAAACTGCTCAGCCCACGAAGGTCGTACGGTAACGATATCTTTTTCCACGACATAGGCTACAATCTCCTTGTCGACTCCTTCTCCGATACACGTGATGGCGCACTGCTGCACATGCGGATGTTTGATCAATCGGTTCTTGATCTCACCCAATTCAATTCGATGTCCTCTCACCTTGACCTGATCGTCTGCCCTGCCAATGATGCGCAGGTTTCCGTCTTCGCCGAAGTATCCGATGTCGCCGGTTTTATATATTTTTTTAGTGATATCGAACGGATGAGTAACGAATTTTTGGTTTGTTCTTTCGGGGTCATGGATATAACCTAAGGAAACACCTTTGCCTCCTATGAAGATCTCTCCTTTGTTTCCGATAGGCACAGGTTGTTTGACTTCATCAAGGATAAAGATCTCACAGTTTGGCAATGGTTTTCCAACCGGCACCACATCTTCATGCGTTGAGTGTATCGCAAAAGTGGCGGCAAGGTCAGTGGTTTCTGTCGGTCCGTAAATGTTGGTCAGCGTGGCATCCGGGAAATGATCTAACAATTGGTTGCTGAACGTAGGGTCTAACAATTCGCCACCGCAGCAAATCAAACGAAATGTGTTCGGAAGTTTTCGAAGAGACAGTTCAGAAACAACTGCCTGCAAAACCGTTGGTGTAATGCTGAGCACGTTTACCTTCTGCTCTGCCAGTGTAGCTGCCGCCTTGCGAATATTTCTGATCTGATCAACGATCACCAGGTGTTTCCCCAGCAAGAGCGGTTGCAGTATTTGCTTCAGCGAAGCATCAAACGACATCGAGGCCATCAGCGCAAAATGTTGAGCTTCGCCGTAGTTTAGTGTTTGCCGCAGTCCGGTGAGAAGATTCGCCAAACTACCGTGGCTCACCTGCACACCCTTCGGCTCCCCTGAGGTGCCGGAGGTGTAGATCACGTAAGCCGGATCCTGCTCGGTTACAAGGATCTCCGGATTGGAAAAATTGCCTTCATCATAGCTCAACTCCATGTCCACCAGCACAAGTGTGGAGTGAAAAAATTCCATTATTTCAATCAATAACTCAGATTGGGAGACAAGCGCTTTGGCCTTTGCGTTTTGAAGCATGTAAGCCAATCTTTCATGTGGATTGTCGGGATCTCCCGGTAAATAAACTGCACCGGTCTTTAGCACGGCCAGTAAGCTGATAGCAATCCACTCCGAACGGTTTACGATCACACCGACCACGTCTCCAGGCTTAATGTTGTATTTCTCTCGAAGCACATGGGTCAGTTGGTTGACCTTCTTATTCAGTTCGCGATACGAATAGCTTCGATCTTCGACCGTCAACGCAATAGCTTCGGGATATTTTTCGGCTTGCTGCTCAAAAAGTTTTGTAATAAAAGTTTGATCTTGAAATAGCTGCTCATTCCGGCCGAAATTCAACACAGTTTGCAACTGGGCTTCGGTTAGGTATGGTAATTGGTCAATCGGTAGGTTCACTGATCTTACCAGTCCTGCAACTAGCTGCTTGTAGTGATCGGCAAAACGCATCATATCTTTCTGATCAAAGAGGTCGGTGCTGTAGATCACGGAGAAGCCCACGATATTGCCGGCGTCCATAGCATGCCACCACATATCTGCTTTGGCCATTACAAAGTCGGTAAAACCTTGTTGTATTTCAGTTTCCTTTCGTTCCGAGACG
>JBMOKS010000754.1:0-5012 GCA_049324355.1 Bacteroidota bacterium
CTGAACGAGTTGCTGAATTCCGGAACGAGGGTAACGGCAATGGCTAAGGGAGTAAGCATTCTCCAGTTCACGACGACCCGCACCAAAGAAACACCGACAAGAATGTACATACACACAAAGCCAAGTTGCGTAAGCATACTTCGGTAGTCCGGGATAAAAATCCTCAACAACGCCACCGTGACGCCCACAATGGTGACGAAGAAAAGCAGTTTAAGGGCGACTTTCCTTCTGTTTGAAATGATACTTTCGGCAGCCTGTGCCTGCTCGATGGCTCCGGCAACAACTATTAACGCAAGAGGCAGTGCAATAATCAGTTTTCTCTGGGGATAGTCGTTAATAAAAGCTGTCTGAATCAACAAAGCGATTAAGAAGGAATAGGTCACTTTCAATTCCAGCGTCCAATGCCTTAATGGCCTGATCCAGATCATTAAACAAGTTGTGGCCGTTGCGACGAACAAAAAAGGATTAAATGTGAACATATGCGCCCAGCCGATATTTACAAGGTTGTTCCAAATAAGGGCTCCAGAACTCCCAACGCGATAGGAAAAAACACCGTTTAATTGAGAAAATGCTGATATCTCATCTAGACCAATAGCATACGTCACCGCAAGAAAAAGCCCAACACCTGCCAATACACCCAGGCTATATGTTAACCCTCTACTTAAAGCCTTTCCGATTTGTTGCATCGCACTTGCACCTTCGGTCTGCCAAAACGCTAAAACAAGAAAGCTGATCAGCGAACCTGCCAACGTGAAAGCGTTGGTGGGGTAAGTGAAAATTACGAGTATAGCAGAGCAGATGCCCCAAACAAAAATTGAACGGAACGTACTGATTGAATTCGCTAATCGACTTGTGATGTACAGGCTAAGCATCATCATTGCCATTCTTCCTATAGTTGGCTCCACAAAAATGCAAGCCATGCTAAAATTAAAATTCAGTGCAAAAAAAATAGGTAACACTAATCTGATAAACCGACTGCTCGAAACTTTTTTTAAAACGACATAAAAAAAGACAACCGTGATGAGACCGAATAGTAGCGAACCAAATCTAAATCCCAGATAGTTGTCACCAAAAATATTGATAAACATATATACTGCAGTGTTTGTAACTATCGGCGTTCCGTAGAGGCGAATTTTATCCTGAGGCGGAAAAGCATTTCCGTACTCATAGAGGTTCAACGCGCGATAGCCGTAGTAGGATTCGTCTATCGGCTGATAAAACCCCACTGCCCACTCAGGCGGATCAATGTCAATTATCAAAAGCTTAAGTAGGGTAAGCGCGACAGCAAGAAAGAGCCCCGCATCTTCATGCATTTTCTTCATCGGTCTTTTCAAAAAACTCAATAGTTAGGTCAGAAATATAACGAATGTCGGTATCAGAAAGCTCAACGTAGAGTGGGAGTCTTAAAAGGCAGTCAGAAAATTTATCTGCGTTAGTAAGCAAAGAGCCCGTGTGTTTCTCCTTATAGAAGGGACTACGATGAAGTGATAGATAATGAAAAACCGCATGCACTCCATTCGACCTAAGAAATTGGAGCAGGGCTTCGCGGATGCGATGAGAAGGTAAAACGATATAAAAAAGGTGACCATTGTTAGTGGCATGCGCGGGGATGTCCGGCAATCGAAAAAAGCCATTTGCTTCGCCGCGTTTCAAACATTGGTAGTATAGATTCCAACTGCTTAGCCGTTTTGCCTGAATTAAATCCAAATTTTCAAGCTGTGCAAAAAGGAAAGCAGCCGTGACCTCAGATGGAAGAAACGAAGAACCAACATCCACCCACTCGTATTTACTTGTTTCGCCCCGAAAATAGGATACCCTGTTAGTACCCTTTTCCCAGATGATCTCGGCACGTTGTACCAGGGACGGATCATTGATTACCAACATTCCGCCTTCGCCTGAGATGACATTTTTTGTTTCGTGAAAAGAAAACGCCGCGAGTTGTCCAATTCCTCCAAGGGGTTTGTCCCTGTAAAAACTATCGATAGCATGGGCGGCATCTTCCACCACGTACACACCGTGCTTTCGAGCCAACGTCATGATTGCGTCCAGGTCGCAAGCAACACCGCCATAGTGAACAACCACAATCGCCTTGGTTCTGGCAGAAATGAGGGGCTCGATGCAGCCTGCATCAACGTTTGGATTACCGCTCTGCGAATCCGCAAATACAATATGTGCGCCCCGAAGAACAAAGGCATTTGCGGTAGAAACAAACGTGTAGGATGGCACAATGATCTCGTCGCCCGGATGTATATCTAACAAAATGGCTGCCATCTCAAGCGCATCCGTTCCAGAAGAAGTGAGCAAACACTTATGAAAGTGATATCGGTTTTGAAAGAAAGCGTGACAACGTTTTGTAAAATCTCCGTTGCCTGAAATTTTCCCGGATTCAACTGCATGGCAGATGTATTCTGTTTCTTTACCCGTCAGGAATGGCTTATTGAATGGGATTTTACGTTGACTACGATCGAACATGATCACTTATTAAACCAGTTGGCATGTCTGAAAAACTTTGCCGGATTACCGATCCAAAGCTCCCCCTCTCCTATATCGGAAACAACGACCGCCCCCATCCCTGCCATGGAATACGGGCCGATCTGAGAGTATTCTCTTATGCATGCCTTTAATCCAACGAAAGACCCTCTCCCAAATTTTATACACGAGCCTATGCTTGCACCAGCCGTTATTGAAGTGTGATCTCCGATTTCATTGTCGTGACCAATCGTTGTTCCCGGGCGCACACAACACGATTTTCCAAACACAGTCCGGGTGGTGATTGAAACATTCGGCAATATGACACAGCCAGGCGCCAGTTCGACATTGCGAGCGACATATGCAGTTGGATGAACAAATGTTGCCATTTGTTTGTCGGGAATTCGCAGAGATTCAAAAAGTTCAATTCGTTCAAGCTGGCAATCGAATTTATAAAGCGTGTAAATAAAGTAATACCCCTCATCAACGAATCTCGGAACATCCTTCAAACCGCCTAATACTGGCATTCCTTCTATTTCCGCTACATTGTCTCGATCATTAATATATCCAGCTAGCTCGAACTCTCTACTTCCCCTTTTATTAGCATCAATAATTGCATCGCCAATAACGGATCCATTTCCCCGCCCTCCAATAACCAATACTTTCTTCATGATTGCTGTCTGATAATCAGATTACTTTTCTAACAACATATCGCGGACGTTGCTTAGCTTCTAGAAATGTTCGCCCAATATATTCACCAAGAATACCCAGGAAAAAAAAATTAACTCCCGACATAAATAATATGATGACAGTTACTGACGTCCACCCGGGAGCCACAACACCATTTAATCTTCTTAATATCAAGAATAAACCCGTTACAAAGCTTAAAAAAGCCATTACCAATCCAAAGTAGGTTGCAAGCCTGATCGGAAACATTGAAAACGAGAATATACGACCTAACGCCAAGCCGAGCATTCTGCTCAAGTTGTATCCACTCTTCCCGGCTTGTCTTTCATCACGCTCCAGCTCAACTGTAACATAATCGGCACCAATCCAATACAAAATACTTAATGTGGTTGATGTTTTTTCCTGGTAATTCTTCAGTTCATCTACCACCGATTTCCGTATCGCGCGAAATACACCTAAATTGGGTTCGTGCTTTATAGTAGTCAGGCGTTGGGAAATTTTATAAAATAATTTTGAAACTAATAACCGGTAACGACTATCCTTTCTCGTCTTCCACTTTGCAATAGCCATTGACGCATCGCTTTTGAGTAATTTATCTACCAGCTTTGGGATATCTTCCGGGCGATCCTGTAAGTCAGAATCCATTAGTACAATAATCTCGCCTTGTGCGTTATCCAAACCAGCCGATATAGCATTTTGCTGCCCGAAGTTTCTGGCCAGCTTTATGCCCGTTAGAAAGGCATAAGTCTTCTTAAGTTCGCAAACCGTTTGCCATGATTTGTCAGAGCTTCCATCATCGACAAAGATGACCTGAAAATTCCACTCCATTCTCTCCAAGACTGGTACCAGTCTCAGCAGCAGAGGAGCAATTACTTCTTCATCATTATACAACGGAATAACAACCGAAACCATGGCGTTTAAGGGTATCATTCTTC
This sequence comes from Bacteroidota bacterium, assembly GCA_049324355.1. GTDB lineage: Bacteria > Bacteroidota > Bacteroidia > Cytophagales > Cyclobacteriaceae > Chryseosolibacter. Next base: position 4,092 of record JBMOKS010000754.1, read on the forward strand.
CTTTTTAGTAATTCATGTTTAATATGACGGTGTCTTGCGTTCAAAGCTTTTCATAAAGTTGCGAGCCTTATCGCCCTCATTAAACAGCAGATCAATAATACTAACTCTGTGCTCGAAACCAGAAAATAGCTGATTGTATTCAGGATACCCCGAATAGTCCATCCAATTGATTGTGATGCCCGCTTCTCGAAACATTTCTTCATCAATGTAGTTCTTTGCGGAAGGCCCTGAAATATATTCGTCCCCCTGCACTTGTAAAATCAAATCGATTAGTCTTTCATTCTTGCCGTTGATCAGCTTGAAGTTCTGTGAGAAGCTAAGTTTGGTTTTTATGCCCAAAATAGCGTTAATCATACGAATCGCCGAGCAGTTTATCTCACTTATGTAAACCGATGGGTGAGAATAAAAATCCTCGAAAAGGGATCTGTATAGACTAAAAAATGGTGCTCGGGAGTAATTGGAGAGTAATGTTTTCCAATGTTTCTCGGCCCAATTTAATTGCGATACTTTTGTATCGAGAATCCTTTGTGACAAGGATTCTACTCTTACCGGTATGGTAATCCACTGAGGGCCTGTCGCTGTTTTAATTTTATTTCGATTTCGCCAGTCATTTTTTGTGAACTGCACATCGTCATAGAATATGAACTCGTCGGCCATATTAATCATATCGAAATATCCCTTCCAGGGAATATAGTTTGATTGAATGACTGCGACTCTTTTTTTTTTCACTGACCTCGAACTCAAATCTTTTTAAAAAGTTTGGCGGGGTTTCCGTACCATATTTCGTTGTCAGGGACATCGTGCCTTACCTGTGAGCACGCACCAATTTCTGAATTCACACCAATTGTCACCGAAGGCATGATGGTTACGTTGGCTCCAAACCGAGAACCCCTTTTTAGCATGCCCGTCTTCTTTACATTG
>JBMOKS010000755.1:0-4989 GCA_049324355.1 Bacteroidota bacterium
ATTGTATAATATTTTAAACACTACTCTTTATCTTTTTTAGACTTTGAGGTGGTTTTTTTCTTCTCTGCCTTAGGCTCATCGGCCTTTTTTTCTTTTGCTGACGTCTTCTTAGCTTTCTTTTCGGCCTTTTCGTCTGTTGAACCTTCGGTTGCGGCTGCTACTGTTTCAGGGCCTTCTTCTTTCTTTCCTTTGCGGCTTCTGCGGGTCTTGGCTTTCTTCACCACACCGTCTTTGGTATACAAGGTGTTGAAGTCAACCAGCTCGATCAGGCACATTTCCGCGTTATCACCTAAGCGGGTATCGGCCAGCTTGATGATGCGGGTATAACCACCGGGACGGTCTGCAATTTTTGAAGCAACTTCTCCGAATAGGGTCTTTACAGACTCTTTGTTCTGAAGATATGAGAACACTGTTCTTCTGGAGTGTGTAGTGTCGTCCTTTGATTTAGTCAACAAAGGCTCTACATATTTTCTGAGTGCTTTCGCTTTGGCTACCGTGGTTGTGATCCTTTTGTTCAGGATCAGGGAAGAGGCCAGGTTAGAAAGCAGCGCATGACGATGTGCTGTTTTCCTGCCTAAGTGATTTACTTTCTTACCGTGTCTCATATTTCTTAGTCTTCATCAAGTTTATACTTGGAGAGATCCATACCGAAAGTAAGGTTCTTCTCCGCTACCAGTTGCTCTAGTTCGGCGAGCGATTTCTTACCGAAGTTTCTGAACTTCATCATGTCTGAAATCTCCAGTTGCACCAGGTCGCCAAGGGTTTTCACGTCAGCTGCTTTCAAGCAGTTGTATGCGCGTACGGACAGGTCGAGGTCATGCAGTGCAGTCTTGAGCAGTTTGCGCATGTGCAGCATTTCTTCGTCAACCTGTTCGATCTCGGCATCTTTGCCGGTTTCGAGTTCGATTGATTTATCGGAGAACAGTCTGAAGTGCTGGATCAGGATATGAGCCGCACCTTCGAGGGCTTTCTCAGGATGGATAGATCCATCGGTTTCGATGTCGATAACGAGTTTTTCGTAGTCAGTCTTTTGTTCAACGCGGGTGTTCTCTACGCTATACTTCACATTTTTGATAGGTGTAAAGATGGCGTCGATCGGAATAAAGCCGAACACCTGCTCGGCTGGCTTATTTTCCTCTGCTGGTAAATATCCTCTACCTTTTTCAATCGTGAGCTCGATCTCGAAATGAGCGGACTCATCGAGGTTACAGATCACGTGGTCGGGGTTCAATATTTCAAACGCTGATGTGAATTTTGCAATGTCACCGGCTTTGAATTGTTTCTGCTTTTTGATGCTGACGGTTATTTTGTTGTCAAAATTGTCAGACGACTTCCTGAATCTCACCATTTTCAGGTTGAGGATAATTTCCGCTACGTCTTCCACCACGCCTTCGATAGTCGAGAATTCATGGAGTACACCCGGAACTTTAATACCGGTGATCGCATAACCTTCCAGGGAAGATAACAGAATTCTTCTCAGCGCATTGCCGATCGTCACTCCGTATCCTTTTTCCAGAGGCTTGAAGGTGAAGAGTCCGTGGAAATCATCGGATTTCTCCATCACAACTTTCTCTGGCATTTGAAATGCTAATATTGACATAGTAAATGTGATTAACTTGTAAAAATTACTTGGAATACAATTCAACGATCAACTGCTCGTTGATGTTTTCAGGGATATCTTCACGAGGAGGCAGGTTAATGATCTTACCTATCATTTCACTGTTATCCCACTCCAACCAATTGTATTTTTTTGCGCCCTGGATAGAAAGGCTATTTTCGATGGCTTCCAATGATTTAGAGCGCTCGCGCACGCCTACCAGGTCTCCGGGTCTCAGCGTAAATGAAGGGATGTTTACAATCTCTCCATTAACCGTGATATGCTTATGCAGTACCAGCTGACGTGCTGCTCTTCGCGTGGGCGCGATACCAAGACGATATACGGTATTATCCAATCTTGCTTCAAGAAGTTGCAGCAACACTTCGCCGGTTACGCCTTTCTTGCGTGACGCAGTGTTGAATAACTTAGCGAACTGGCGCTCGAGCAGGCCATAGATGTACTTGGCTTTCTGCTTTTCAGCAAGCTGCGTAGCGTATTCAGACTGCTTGCGTTTTTTACCACGTCCGTGCTGGCCGGGAGCGTAGTTCTTCTTTTGCAAAGCCTTATTCTCACCTAAGATAGGCTCATTAAATCTTCTTGAAATTCTGACCTTGGGGCCTGTATATCTTGCCATGATGTTATTATTTCAGATTTCAGATTGTCAATTTCAAATTGGTAATTTGAAAGTTGGAATTTGAAATTTTAAATTAATTAAACTCTTCTTCTTTTAGGAGGTCTGCAGCCGTTGTGCGGCAGCGGTGTCACGTCGCGGATCGCAGTGATCTCGATACCAGCACCTTGAATGGTGCGGATCGCAGATTCACGACCTGCTCCGGGGCCTTTAACAAACACTTCAACTTTTCTCAGCCCTTGTTCGTACGCTTTGGTAGCACAATCCTGAGCTGCCATCTGCGCTGCATAGGGCGTATTCTTTTTCGATCCTTTGAAGCCCATCTTACCGGCGGATGCCCAGGAAATAACCTGGCCGGTGGTGTTGGTCATCGCGATGATGATATTATTGAAGGTAGCTTTGATATGAGCCTGACCTACAGCCTCAACGTTTACTACTCTCTTTTTTGCTTTATCTTTTCTCTTTTCAGCAGTTGCCATTATTGAAAAGTATTTGTTTCAATTAACCTTTAGTTGCTTTCTTCTTATTCGCTACGGTCTTACGCTTTCCTTTGCGGGTACGAGCGTTGTTCTTGGTTGTTTGACCACGAACCGGCAGACCCTTGCGATGGCGAAGGCCTCTGTAACAGCCGATATCCATGAGGCGTTTGATGCTCAACTGAATCTCAGACTTGAGCACACCTTCGATCTTGAATTTTTCAGCAATGATGGCCCTGATCGCGTTGGATTCTTCATCACTCCATTCCTTCACTTTTTTATCCCAGCTTACCTGAGCGTCGGAAAGGATTTTTTGGGCTGACCTGCGGCCAATGCCAAAGATGTAAGTGAGACCGATTTCGCCTCGCTTATTATCAGGAATATCTACACCAGCAATACGTGCCATATCTGTTAACCTTGTCTTTGTTTATATCTAGGATTCTTTTTGTTAATCACATACAACTTGCCCTTGCGTCTGATGATCTTGCACTCAGCGCTGCGCTTCTTTATGGATGCTTTAACTTTCATTTTCTTTCTTTTTTGATTAGACGCATCGTTTCTGCGTCTCTTTTAATTTGTTCAGACGCATCATCATGCGCCTCTCCGTTATTTATATCGAAATACTATTCTTCCTTTTGTCAAATCATAGGGCGACATTTCCAGTCTTACCCTATCGCCTGGCAATATCCGGATGTAGTGCATCCGCATTTTGCCAGATATATGAGCCAGCACTTCGTGGCCATTTTCTAACTGAACCCGAAACATTGCGTTTGACAATGCTTCGCTTATAGTTCCATCTTGCTCAATTGACTTTTGTTTCGCCACTTATAACTATAGTTTTCTTCAATATACTTGTGCGTCGTCAATATTTCTGTTCTGTCCTCATGCACTGCGATCATATGTTCAAAGTGCGCTGACGGTTTACGATCAGTGGTACGGATGGTCCAGCCATCGCGTTCCTGCACCACATTACGGGTGCCCTGATTGATCATCGGCTCGATCGCAAACACCATTCCGGGCACGATCTTGATGCCTTTGCCCCGCTTGCCGTAGTTGGGAACCTCAGGATCTTCATGCAGCTTCTTTCCCACTCCATGACCCACCAGTTCTCTCACTACACCATATCCAAAGCTTTCAACATAACTTTGAATAGCGTAAGCAACATCTCCGATCCGGTTTCCTGCTTTCGCCTGCTCGATACCTTTGTACAGGGATTCGAGTGTGCGCTCCAGCAGCAGAAGGGTTTCATTTTTAACGCCTTCCAGCGGATAGGTATATGCTGAATCGCTGTGATAACCTTTGTACTGTACACCACAGTCGATCGAGATGATATCCCCTTCTTTGATCTCGTAATTTCCCGGAAACCCGTGCACCACAACCTCGTTGACAGAGATGCAGAGCGACGCGGGAAAACCCCGATAATTCTTGAACGAAGGTACCCCTCCATGGTCACGAATAAACTCTTCAGCAATTTGATCGAGCTTGATGGTTTTTACACCCGGCTTGATCTGCTTGGCTACCTCTCCATGCGCTTTTCCCAAGATCTGGGATCCTTCACGGATCAGTACGAGTTCTTCCTCCGTTTTTAAGTTGACCATTCAGCTTTTAGGCTGCAGCAAATTGAGAACGTCCTTTCACTCTGCCCGATTTCATCATTCCTTCGTAATGTCTCATCAACAGGTAGCTTTCGATCTGCTGCAGGGTATCGAGAATTACTCCCACCATGATCAACAGCGACGTGCCACCGAAGAATTGAGCGAAGTTCTGACCTACACCTGCCTGTACGGCAAATGAAGGAAGGATCGCGATTACTGCCAGGAACAAAGCGCCCGGCAAAGTGATTCTGGATAAAACAGTATCTATAAACTCAGCGGTTTGCTTTCCTGGCTTAACACCGGGAATGAAACCACCGTTGCGTTTCAAGTTATCGGCAATGTCATTGGAGTTGATCGTGATCGCCGTGTAGAAAAAGGTGAAGATCAGGATCAGCGTTGCAAACAACACGCTGTATTGCCATGAGTACGGGTTGGAGAAGGTGGCACCGATGTAAGCACCGATGTCAGAGTCTCTCCAGATACCGACCAGCAACACCGGAATGAACATCAATGCTTGAGCAAAGATGATTGGCATTACGCCGGCAGAGTTCAGTTTGAGCGGGATAAAATCACGTTTTCCACCGTATAATTTGTTACCAATTACTTGCTTGGCATATTGAATCGGAATTCTGCGGGTTGCTTGTGTGAGCATAATCACGCCCATCACGATACCGAACAGCACCAGCAATT
>JBMOKS010000756.1:0-874 GCA_049324355.1 Bacteroidota bacterium
TAATGCCTAACGCGGGAATATTAGGGTCACTGGCGCCCCTCATGATCATCGGTGCCGGATTCCTGATGATCATGGATGCTTGTTTCAACCTCTCGATGGAACCCTTTCGCGCATTGGTCGCCGATAACCTGGACGACTCGCAACGAACACTTGGCTTTTCGGTTCAAACCTGTCTGATCGGCATTGGCGCAGTGATTGGTTCATGGTTGCCCTATATTTTAGATCGGTGGTTTGATGTACCGAAAGATGCGCCTGAAGGTGTTGTCGGCCTAAATGTTAAATATGCCTTCTACATCGGTTCTGCTGTCTTCATTGCCAGCATCCTGTGGAGTGTTTTCAAAACAAAAGAATATCCGCCCGAAGAATATGAAAAATACCATGGCCGCAGTGAAGAAAAACATCACGGGCTTGGTTCCATCTTCAAAGATTTTGCACGCATGCCAAGAACGATGAAACAACTTGGGCTCGTGCAGTTCTTCTCCTGGTTTGCATTGTTCGGAATGTGGGTCTTTACGACAGATTCAATCGCCACACATATATTCAATTTACCGGTGAGCGATAAAAGTTCTATCGCCTATCGCGAGGCTCAAACGTGGACCGGTGTTATTTTCGGGGTCTACAATTTAGTCTCCGCGGGTTATGCATTGCTATTGCCTCGTATCGCCAAATCCCTGGGCCGTAAAAAGACACATGCTCTTTCTCTTTTGATTGGCGGCATCGGGCTTATTTCATTCTATTTCGCTCCGAATAAAGAGTTTTTAATACTATCAATGGTGTGCGTTGGTATAGCTTGGGCAAGTATCTTAGCGATGCCGTACGTTATTCTATCAAGTTCAATTCCGGCCGGAAAAATGGGGATCTATATGGGTATATT
>JBMOKS010000756.1:884-1584 GCA_049324355.1 Bacteroidota bacterium
AAAAACATCTATAATACTCAGCCGATTTATGCGATTGTACTTGCCGGCGTCTTTATGCTATGTGCTGCAGTAAGCGTTGTTTACGTTTACGATCCCGCTTCGATCAGCGTCCAACCTAAATTGCAAAACGAATGAAATACCTCGCGCCTCTTGTTTGCAGTTACCTATTGGTAAGCACAGCCCTCGCTCAGGACTATTCGTCGTTCACTCAAACAATCGCTAACCTGGGCGGCGCCAAAAGCCCGGACGAGGTAAACAAACTCTGGAACGACCTGATCGAATCGGTAAGCATTCCGGTGGTATATGAGGATTCAGTGGCCTTTCTGTATCGCGGCGAGGCCAACTCCGTAGCCTGGATGGGCGATTTTAACGGTTGGGGTTACAATAAAAGTTTCAACAATAAAGGAAAAAGGATACCACAAACCGACATCTGGGTTTTGAAAAGCGCTTTCCCGAAAGATGCGCGACTCGATTATAAAATCGTGGTCAACGACGTCAACTGGATCCTCGATCCCCTCAACACCGACCAACAATGGTCAGGCGTGGGGGGCGGCAGCCCAAATTCAGAATTAAGGATGCCCGAATGGAAAGAAGACCCGCTCACATTTTCCGCTGTGCCCGGCAGCAAGCACGGCAAGGTCGAACGGGACGTTTTGTACAACAGCGCCACACTCGGCTACCAGGTCATGTACAGTGTATA
>JBMOKS010000756.1:1594-2665 GCA_049324355.1 Bacteroidota bacterium
CTACCCTACGTATATAAAAACAACATCGTCTACCCGATCATTTATGTGACCGACGGCTACGAGTATATGCACGAACGCATGGGCAATATGGTGACGGTGCTTAATAACTTGATCCACGTTCAAAAGATCAAACCCGTCATTGCCGTATTTATCGATAATCGTGAGCCCATTGACCGGTCGAACAACCGGCGCATGAAAGAACTGGCGATGAACGAAAAATACCTCGCTTTCATTACGCAGGAACTCGTGCCCACAATTGAAAAGAACTACACCGTATCTACCGATCCGGCACATCGCGCCATACTCGGAACGTCCATGGGCGGATTGTCGGCAGCTTATTTTGCATTCTCTAAGCCTGAGGTCTTCGGGCTCGCCGGTATCCAGTCGCCTGCGTTTTGGTTCAAACCCGAGATCTATACGTTATGCGAAAACCCGGAGAATCCACCCATCAAAACCTTTATGACCACAGGGCTGATCAGCGATGCCGAAGAAGGTGCGCTGAAAATGAAAGCTTTGCTAGATAAGAATACCTGCAACTACCAATACCGGGAAGTGAACCAGGGCCATTCCTGGGGAAATTGGCGCGACCTGATCGACGACATCCTGATTTATTTCTTCCCGCCACAATAAGCGGCTGCTGGGGTTTTCAAAAGTATCAATTATCATACATCCTGTTCCGGAAATCGTGAATCCAGCGTAAATTCGGCACTTGATTTGAGTTTCTTCCCTTCAAACCCCATAACATATGAAATTCGGACGTCTACTACCGGTAATTGTTCTCATCACCGCTATTTTAACTGCCTGCAGCTCAGGCAAGAAAGCTTATGAACGTGGTGATTATTACGAAGCGGTGTTAAAATCCGTTGGCCGGCTTCGTCAAAATCCCGATCACTCCAAATCACTGGACGCCTTAAAAAATTCCTATCCGCTAGCCGTCGAATACCTGGAAGGCCAAGCTAATAACGAGATCGCATCCAACTCCAATTACAAGTGGAAGAATGCCATCCAGTCGTATAACATGATCAATAACATGTACGAGCAGATCAAGCAATGTCCAGGTTGCATGAAAGT
>JBMOKS010000756.1:2675-4978 GCA_049324355.1 Bacteroidota bacterium
CTAAAAACTACTACGCAGAGATCGGCCCACTGAAAGAAAAAGCTGCCGAAGAAAGCTACAATGCAGGCATCAACGCCCTCATGAAAGGCAATCGCAACGATGCCCGCACAGCTTATTATAACTTCGCCGATGCCCAGTCGTTTGTGCCTGGTTATAAAGACGTAGTCGAATACCTCAGCAAAGCTAAATTTGAAGCTACACTCAAAGTCATCGTAGAGCAGATCCCCGTACCACAACGCTATGGTTTAAGCGGCGGCTTCTTCCAGGATAAGGTTGAAGAATTCCTGCACACCAATTACCCAGACCAGGCCTTCATTAAATTCTACACGCCCCAAGAAGCCAGATCGGTCAACCTTCCCGCTGCCGATCAGATCGTTCGAATCCAATTCGACGATTTTTCCGTGGGCAACACAACCCTAAAGGAAAAAGAAGAAACGGTGTCCAAAGACAGCGTTAAGGTGGGTGAAGCAAAAGTAGATGGTAAGGTCATTCCGGTGTACAACACGGTAAAAGCAAAACTCATTACCTACCGCAAAGAAGTGGTGTCCACCGGCTTGTTGAGCATGGTGGTGGTCGATGCTAAAACCAATGGCGTTCTTACTCATAAGAAGTTTAACGGTGAATATGGCTGGGTAAGCTCGTGGGCAAGATATAACGGCGACGAACGTGCCTTGACAGATCAGCAACTATCACTGTGCAAACAAAAGGAAACGCAACCACCAGTTGCCCAGGACCTGTTCCTGGAGTTTACCAAACCAATCTATAATCAGCTAATACCCGCAATCAGAGGTTTTTATCAGACTTACCAATAGTGCCTCAGCTGAATCCCCTCTCCGCGAGGGGATTTTTGTTGTATAACTGACAATTTGATAAAATCCGGTTGAACTATTTTGCACGTATTTAGTTAAACTAAAAAACTATTCTCAATGCGTTTCGGTATTATATACTTTGTATTGACACTGCTCGGCACAGGCAGCGTATACGCACAAAAAACAAAACCAGCTGAAAAACAAATGTCAAACGAATCAACTGCCGGACTGGAGATTGCCACTTTCGGTTCCGGATGCTTCTGGTGTACCGAAGCAATATTTCTGAATGTAAAAGGTGTAGAAAAAGTAGCTTCCGGTTATTCCGGCGGCAAGGTGAAAAATCCAACTTACAAAGAAGTTTGCAGTGGGCTTACGGGTCACGCTGAAGTTGTGCAGCTCACCTACGATCCCAAAGTGATTACCTACGAAGAGCTGCTGGAAATATTCTGGCAGACACACGATCCAACGACATTAAACCGGCAGGGTGCAGATGTTGGTACCCAATATCGGTCCGTGATCTACTATCATAACGAGACACAAAAGCAATTGGCAGAACATTACAAAAAGAAGCTGAACGATGAAGAGGCTTTTGATAGTAAAGTGGTAACAGAAATCAGTCCTTATTCAACTTTTTACAAGGCGGAAGACTACCATCAAAATTATTACAATTTGAATAGTAACGCTCCTTACTGCACGTTTGTTATACAGCCGAAGCTTGAAAAGTTTAAAAAAGTTTTCAAGGAGCGGCTAAAGAAGTGAATGCAAACGTAAACGGTAAAAATTTGAGAATTTAATGCAACCTATCACCTTCTCCGTCGTTTATTTGAGTGAGTAGAGTAATTCTTCTCATAGGTTTAGGTTTAGGTAACAAAAAAGCTCCGGGACGCGGAGCTTTTTTGCTTTATAGCCGCACAAACAATATACAATTGTGTATTGCCCTCCCCAAAATAATCTTCCTCCAACTGCCGCAGGCGAGGCATAAAAATTTGGCTCAGGCCTTCATCTGAAAAATTTAAACCAAAAATCATGATGACTTCACACTCACATCCGCCGCTTCGGAAAATTCAGGAGCCCCAACAGATATTAGACGAACTCGTCAAGAGCATGACTCAAAAAAATGTAGTCGGAATATTTTTTAAAGGTGAAACCGAGTTGGTGACCACGGCTGTCGTAAACCTGATTCAAACGGATATCGACACTTTAGTGCAGTTCAAAGATACCGACCTTCATGGTTACGAACTCGACAAGAATCCGGTCTTACTGAGCGACATCGACAGTGTTATTCACTTCGAAACATTGTTCGACGAACCTGTGTATGCGAATATTCGTCAGAGGCGTGCCCATGTTCGCAAGATCGTCGCCGCTTAAAGGCAAGAGATTCCCAATAACCGCGTCCAGCACCAAAACAAAATACAAAAGCCCGCTTCCGGCGGGCTTTTGTATGAATCAGTTTAATTTCAATTCGTAGGTGATCTCCATGATCTTCACTACATC
>JBMOKS010000757.1:0-4961 GCA_049324355.1 Bacteroidota bacterium
AAGTATGGAAAAGCACGGCTTGAAGCCGCATCTAAAAGAGCTTTATTGGGCTCATCCATTACCTATCGCAGTATCAGTAATATTTTAAGCAACGGAACCGACAGACAACTGTTTTTGTCAGACGACACACCTTCTGTACCGCGTCACGACAATATCCGGGGACCTGAAAACTATAACTAAACACAAATCAATTTTTATTTATGAACACTCAAGAAACTGTAGACCAGTTAAAACAACTCAAGCTTAAGGGAATGATGCAAGCCTATCAATCCCTGCTTTCATTACCGGTACATGAACAACTTAGTCTTCATCAAGCTGTAGCAAGACTAGCAGAAGCCGAACTGCAATACCGAAGCCATCAGAAAACACAGATGTATTTACGGTTAAGTAAGCTTCGTTATAATGCTGTATTGGAAAACGTTCAGTGCTCGGAGAACCGGAATTTTACCAAAGAGCAACTCCTGTATTTTGCCGATGGAAGTTTCATTGAACGGGCAGAAAACGTACTGATTACCGGTGCCACCGGCTGCGGCAAAAGTTACCTTGCCTGTGCATTGGGACGCTTGGTCTGTAGTCTGGGCTACAAAGTTCTTTACCTGGGCATGACCCGATTCCTGGAAAAAATAAACCAGTCTAAGCTGGAGGGGAATTACGTGAAGCTTCTAAACCAGATCGAAAAAAATCAACTCATCATCCTGGACGACTTCGGATTACATCCACTCGACAACACAACGCGGCTGGCATTGTTACAAATCCTCGAAGACCGTTACGGAAAGAAATCTATAATGATCACCTCGCAACTCCCGATCAAAAGTTGGTTTGAATATATAAATGAACCAACCCTTGCCGATGCCATTATGGACAGATTGTCAGCCAACGCCAACAAGATCGAGTTAATGGGTGAATCGTTACGTAAAGAAAAATCAAAAAATAAAGTATAGTTTTATCACAGCAAATCAGGGTGGCTCACTTTGCGCCAGTATGATGGCTCACTTTTACCAGTACAGTCAGTGAAAGAACACCAGCACAAGCGGGTCGTGCTTCTTTATCACGAAAAGCAGATGGATAGTGCCTTGCGTAAATTTCTTCGCGGGGCAGGTGTTTTCCATTACTACAATATTCATTCAACCGATAAGCTTGCGGGGCTTTGTGCCCTTGTTGCTCGATGGGAAATCATCGATAACATTGTTGAAAAGATAAAGAGCGAAGAGCTTCTTGTTGGCGACAGCATAGTGTGGACCAATTTCCTAAGGAATGTTGTAGAGGTCTCGCGATTCAGCCAGTGTTCTGTTCTTGTCCAGGGAGAAACCGGCACTGGAAAAGAGCAGGTATGCCGGCTCATTCACGAGTTCGATCAGCGACAAGGCAAACGCGATCTCATATTGCTCGATTGCACAACACTTGTTCCGGAACTCACAGGCAGCGAGCTATATGGGCATGAAAAAGGAGCGTTCACCAATGCCACCTATACACGCGATGGGGCTTTTGCACTTGCCAACTTTGGAACGCTATTTCTCGACGAGATAGGCGAGCTCCCCCTGGGCCTACAACCCGGCTTGCTCCGTGTTCTCCAGGAAGGAAGCTACAAACGCGTTGGAAGCAACGAATGGCGCCGTACCTATTTTCGACTGGTCAGCGCGACAAATCGTGAGTTGAAATCAGAAGTATTGCAAAGGCGTTTTCGCGAAGACCTTTACTATCGCATCAACACTGTTACGCTTCGTGTACCACCACTCTCTGAACGACGTGATGATATCATTCGGCTTACTCAATACTTTCTAAAAAAAGAGCTCGGGCGCAGCAAGGCGCCGGCAATGGATGAAGCACTTACTAAACACCTGTTGAAGAAAGTGTATCCCGGCAACGTTCGAGAGTTGCGACAAGTCATTGCTTCAATTGCATTTCGTTATGCCGGCGAAGGGCCGCTTACTATAAATCATCTTCCGGAATCTGAATTTATTGACGATGACGATACATCTCAGCCTGCGAACGATCAAGACGAATTCAGAAACTTTTTGATACATGCCATCGCTCATGGCCAGAACCTGCATCAAATCAAAAACACGATCAGCGACGTATCAATGAGAGTAGCCATCGACATGTCAGACAATAATCTCAGGGATGCGGCAAATCTGCTAGGTATAGACGTTCGAACGTTGCAGCTATATCGACAGCGCACCCGCGAAAAATCAAATGGGCACGCCTGAACGGCTTCTTGCTTTTGCTGTAAGCGATAAAATGTTTTTCGCAAGCACCCTGGAGAGATCTTCCTCTTGCAGACCGAGCTCAAGGATTTTTTGCAGCTCCACTCTTGGATGAAGCCACGGTCCGTCTGTTCCAAAAATGATCTTTGATGCTCCTGCTCTTTCCAAGGCCTTTTCCAGCATGTCAAATCTGCGCACACCCGACGTATCGGTATAAATATTTTTGTAACGCTCTAGCACTGGAATAAAGCTAACCTGAGCTTTCCAGTCATCAGCAAAGCTACCGAGGTGGGGAATAATAAAATTCACGTCCGGGAATTCATTTGCCAGCAGATCGACTGTGGTAACTTCGCCCATGACATCATACAAGACAGGAAGATGGAAATCGCGCGCGACTTCACAGATCTCACGCGTGATTGGTGAATCGTAGCGATGGATCTTCAGACCGCAAAATCCGTATTCCCTTACAGCCATTTTAACCATCGACCGAATACGCCCCTTATCTCTCGCCGCATGCAAAAAAGCAAATCCATAAAATCGGCCGGGGTTTGATCTGACGATGCGAGCCACATACGCATTCGCTTTGAGATAGTCGGAATGAAATGCCGCAAACAGGATCGTCTTTTTTATTCCTGCCTTCAACGACCACTGAAGAAATTTTTCCAGTGGCGCGTGGGTGTCATGCGGCCCGGCGAAACCATCACCGGGCCCTGCATGACAATGTGAGTCGATGATCAGCATTATACCTCCCAGGTTAATATCTGGATGTCCTTCGGTGCCAGGCCCGTTACGCGGGAAACATCCTGGCCCAACTGATGCATTTTGTCAACCGTTACATTCTGGCCGCGAAGATCAAGAATGATTGCCTGTTGCCGGCTATCGTACGGTAGCCCCTGTCTGCGATCCCGTATCTGCTTTGCCAAAGTCGATAGCAGCTTCCATTTATTATTGTTGACATCGTAGTTCTTCACTTCGATCATCGCAGTCGAGAAGATATCCGGTATCACTGTGTCTTTCTTGTTTTCCGCTGTACGGTTTCCCCGTAAGTATCGTGGACTTTTTATTCCCTGATAAAAAAAATAATAAAGATCATCTTCCGACTGCCGCCACGAGGGCTTACCTTTAGTGGCGATTGTGCGAAGATAGCGCAGGTATTTCGCTCGCTGATTCGGATCGGTTGTTTTGTTCAGTTCGTTTTTCCAGAAGTTAAAGAGATCTTTGCGATGTTCTCCCAGGCTCAGAATGTTGTCGACGGGAAGAAATTCATGATCTACTTCACGATTTGAAAAAGAGTTGTAACTGGCGCGGCGTGCGGCTCTTCGCTCCCTCCAGGATTGGTGACCGGCTTTGTTTTTTTCCGTACAGCAATGTTTGCATGAGCACTTATCGCCATGTGCGGTGCCAATGATAACTTCTTCGCGCGTGAGTATTTCGTCTAGTAACGTCTTCATGCGTTTTGCGGTTAAGCAGACTTGCGCGATTGCTCTCTTACGATCCTCATCATGTGCATCGAAGGCTGATGTATATCAACTGGTCCGGATTCGATGCTGAGGTCTGCGCCCGTTACCGCTCTGTACGAGTGGATGTAGTTCTGAATCTCTGATCTCCACGCGATGGCCCAGTTAGCGGCGTTCTCGCGCGTGAAGGTCGTGGTCCATGCACCGAAGCGAATTGACAATAATATTTGTTCGCCGAAATACGCAAGGTCGCGAAAGTGCATCACTGACGTTGGTGTCCATCCCATCATGGTATTCAATGTAGCAACACGGTCCATCCATGGCTCGGGATATGCCACCATCTGCCGCGTAGGTAAAAACTCGCGGAACTCAGGGCGAGCCAGGATATACTGCTGCATCATCATTTCGATACGCGCGGTTGACGGGAGATCGCCGTACTGGTTGTGCGCACCTTCGCTCAGTATCAGATGCACTTCTTTCAGCGCATTCAACAAAGGGAATGCATCGGCTTCGATCGTCTTGTCATCGAACTGCTTGTAGAACTTGCACGTCATATTCAGTAGGCTGTGGAAAGCCTGAATGAATTTCGATCGAGTATCTGCAGGACGCAGACCGGCAACCGCTTTGCCCTGGAGTGTAAGGCCATAGTGGTGGTCGTATTCATAAGCACGTCTTTTTACCGACAACCTGTGCTGCTCGTCCTGAACATATCCCCACAATATATTATTGAGGGGACGTAGCGGACCGATCTCCAGGTGTGCGAGTGGATCTCTGACGTCCGAGCTTCTGATGTTCTGGAATCTGCGACAGATTGAGTTCATTCCCTGAACCATCATCGATTCCTCCATCCAATACGACCATATTAATTCGAGATAGATCGGGTTGCGTAGTTTATCTACAATCAAGCCGTAGCAGTTAGTCTCAACTTTTTCTTTCTTAAGAAACTTACGGAAAGTTTTTCCGAAGGTAGCCTGTTTAAAATCAACGTCTCCTAGTTTTCTCCGGATGATCGCAAGGTAAGGAATCATGTCAGTCTCTGCGCCTGAAGAATCTGTTACTGTTTCAAGATATCCACCCAAATCGTTCCGGTCGGATTCTATCTTCACCATCACAAATGCTTCAGTAGCTACTTTCAGCGCACGATAAGATTCTGTGTCGATGAAGGGAAGCGCCGAGTCTTTCCTGATGCGCTTCATTCTTTTCCTGAACTCATCGTCTACGATATCGCCGGTGTTACAGAACACTTTCTCCAAGAAATCGAAGTAGCTATTGAACGACAACGCTTCGGCGCCACCCCTTA
>JBMOKS010000758.1:0-2146 GCA_049324355.1 Bacteroidota bacterium
AAAGTTCATATTGATGCTTCTCCGGATATTGGAGGCACCAACCAGGGCATGCGTCCAATGCAGATGTTATTGGCAGCTATGGGGGGGTGTAGTGCCATCGACGTTATCAATATTCTAAAGAAACAGAAACAAGATCTCAGGGATATTAAAGTAACGGTTTCGGGCGAACGGGAGAAGGACGCAATACCTTCACTTTTTGTAGCGGTACACGCCCACTTTAAATTATTTGGAAATCTTGAGCAGGAAAAAGTTAACAAAGCTGTGAGCCTGGCCATAGATAAGTATTGCTCCGTAGCCAGAACGCTGGAAGCAAAGGCCAAGGTCACTTACAGTGTTGAAATTGTACCATAATCCATGACTAAAAAAAGAAATTTCGAAACGGACGCTATCCGTACCCAGCACGAACGCTCGCCTTTCCGTGAGCATGCTGTCCCGGTTTATTTAACTTCCAGTTTTGTATTTGACGATGCGGAACAGGCGCGTGCCATGTTTGCCGATGAAATTCCGGGCAACATCTATAGCCGATATTCCAATCCCAACACTAACGAACTGGTAGAAAAGCTTTGCCTCCTCGAGGGAACGGAAGATGGAATTGCCACAGCGTCAGGAATGGCGGCCATGTATAGCAGCATGGCCGCGTTGTTGAAATCGGGAGACCACGTGCTGGCCTGTCGTTCGGTGTTTGGTTCTACGCACCAGATCTTGAATACCATATTTCCAAAGTTTGGCATCTCACACAGCTACGCCGACATTACAGAGCCCGAGACCTGGGAAGCCAAGATACAGCCGAACACAAGAATGATCTTCGTAGAGACACCGTCCAATCCGGCTTTGGATATTATAGACCTGGAGTGGCTCGGCATGCTCGCAGCAAAACACAATCTCATTCTGAATGTAGACAATTGTTTTGCTACACCGTATTTGCAAAACCCCGTTAAGTGGGGTGCGCATATTGTTACTCACTCGGCAACAAAGTTCATGGATGGCCAGGGCCGTGTCATCGGGGGGGCGATTTTGGGTACCAAAGAGTTGATCAAAGAGATCCGTTTTTTCACACGACACACCGGACCTTCTATGTCGCCCTTCAATGCGTGGGTGCTTTCCAAAAGCTTAGAAACGCTTGCCATAAGAATGGAGCGCCATTGCCAGAACGCATTAACGCTAGCCCAATACCTCGAGAAGAATGCGGATGTGACAAAAGTTAAATACCCGTTTCTGCCCTCACATCCACAATTTGCTCTGGCGAAAAAGCAAATGAAACATGGCGGCGGATTGGTAACATTCGAGATCAAAGGAGGCCTTGACCAGGGCCGTAGATTTTTGAATTCGCTTAACATGATATCACACACCCCGAACCTCGGCGACACGCGAACTATAGCCATCCATCCTGCATCGACAACGCACTCAAAGTTAACGGATGCCGAACGCGCCGCGGTGGGTATTACACCTGGCCTGATCCGTATTGCGGTCGGGCTGGAGGACGTCAATGATATTATTGCCGACGTGGAGTCAGCAATCAAAAACAGCCGGTAAGGGGACTTGAGATTTTCAGATCAGGTTTTGGATTAGCTCGATCAATGCCGACTTGAAATCTTAGTACGTCGGCATGGTTGGGTCGATCTCCTTAGCCCAGGCCAGGATGCCGCCTTTCAAATTGTAGAGATTCTGAAAACCGTGATTTTTCTCCAACCATAGCAGCATATCGCCGCTTCGTTTTCCGCTGCGACAATGAATGACTACCTGCTTGTCTTTTTCAATGCGGTCTACATTATGGGGGATGTCGGACATCGGGATCAATTCGCCGCCCAGGTTGCAGATGTCATATTCGTGTGGCTCGCGCACGTCAATCAGTTGAAAATCAGCACCAGTTTCCTGAAGTTTTTGCAATTCCTGTACAGTGATCTCTTTCATTGAAATAAATGGATTAGGTTTCAAAGATTTATCTTTCTCCCGACTTATGCCACAAAAATCTTCATAATCAATCAACTCCTTGATTTTGTTGCGACTGCCACGTTCAGGGATACGAATGATTGTTTGTTGCAGCGTTAGGGCATCGAGAATCAGAAGTTTTCCGGCCAACGTTTCGCCCATACCCGCGAGCACCTTGATGGCCTCACTTGCCTGGATGCTGCCGATGATGCCAGGC
>JBMOKS010000758.1:2156-4953 GCA_049324355.1 Bacteroidota bacterium
GGCAATTTG
Organism: Bacteroidota bacterium; assembly: GCA_049324355.1. Taxonomy (GTDB): domain Bacteria; phylum Bacteroidota; class Bacteroidia; order Cytophagales; family Cyclobacteriaceae; genus Chryseosolibacter. The sequence continues at coordinate 2,166 of JBMOKS010000758.1, forward strand.
GCACGCTGTCGGGTGACGGTGGTTGCTCAAATAGGTCGCGGTAATTGGCGCTTCGCTTTCCATCTTTCTCCGGCATGTTAAACACGGAAACCTGCCCTTCAAATTTCAGAATCGATCCGTAGATAAGCGGTTTATTCAGAAGAACACAGGCATCGTTCAATAAATACCGCGTTGGAAAGTTGTCGGTGGCGTCCAGCACCAGATCGTAATTACCAATGATGTTCAGGGCATTGGCCGAAGTGATGTGGAGCGAATGGACATGATAAGTCACCAGGGGATTGATCTGCGCCAAGCGAGCCTGGGCAGCCTCTGCCTTGTTTTTGCCAATATCATGGATCGTGAAAATGATCTGACGTTGAAGATTGGAGACATCAACCGAATCGAAATCTACGATGCCGATGGTACCGACGCCCGCTGCAGCCAAATAGAGCAGGGCAGGAGAGCCCAATCCGCCGGCACCTACCACCAGCACACGCGATCGCCTTAGCCGGAGTTGTCCGTCCATCCCGAATTCCTGCAACACGAGATGCCTGCTATACCGTTTAACTTCTTCGGCAGTTAGTTTCTTCATCTATCAAAAGTACCTTTAACCTTAAAAAAACTCATGAGCAACCGAAAAAATTTCTCCAGTGGCGCCAAGTGGGAAGATATTGTCGGCTATTCCAGGGCTGTTTTAGTCAACAATCAACTTGAGATTTCCGGAACAGTGGCAGCCGACGAAAATGGAGTGGTTGGCAAAGGCGACATCTATGCCCAAACCAAATTTATCATTCAAAAAATTGAAAAAGTTCTGCACGAGGCCGGATTTGCCTTGAAAGATGTGGTGCGGACGCGCATGTTTGTCACCGACATTTCACGGTGGGAAGAGGTAGGCAAGGCCCACGGTGAGTTTTTTAAATCCATTAAACCAGTAACGTCCATGCTCGAAGTGAGCGCATTGATTGACCCCGACTACCTTATCGAAATAGAAGTCACGGCAACGAGGCCATAGCCGCGAAACTTCGGAGTGCACGAATTCGTTCTAAAAATGATGCGTGCGGTCATTGCTTTTATAGCTGTGATAGTCTCAATCAACTCTTGCCATCGCAAGGTGTTGAACGAAGACAGGTCTTTAAAAAAAGACATTGCCGCGGTGTCTGTTGAAAACGCGCCGGACTCGGTGGTTGTATTGCTGGATTTTAAAACGGACATTCGCCCCATTCTCCACTCACACTGCATGCCTTGCCACTTTCCGGGGGGAAAGATGTATTCCAAGATGCCATTCGATTCGGCCCAAACCATCGTTGATCATGCAGAAGGAGTATTGAGGCGGATCAAAGACCCGGCTGAGAATGAAAAAATAAAAATTTTCATAAGTCAAGCACAGCTCGCCGTTGATCATTACGAATGACGTGTGCCTGAAAACCAGATTTTACAGGGATTTCAATTTCTGTTGGGCATTGATGTCCAGAGAATCAACAGGGCGTATTGACCATTCGCGAACAACTGGCCCCATTATTGTTTTCTAAGGACAACCCCCTCGTTATGAAATTGACCACCACCACGCTCGCCCTTACCTTGTGCCTATATTCTCAGATCAGTCAGGCACAAGTTGATGAAATTAAGAACGCCTCAGCTGGGTCATCACCGTCAGGTAAATCGTCACGAGAACAGTCTTCTAGCGCCGGACGAGGTTCGTTTCTGGGAGACTTCGCCTTTGGTTTTATGTTCGACGGCCTGGTGCACTGGCAACAACAGAAACTACAACATAAAAGCGACGTACCTGGCATGGTTTCCGCCGAGCTTTATTTGCAGGGAGCTGCTCAACCATCAAGCTATTATATTTTGCATCCGCGAGTCAGATTCAATTGGGGCTTGTTCTCAGCCGAATTCCGTCAAAACTACCTGGTTGAGGAAACGATTGAAGGAACAAAACACCTGCGCATGGATGAGTGGCAGATCTTACAGTTGAACCTTGTCACTACCCAAAAAATTACGCTCAGGGTTGGTGGAGGAATGGTCTTTGAAGCCTTCGGTGAACCTCGCAAGATGTATGGTGAATGGACAGCAGCCTTCCATTTTCGTCCGGAATCTGCCAGGCTGAGCTATGCATTTGAGTACCGTGGCGCCGAGTATAGAGATGAAGTGAGTGCGAATGTTCAATACCATATATTCGATACCGGCATTGTACATGGCTTCGTTTCGGCCGGCGTGGCCTATCAGAACTACTACGAGACCATCGATGTGTGGGGCATGCAAGGCGGAATGATCTTTAGGCTCTATTAGAATCTTTTCAGCGCCAGTCCTGCTACGGTTTCGCCAATCGACAACGATGATGTTGCCGCAGGCGAGGGTGCGTTACAGACGTTGATGACTTGCGTCTCTTCGAGGATCAGAAAATCATCCACCAATCCACCGGTTCGGTCGCAGGCCTGCGCGCGTACGCCAGCGCCACCTTCTACCAGGTCATGTTCTTGGATCTCCGGCAAAAGTTTCTGCAGGGCTTTGGTGAAGGCAGTCTTGGAGAATGAACGATACATTTCGCCGAAGCCTGTACGCCAATATTTGCGTGCTACCTTTTGGAAACCTGGCCATGCCAGCGATTCGGCCAATTCGCCAAGGTTGATGTCTGATTTTTTATATCCTTCTCGCTGGAAGGCCAGCACGGCATTTGGCCCTGCCTCCACGCCGCCTTTCATCATGCGTGTAAAGTGAACGCCGAGGAATGGGAAGTTCGGGTCGGGTACTGGGTAAATAAGATTCTTCACGAGATATTCCTTGTCTTCCCTAAGCTTGTAATACTCGCCCC
>JBMOKS010000759.1:0-4921 GCA_049324355.1 Bacteroidota bacterium
GGGATTAAGGTTTTGCTCCTTTAATGGATAAATAAATCTTACCGGCACTCTTCCTCCGGCCCCTTCTATACTGTTAGGTCCGGCAACAATCTCTGGATATCCTGTGCGTCGCCATTCCGCCCAGGCTTCAAAGCCATTCATGTAGTTACTGATCCATTTCTGCAAGTGAATTTTCTTCAGTTTATCTTCTTTGGTTCCGCTGTAGGCCACAGAAGGTTGAGCATAGTAACTCGCAGGTGCAATTACAGTACTTGCAGTAGGGAAAATAAATTCAGCGGGTATTCGGGAAGCATAGTACTCCATGCTGCTGGCAATACCTTTCAGGTAATACTCCGAAGCGTTTCCGCTGATAAAGCCTCTTTCTGCAGCTTCTGCCAGATAAAACATAAGTTCCGAATGCGTCATCAACAGGGCTTGAACCGCGTCAGGTTGCACTCTGCCATCAAAAGTGACCGAGTACCATAGCAGGCCTACGACCGACTGATTTGCAGGACCGCCGTTAAAGGCAGCCTCTTGAGCGTCGGTGATGCCATTGGGAACACCAGCATAAACAAAGTTCGCCGGCTGACCAGTTGCTGAAGTTGGCGTGGGTTGAGCAAAAACGTGAATGCGCGGATCGTTTATGGCCTTCAATCGATCGATAAGACTTTGAGAAACACCAGAGCTATTCTGAGCACGATATCTCGGGAATTGATTTCCAAATTCATCGATGTACTGCAAAGCAGCCTGATCTTGAAATGACTCGAAAATAGGATAGGCATTCGGGTCTGACATTATTTGTTGCAGCACAGCTGTTGGATCAACCCGATCTGAAATTCGCATGGCAGCCCGCACCCGCAGAGAATTGGCAAATTTCTTCCACTTCAGCATGTCTCCGCCGTATAGAATATCACCCAATACAGCTTCGTTCGTTGTGCCGAGAAGGTTGTTCGCTTCTTCTAGGTCGCGAAAAATTCCGGCATAGATTTCTCCCTGTGTTGAGTACTTAGGATAGTTAATATTGGCGGTAGCTTGAACAGCTTCAGAATAGGGAATGTCGCCAAAAATATCTGTTAATTTTTGAAACATCCAAGACTTGAGTATAAGCCCAACACCTTTGTAGTTATTGAGATGCTGCTTGTCGGCTAATGCGATCATGTCGTAGACGTTGGCAAGTTCCCGATAGTTGGTCTTCCATCCATAATATTCCTCGGCATCAGTCGCAGCCCAGTCGAATGTCGAAACAAACTGAAAGGCAATATGATCTGACGTTACAGAGCCACGTCTGAAAGAGCCTTCAAAGTGATCATTTGCGATATTTTTAATGACCGACGGCAAGAGCACCGAAGGAGATGATATTGCTTGCGGTTGATTAGGATTGGTATTGATCTCTTCGAAATCTTGCTTACACGAGGTAAGCGCGATGCAGGTGATCAATATAAGTCGATATATTTTGCTTTTAGTTTTCATGGAACGTTTCTTAAAATTTCAGACTTAGATTAAATCCATAACTTTTAAAGGATGGATAACTCATATTTTCGAATCCAGGCACCAATGTGCCTTGGGTAGCAGCGCCTGTCTCCGGATCGAAGTGTTGGTTTTCAGTCCACATATAGAGATTCCTTCCAAATAGGGAGAGCGTAACATCGTAGAGCGGCAACTTCTTGAAAATGCCATCGGGAAGGGTGTAACTCAGATTAACTTCTCTAAGCTTAACAAAGGAGGCATCATATCGCTGCGCTTCTGAATTGTGATCATAGTAGCTTTTAAAGTAAGATCGCGCATCGGTGCCATAGATACCTTGGCTAAGAGTCCCATCGAAAATTGTCAAATTTCGTTCGTATGATCCATCAGGCATGAGTACGGCTCCATCATGATAAAATTTAGCACTGTACTCTTCTCCGGCCGGCCTCGCGCCTCTTCCCTCTAAAGTTTCAATTAATTGTCCGGCACCAATGGCCTTGTTCACGAATCTCGATATGATAATTCCTCCGTAGCGGATATCAAATAAAGTGCTTAAAGAAAAACCTTTGAAAGAGAATGTATTTTTTACCCCGGCTGTCCAATCGGGATTGTAATTTCCCAAGTAGACGTTTTCAGTTGTTTTCAACGGCCTTCCATTAGAGCCCACAATGATCATCCCTTTTAAAGGTCCATCAGGCACCCGCTCGAAAGCTGGTCCGTATATATCACCCAGACTTCCGCCTGGTCTTGCCTCGATGACCGCATCTTCGCCGGGGAAGGATCTAACATAGGCATCTAGGCCTGGAGTCAATGAAACTATTTCATTTATATTCTTGGCAAAGTTTACTGAAGCATTCCAATTGAATCCGGATGGAGATCTGAGCGGAGCCGCCTTCAGTAAAATCTCAACGCCATGATTGCGAATCTCTCCTGCATTAATTCTGCGCTGATCATATCCTGTTGAAATAGAAAGGTCAAGAGGAATAATCTGGTCTTTCGTTCTGATGTCATAATACACCGCCTCCATCTCCAGTCTCTTGTCGAACAGGCCAAACTCGAGACCAAACTCGTAGGTATTTGACAACTCTGGTTTTAACTGCGGGTTGGCCAGGATATCTGCCGTAGACAGAGACAGGGCACCTTGCCAAGGTTGCTGATAGACATAGGCATTTTGTAACTCATATGGATTTGTGTCATTACCAACCTGGGCCCAGCTTGATCTGATTTTTCCGTAGCTTACAAAATCAGGCAGTTTCACGATCTCAGACCACAAAGCACTTAGTGAAACGGATGGGTAGAAATATGAGTTGTTATTCGACGGCAGCGTACTGGACCAGTCGTTTCGCCCAGTGACATCCAAGAAGATTTTGTCATCGTACGCAACTTGAGCTAATCCATAAACACTATTAATTCGTTTCCGGGAAATGAAGTTGCTGGCTTGAATTGGCGACGCAGCGTTTCCCAAACTATAAATTCCGGGAATTGTCAATTGGGGAGCGATCGCCGACGTTGCAGAATTCTCCTGGTCCATTCTATTGGTGCCCACAGAAGCCTTAAAAGTCAGGCTCGCATCAGAAGTTTTATAATTGTCATACGTAACCAGCACATCACTATTGGTCTCACGGAAGCCGATGTGATATTCCTCGTACCTACCCAACGGGTCGTCTACCGTGCTGAATGCTCTTTTTACACGCCTGAAGTCGTCATATACATCCGTACCAGTTCTCGCCATTACGCTAATAGATGGGGTGATCTGATAATTCACTGAGACATTTCCAAAAAGGTGATTTTTTAATTGATCATTGGTGTTCTCATATTGGAAGAAGAAAGGGTTATTATGATTCTCCCCATAGTTATACTGAAATTGCCTTAGCCCCGAGAGCCCGGGTTGCCAATAGTCACGCAAACTTTCCATGTTAACATTTCTTGTCAGCCAGGTAAACTGATACATCAGGCTATTTCGCCCATACCCCTGGACAGGTCGATTAGGGCTCTCAGTTCTCACATAACTTGCTGCAACATTGGTTGTTAATTTTTCGGTCGGATTGACACTCAGGTTTAGACTTATTGTATTTCGGTTTATGTTGTTGTTGGGAACAATTCCTTTTTCGTCCATGCGGTTGTAGGATACCCTGTAGGTAGCTTTGTCTGATGACCCTGAGAGCGCCAGCGTGTTCACCGTCGTACGGCCGACTTCAAAAAAATCTTTCATGTTATCGGGATCGGCCACCCAGGGTGTCGGCATCACCACGCCTCTGCTGGGTACATAAACATCACCTCCTCTATACCCGTTTGTCGTCGGTGAGTTAAATTGGGGTACGAGAATGGAGGGATCAAATCTTGCGCCCCAACTTTCATCATAGTCATCAGACACGCCATCCGGAAAATTGTTAGGCCCTCCGCTGTAACCAAAATTCGAACCTTGAAAAAGCACCCCATTCCTACCTTGACCAAATTGATTTTGAAATTTTGGCAATACCAGCGGTGTCGAAAAAGAAATTGATCCTGAATATTCTATGCCGATGCCTTTTTTACCTTGCCCGTTTTTAGTAGTAATAATGATAGCACCCTTCGCTGCCCTGGAACCATAAAGAGCGGCAGCAGCCGGGCCTTTGAGTACGTTGATGGATTTGATATTGTTTGGATCTATCTCTGCAGTTGCGTTACCATAATCAGCGCCGCCAATGCCTTGCCCTCTAACACCGTTATCAATGGGCACACCGTCAACAACAAATAGTGGACTGTTACTGCCGATCCCCAATACAGACTCTCCACGAATTGTTATGCGTGATGTGCTTCCGACCGCGCCTCCGGATATGATGTTAACACCCGCTACTTTCCCACTCAGGTTACTTACAAAGTTGCTTTCAACGGTTTGTACAAGATCACTCCCCTTTACTTCCTGCGTGGAATACCCTAGTGATTTCTTTTCCCGCGACAGCCCGAGAGCGGTAACCACAACCTGTGATAAACTAATGATATCCGGTTGAAGAGAAACCTCTATGTAGTTCCTTGAGTTGACCTCCACTTCTTGTGTAGCATAACCTACGAATGTGAAAATTAGAACTGAGTTTGGCGATGGAACTTTTACATTAAACTCACCATCACCGTTGGTTACGGTGCCTTCATTCATTCCTTTGATCATCACACTAACGCCTGGCAGACCGACGGAATCTTCGTGCACCTTGCCTGAAACTTCCATCGACTGAGCCTTCGTTTCAGTCAATGATAAACTCATAATCGCTGCGATGAGTAAGACGTTTCCAATGGCTCGCAGCCGCCATCTTAATCTTTGATCTGTATCATTCATAAACCAGTGGGTTAAGTGTTAAAGAGAATTTATTTACCATTATTCAAAATGGCGTCTGACAATCGGCATGCCACGAAAAAACCTTTAACAACCAGCAGAAAATGCTATAAACTGAGGGATCATCGACAAGATTCACTCACATTATGGCGAAGTAGAAACGAAATATCG
>JBMOKS010000760.1:0-4903 GCA_049324355.1 Bacteroidota bacterium
CATATCGAGAAAAGCGGGTCTGCCACAAATACGGTGTTCACGGAAAAACGACGGTGATCGAACGGCTCAAGAAGCCCCACGCCATATACATTCATGACATCAATGAACAAATGAACAAAAGCCTGAAGCGCGAAGAAAAAGAACCAATATTTAATATCTGTCTTTGGTTTCGTCTGCCATCGATCCATTATCAAGGCAAGCATAGAAGAGGTGAGGATCGAGAAGAGTATTGAGTGCGTAAAACCCCGATGCGCGAGAAGATTATTTGCAGGGTCCAACCAAAGGTAAGCCAAAAAGTCAATGTCAGGCAACGACTGCGTGAATGCTCCGAGAAGCATGGCCTTCTTACGCGGTATGGTGCGCGCTGTTTGGTGTCCAATAATAGCTCCGATGGCCAAATGGGTTATTGAATCCATTGTTCTTTTGGATAATTACCAAGATCACAAAGTTGTGATTAGCCCAAACTGACCTATATCACACAACATGCACTCATTTATCATCATTATTTCCCGGACACGTGACGAACGTCATTGGGGAGGTGATCTGGATTGCGCTATTTTGATCATCGGGTGTTTTATAGGTTTTTATCCTATGTTCTCTTTCAAGGCCATTGTCGGTTTTTTGTTTGGACTGCTCGTAGTAACTATCGGCGTGCTGACGGGGCTTAGTTACCAAAACAACGAAGGAGTTGTACGGGCATCTTTGATGGTTAGTCACACCGATCGGGTAATTGTGAAAGCTGAGGAAATATCGTCCACCTTCAAAGATGCCCAGTTGGTGATCAACAACATGATCATCAGGCGCGACACTTCAAAAAATGCGGCAGAATATGTGTCAGCTATGAAGGCATTGTTTGTTCAAGTAAGGGAACTGCGACAGCTCCTGGCTGATAGTAGCCAGCAACAATTGAACATCAGTTTACTCGAAATGCAACTGAAGCAGTTTGGTGATATCTCAGATTCGATTGTCACTCTGATTGCGACAAAACTTCCTGCAGAGACTATTCTTACTGTGTTCTCAAGCAAAAAAAACCTGAGAGATGATGTAGCCTTGAAAATAAGGAAAATCAAGGATGTTGAAAAGATGCTGCTCACGCAGCGTGAGGTAGCTAACCGTGAAAGTGTCGAAGCATTTACCAGGACTTTCATTTTGCTACTCATCGGGATGGTAATTCTTCTGGTAGCTACGTTCCTGGTGGTCCGATACAATTATAATGAAAGCAAAGCAGCGGAACGTAAGATGAAGCAGGCACTTGAGGTTGAAGTCGAACTGAATAAACTAAAATCTAATTTTGTTACATTAGCTTCGCATGAATTTAGAACACCGTTGACGACCATTTTGTCGTCAGCATTTTTGCTAGAGCGATATTCTTTCGCAGAAGAAGAGAAAAAAGCGCGAAAACACCTGACAAGGATTAAGTCATCGGTTAACAATCTTACCTCAATCCTGGATGAATTTTTGTCGATTACTAGAATCGAAGAAGACAAGGTGCAGCCGACTATCGAAAAAATAGACCTTCAGGAATATATGAGGACTATCTGCTGCAATCTGCAGACATTTGCAAAGCCAGGTCAAATTATTCATTACAGCCATTCAGGAGAAAACGTAATAAGCACCGATCCGGTATTATTGGGAAATATCCTCACCAATCTGGTTACTAACGCTATAAAATATTCTGGTGAAAATAGCCCGATCTACGTCATGTCAATGGTAAACAACAGAGTTCATTTGACGGTCAAGGACAGCGGAATAGGTATCCCGGATGACGATCAGAAACATCTGTTTGAACGTTTTTACCGAGCTTCAAACGTGGGGGCGGTACAGGGAACAGGCCTTGGCCTGCATATTATGAAGCATTATGTTGAAATGCTTAAGGGTTCGGTCAAGCTCAAAAGCAAACTTGGCGAAGGCACAGAAGTAGATATCATCCTTGGGCTGACGTCATCATTTGATTAGAATATGCCCGATACTCTGATGGCCAGCGAAATCAGTACAATAATCAGGAAGATGATGAAGAGGATATGTCTGCGATCTAATTTCATAGGTGTCATATTTAAAGTTACGAATGCTCGAGCAACCACTTTAACGGCGACGGTTTTCTCTCGGGGATCAATCCATATTTGGCAATACTTTGATCCTTGATAAACGTTAGCGCTTCCTCAATAGAGTCGGTGACAAGGATCAGATCCAGATCCTCTTTTGAGATTGTATTCTTTTTCTTCATCTGCTCGATGTGCTCCAACAGGTCTTTATGGTAAGTGCGGTCGAAAACGATGATCGGAAACTGGTTTATTTTTTTTGTTTGGGTAAGGGTCAGAGCTTCAAAAAATTCATCGAGTGTACCAAATCCACCGGGCACAACAATAAAGGCAAAGGAGTACTTGATTAACAGCGTTTTTCTGACAAAAAAGTAACGAATCTTTACCCACTTATCCAGGTATGCATTAGGTTCCTGCTCGATGGGAAGCACAATATTGCAACCGACGGACTTTCCACCGACGTCTTTTGCACCACGGTTTGCAGCCTCCATCAATCCCTTGCCGCCACCGGTGAGGATGGTGAAACCGAGTTTGGCAACTTCGGCTGCGGCTCTTCTGGTTAATTCATAATACTCATGGTTCTCATCGAAGCGGGCCGAGCCAAAGAACGTAACGCACGGCCCGATGAAATGTAACGCGCGAAAACCTCGTATGAATTCGCCGAGGGTTTTTATCGTAAACTTCAATTCCTCCCAACGCGATTGCGGACCTCGCAAGAATTTGATCTCTGATCTTAATTCGGTCATGGCGCAAAGTATCTGTTTTGAATCCCAGGCGTTATGATCTTTCTTCTGGTTGCATATGATTAATATCATCATTGGCGGTTGAAAATATCAATCATAGAACATCGATGATGGCAGTCATGGGCAGGCACGATGTTCAAGTAATACTTTTATTGAAACACAAAATACCCCTTATGCAAACAATAATTATGAATGATCTATTGCGGGATAGGAAGGCGGCCGGACTCCAGCTAAGCAAGGTACTGGCCGAATATAAGAACAGCAACGCTGTGGTGGTTGGTATTCCGCATGGAGGCGTATGCGTTGCCGCCGTTATTGCTGAGGAATTATCATTGCCGCTGGAAATTATGCCTTGCAGGAGGATTAAACATCCGGCTGACGGAAAAAGGGCCATTGGTTCCGTAAGCGAGGATGAGGTTTTTATTCATGATTGCTCGCACACTATTCCGCAGGACTATGTCGGTCATCAAATTGTTTTGCTCAAACATGCTATCTCACATGAAGTAAAAAAATACTATGGCGACACCACGCCTCAGTCTTTTAGATATCGTACGGTGATCCTGGTTGACGATATACTTTCCGGAAGCGACAAGATGATGGCTTGCTTAAAAAGTATTAAAAGGCAAGCTCCTTTGAAAGTGGTGATTGCAGTTCCGATCGTCGCAGCCGAAGCGGCACATATTGTTGGCGCCGAGGTTGACGATATAAAATTCTTAAAAATGGAAGCTACCCTCGGATCTCCCCTCGAATATTACGCTGAGTTTTCAAAGGTCGATGAAAAGAGTGTGAAGGCGCTCTTTGAAGCATCAAGGAAAATGGTCAAGCTCTATGAATAATACAACATCGTCAAGCGAAGTCAGGCCCCGGAATGTCGGATCGAAAAAACTATTTTCGTCGCCGATTCTGGATAAACTGTCGCGAACGCATATAGCGGTTCCAGTCACAATCTTTTTGGTTTATGCAGCAGCCATATTGTACTGGAGTATTAGTCACACGAACCTTTCACCCAGTATGACGATCCTGCTGTTTTTGACTGGGTTCTTATCGTTCACATGGGTCGAGTACAATGTGCACCGGTATATCTTTCACATTCCGACGCCAACAAGGTTTGCCAAGAATTTGCAATACACCATTCATGGCGTGCACCACGAATTTCCAAAGGATAAAGAGCGGTTGGCGATGCCTCCGGTGCTGAGCATCACAATCGCAACAATTCTTCTATTGCTCTTTCGGCTTGCGATGGGTGATCTTGCTTTTGCATTCATGCCGGGTTTTCTGGTGGGATACATAGCTTACTTGTCTGTTCATTATGTCGTGCACGCATATCCGCCGCCAAAAGGATGGTTAAAAACGCTGTGGATCAATCATGCTATTCATCATTACAAGGATGGGAGAGTTGTGTTTGGCGTTTCTTCACCGCTTTGGGACTACATATATGGAACAATGCCATCTAAGGGTGTTAAACAAATGCCGAAATGATTGTTGCTGCGATCATATTATTGGTGATGATCATACCGGTATTATGGATTGTTTTTGTGCCAGTGAATCTCAAGGTAAATACAGCCAGGGACTTGTACGAGGTCAGACAAACGGGCACTGTGGCGATATCGCTACATCCTGAAATAATTCCGTTTGTCAGAATGCGTATTCTCGGATTTTCGATTGATATGAAGGGCGTGGGGAAGCAAAAAAAGCCCGGGAAGAAAATTGACAAAAAGCAGCGCCGGAAAAAGGTTAAATCCCTTGGCGCATGGATTAATCTCATTAAAGGCGTTGCGAAAAGTTTTCATTGCAAAAGATTTATCTGCGACATCGACTTTGATGACGTAGTGCTGAATGCACAACTTTTCCCTATTGGGTATTTCGCAAGTCGTGGTCCTGTGATGTTGAATATCAATTTTGAGAGGAAGAATCGATTGGACATCTGGATACAAGCGCGGATGCACCGCATGTTATGGACGTTTATAAAATTTTATTTAACCAAATAATGAAATACTATGGAAATGAATTTTGAAACATTACTTCAACGCCTCACAGAATTTATTCAAAAGGAGGCAAAGACAGAGACCGTCATCGGTGAACCTTTCAAGCTTGGTGAGTTTACGTGTGTTCCGGTTGTAC
>JBMOKS010000761.1:0-4903 GCA_049324355.1 Bacteroidota bacterium
CTACTACAAATCTACGATCCTCACAGAACAATTAGCACGCTTTTTGGGACATGGGCTGCTCACTTCCAACGGAGAATATTGGTTGAAGCAAAGACGCCTGATCCAGCCCGGATTTCACACCGATAAGATTCACGCGCTGTATTCGATCATAAAAAATACCGTCGATAATTTTCTGCAGAATTTTCCAACGGGTGAAAGAATTGACATTTATCCACTGATGAATCGTTTGGCGTTCGAGGTCGTGATCAATACGTTGTTCAACGTGAAGATGCCGGCTGAAAAACGCGATGCGTTGAGCAAGTTTATTACAGAGACGCAGGATTTCGTGATCAAAGACATTCGCCAACCCTACAAAAGCTGGTGGTTTAAACTTTCGGGTGAGGTAGATAGGAATTTGAAACGAGCCGCCGGCGCGCGCGATATTATCAGAGCCCTTATACGCGAACGAAAGGAAAGTCAGCAAAAATGTAATGACATGCTGGACATGCTGCTCGACGCGCGTTATGAAGGCACCGGTGCGGCGATGGACGAAGAGCAGGTGATAGACGAAATCCTGATCTTGTTGATTGCAGGTCACGAAACTACGGCCAATGCACTATCATGGACGCTTTATTTATTGGCCAGTCATCCGAACGAGTTAGAGAAACTGAAACTGGCCACTCACAATCTTCCTGTCAATGAGGCTGTAGCCAGCCCGGCGCTTGGAGCGGTGATCAGCGAAAGCATGAGACTGTATCCTCCCGCATGGATCAGCGACAGGGTTTCTTTGCAGGACGACACCTATCATGATTTTTCATTCCGGAAAGATACCATCATCGTAATTTTTTACTACGGATTACATCGCGATAGTCGATATTGGGATAGTCCTGAATCGTTCAGACCGGAAAGATTTGCAAAAACTCATGCTGATAAGGATAAGCCCAAAGCCTTTTATCCTTTTGGCGCGGGCCCCCGCCTTTGTATCGGTAACAACTTCGCGATGGCGGAAATGGCTATTTTTTTGCAAGCCATGATTCAGCAATTCAGGATAGAGCCTACCGGCATCATTCCGACAATAAAACCGCTGGTGACCCTGCGCCCGGATCGTGTAGTGTTAAAGATATCACGACGTACTTCTTAAAATTTCGATAAATTTATCAATGGCAAACTTTCGACATATTCATGGAGATACTTTCGCCGGAAGCTCGACCCCGGTGATATTTTTTACAGGCAGCCTCTGTTAGGCCGGTGAAAAAAACGCTAGTGCCTGAAGCAAGCTGCGACGATATCACCCGAGGTAAGACTGACATCGAGCCCTACAATATCGAAAAAAGCCATGAAGGAATATGGCGAAGGACACGGTATGGATGATGGATCACATAGTTTCATTATATCGATTTACAGACGCTGATATCAGCGTAACCATCGAAGCCAGGTTTGAGGGAGAGTCTCTTATCATTGATGGATACGACATCGGTAAAAAAGTTGAGGAATATTGGGGTGACTCCGATTACGAGTACAGCACCACCATTTCGCCGGAAGGTGTGATGCAGTTGTACGGCCTTTTGAATATTACTCAGGGTGACAAGCAAGCGTTACTTCAGGAGCTGGCCCGACGCTACAACACGAACTTCTGTTATTCGGAGATCCGTCAGATGCTGCAGGATCATAAGATACCTCATGAAGGATTTTCTTGGACTTAACGCACGTAGACAGTGTTTACGTTATTTCATACCTTAGCGCGATGTCTACGTCACGAACGATAACCGCTTCGATGTTGGGTAAAGAATTGACCTTTACTACTTCACGCAGCAGTGGGCCTGGCGGCCAAAACGTAAATAAGGTCAATACCAAGGTCACGTTGAGATTCGATGTTTTAAATTCGCAAGTCCTAACTGAAGAGGAGAAAGAGACCCTGTTCAAAAGGGTGGCGTCTCGTCTCACTACCGAGGGTGTGTTGATCATCGCCTCGCATGCTAAACGCTCGCAACTTCAAAATAAAGAAGAAGTGGTTGCGAAATTGGAGAAACTATTGGCGAAGGCGTTCGAAAAAAAGAAAGCGCGAAAAGCCACCAAACCCACCAAGGGCTCACAACAAGAGCGTTTCAAGAAAAAGAAGAAACATTCGGAAAAGAAGCAATGGCGACAAAAGCCGGGTTTCTGATCACTACCTATTCGCGAACTTTTTTGTTGGCTCTGAGCATTTCCGAAAACCCCTGTCGCGAGGCCAGTGCGATGACAGACAGGGTGATTCGTTTGGTTTTTGTCGAGATAGTTTTGGCGCTATCAATCCATTTGCCAAAATAATGCTGATGCGATTTAGAGAGCGTTTTGAAAAAATCGTAGGCCTTGGGGTCGTCTTTCAGACATTGGATGAAATCATGAGAAAGTTTGTATTCCCGGCCATCCACTTCGAATTGCACTTTTAATGTATCGCCCGCTTTTTTACCAATGCCTTTGCGGATTGACGCATTCAGCGGGAGAATATATTTACCTTCACCCATCGGCAATAGGGCGGCCTTTTGAATGGGATGTGCGTCAAGCTTGCCTTTAACTCGAAACGATACACGACTATCTGGCTTCAGCTGCTCTGCCTGACGACGACTGATTTCGATATAAGTCCATCCCGTCTTCTCGCCCTGGTTCGCAAATTTTTGTATTCTCGCGGAAAAAGTTATCATGGCAATAAAATTAATGAATCTCTTAAATGACGGAAATGAAAATTCAGCGCGTAGGTGAATTTCCCAAATATCAACGTTGGTTCGGTAAAACGAGCAGGGAAAGCAGCCTTACACGTCAAACCGGATTTTCGTATCTTAGGGTGACATCCAAGAAAAGTCTGAATGATAGATTACCAGTTGTATGCATACGGTGGCGAAGCGCTTGTTAAGGATTTCTATTCTCTGGTTAACGTGGACAATGAATGGCAATGCTCAGACCGTTGTGCCTGACAAAACTGTTTCGGTCGAGCCTTATGCAACCTATTTCGTTGACACAGCAGGCCTGTTAACCGCCGATAGCTTGCGGCAGCCCGGAGTACAAGCCCGATTCAAAGCCCAGCCACGTTTGTTGTCTGATCAGTTTGCGACCTGGGTGAGGATCAAAGTGCCTCCCCACGTTATGCCGGGAAATTATTGCCTCAGTGTTGACGACGAGGAAACCATAACCTTCTACATCGTCAGGCCCGATGCTATTCTGATGGAACAAAACGGCAGGTACTTGCTTCCCTCACTGCGTTCGCTACCCGAAAACTTTCGATACGTGTGTTTCAATTTAGGACCCGCTGACAGTATTCTTTATCTACGCATTGAACCATTTTTTCACTATACCCGGCCCATCGATATTCGACTGCATCAGGCCGAGACAATACTGACGGCAGCGAAGGCCAATACGACGATGTCGTACGTTTTTAGTGGCGCCGTGCTGGTCATAGTATTGTGCAGTTTTATTTTATACTTGTTTCTGCACGACGGCAGCTACGTGTGGTTTGGTATCTATACCACCTGCTCGTATATGATGAGCAACACCGTATTTCTCGGTTATTTGTTCGGCGAAAGATTCCCTTTGTTGTTGCTGGATCCTAATGTTTTGCAGGTGTATTTTATTTTATGCCCCTTGTCATTGTTATGGTTTTCAAAGGCGTTTTTCCGTTCGAGTATGACGAAAACATGGAGGAATATTTATTATGGCCTAATGCTCGCGTCGGTCGTTTGTGTTGTCACCATTCCTTTTGACCCCATCATCAACTCCGATATCATTTTAGTCTATAATATCATCTGCGTATTGATGGTGGCGTTCTATTCGGCGATGGCGTATGTTAAACATAAATTTCAGCCTGCCGGTTATTTTTTTATTGGTTTCATCGTGCCCATTGTCGTGGCTGCGTTGATTGTGCTGGATTATACCGGTGTGATGGACGTGGCCGGCATCAACCTCCTGGCGGGATTTGCCTTCCTCGTGCAAAGTTTCATTTTGGCGATCGGTGTAGTCATGCGATTTAAAAAAGTGAATGTTGACCTATTGAAAGTGACATTGGACAAAATGCACCAGGAGCACGAGGCTCAGATATTCAAGCTAAAAAATACGGAACTGCGATCTCATAATGAGATCATCGAAAAACAAAAGACGCAATTGGCGGACCAGGCTCGCAAGCTGGAAGAACTCAACGGCACGAAAGATAAATTGTTGTCGGTCGTTGCACATGACCTGCGGGCGCCAGTGGTGAATCTTAAGTCTATTCTTTCCTTGCTTAGTGAAAGGCTCATCACGGCTGAGGAATTTCATGGCCTTTCGTCGAAACTAAAAAAAGATCTTGAAGGCGCCTACGAAATGCTCGAGGACGTGCTGCGTTGGGCCAAATCGCAGCAGGAAGGTCTGGTGCCACACCCTATTGATTTTGACTTGCGCGATTTGGCCGACGAGGTTGTGCAATTGGCCTCATCGCAGGCGGGAGAAAAGAATGTGAAGATGAAGACCTCGCATGAAAACGGCTCGGTTGTCTATGCCGACCGTGATCACGTGCACATCATTTTGCGTAATCTGGTAAGCAATGCCATTAAATTTGCGCGCCCGGATACTGAAATAAAAGTGGCGATCACGGAAAACCCCGACGAGATTAGGATCACGGTGGCCGACGAAGGGGTGGGCATCAGTGAAGATGCCATGAGCCGTATTCGCGATGGTTTAAAGATAAACAGCACTCGCGGCACGTTCGGAGAGAAAGGTACGGGCCTTGGTTTGTTGCTGTGCAGAGAGTTCATTCAGTTGAATGGCGGTAAATTCTTTGTGGAGAGCCAAAAGGACATCGGCACCACGGTTTCCTTTACCCTGCCGCGCGCGGTTGAAAAGATTTAACCATATTTACAAACGAAGTTTATTTTTAAACGCATGACCCGCATCACGCTCGACAAGTTATTGGGTATTG
>JBMOKS010000762.1:0-4901 GCA_049324355.1 Bacteroidota bacterium
TGTAATAAACACGTCCTTCCATTGATCAAACAAATCTGGGATCTGCTTCCATCACAGTGCCACACTTTTTACAGGTACGCAATTCCACAGAGCCGTAAAAATCACGAAAGCGGGGAATAAAATCTTTTTCGATATTGTCGAGATGAAAACGGTATTCGTGAAGTTTGTTGTTACACTTTTCGCAGAACCACATCAGGCCGTCGTCTTCGGTGGAGGCCCGCTTACATTCGATGACGAGACCGATGCTGTTTGGCGTACGAATGGGCGAGTGGGGCACGCGGGCTGGGAGTAAAAACATGTCGCCTTCTTTAATGGGAATGTCAACCGCTTTGCCGTCCTCCTGGATCTTCACGGTGATGTCTCCCTCCAGCTGATAATAAAGTTCTTCGGTTTCATTAAAATGATAGTCTTTCCGGGCATTGGGTCCGGCTACGATCATGACAATGTAATCTCCTGCGTCGGCATAGAGATTTTTGTTGCCAACCGGGGGTTTGAGCAGATCACGATTTTCTTTGATCCACTGTTTCAAATTAAAAGGTCTTCGGATCGCCATAATAAAAAAATGAATGGATTAACTGTTCACTGAATTTATTCATTAAAATTACTAAGAATTTACAGTTTTCATGAATCTTGATTTAAAAGGAAGAAGGTCAGTTGTTTGCGGCAGTACGCAAGGTATTGGCAAGGCATCGGCCATAGAGCTTGCAGCATTGGGCTCGTCTGTCACTTTGGTAGCCCGTGATGAGCAAAAATTAAAAGCAGTTATTGCGGAGCTCCCCTGCGCACATGGCCAACGCCACGATTATATCGCAGCCGACTTCAGTTTCCCGGATCAGTTAAAGGCGAAGATCGAAGCTTACGCGAAAACCAACACCGTACACATTCTGGTGAACAACACCGGCGGCCCACCCGCCGGCCCCGTACTTGATGGTAAGTTGGAAGATTTTATACAGGCGTTTTCTTCACATTTGTTGTGCAATCATATTATGGTCCAGGCCCTGGCCCCCGGTATGAAAAAAGAAAACTACGGAAGGATCATCAACATCATTTCCACCTCGGTAAAAATTCCAATCAAAGGATTGGGCGTATCGAATACCATTCGCGGTGCTGTGGCCAACTGGTCTAAAACACTTTCCAGCGAACTGGGGCCTTTCGGTATTACGGTGAACAACGTGCTGCCAGGAGCGACCATGACGGCAAGGCTGGAGACTATCATTCAAAACAACGCAAAGAAACACCAAAAGACTTTCGAAGAAGCAAAGAAAGATATGGTTGCCGAGATTCCAGCCGGAAGAATTTCAGAACCTCACGAGGTCGCCGCGGCAGTGGCGTTCCTCGCAACACCGGCCGCAGCATATATCAACGGTATCAATGTCCCTGTAGACGGGGGCCGAACGGGTAGCTTGTAGCAAATGAAAAACAAAATCCTCTTACTCTCCTCGTTGATCAGCTTCGCTGCCGATGCGCAGTTGCCTGTTATTCTACAGGAAAATTTTAGCAACCATAATCTTTATGGGTGGTTTGAAGATATTGCGCCGGAACCCAAAGTATACATCAAGGAAGGAAAGTACGTTATCGATGCGCCCGAGGGAGGATGGATGACCTACCTGTCGCCGCACATCGAACTAGGAAAGGATTTTATGATGGAGGCCACCTTCACACAGGCGGATGGGCATGACAACAACGGCATAGGTTTCATATGGGGTTACGACGGCAAAGACAAGCGACATAATTTTACTTTTACCACGAACGGTAACTATCGTATTTATTGTGCCGATCATTCGCTGGGAATTTCAGATCAGTGGCATACCACCACACTGGTGAAACCCATGGGGCAGGAAAATAAACTGAAACTCGAACAAAAGAACGGCAAACTTTACTATTACCTCAACGGTCAGGAGCTCACCACAACAGTAACTTTTCCATGGTATGGCAAATACATCGGGTTTGTGGCGTATACCAAAATGAAATTATTGATCGATGATTTTACCTTGGCGCACGATATTCGCATTAACCTGTCTAAAAAACTCGAGGCACCTGGTATCAAGGAAAACCTCGGCGCGCATGTAAATTCACCTTATGATGAAGTAAGTCCGAAGATCTCGGCCGACGGTAAAACCTTATTTTTTGGCAGAAAACTAAGTCCAGATAACCTGGGTGGCGTAGAAGATAAAGAAGATGTTTGGGAAACAAAATTGGTTGATGGTTCCTGGTCGCGCAGTTTCAATATGGGTGCTCCCGTCAATACTACCGGCACCAACAACCTCGTGTCGGTAAGTACCGACAACAACACATTGTTATTCCATGCCAACAAGGGTTTTGCTTTTATGCACCGCACTGCAAGTGGGTGGTCGGCATTGGAAGATCAGGGCATTCAATTTGACAATGAATCTGACTATCTCGAGGGATGTCTTTCGCCCGATGGGAAAGCGATAATTTTTGTAGCCAAGTTGAAGGCCAACGTTTTTTATAAGGCAGACGACCCCGAACGCGACATTTATGTATGCGTAAAACAAGGCGCTAACAAGTGGAGCGCTCCTATCCATACCGGCAGAATATTGAATTCGCCTGGTGATGAGTACTCTCCGTTTATGTCAGCCGATGGCAAGACCTTGTACTTCGCTACCAACGGCAGACCGGGCTATGGCAATGTGGATATTTATATGTCCAAACGACTTTCCGACGGCTGGACGCAGTGGTCAGAACCTGTCAATCTCGGTCTCGGCATCAATACAGTGGGATTCGATGCTTACTACACTTTGCCGGCATCGGGAGAATTTGGTTATATGGTGAGCAACATCAAGAGCATCGGCCTGGCCGATATCATCCGATTCAAACTTCCCAAACATCTCAAGCCAGATCCTGTAGTACTTGTTACCGGCAAAGTCCTCAACGCAAAAACTCAACAACCTCTTAGCGCCATCATCAAGTTCGACGATCTAAAAACAAGAAAAGAAGTTGGCGAAGCTCGCTCGGATCCCAAAACCGGCGATTATAAAATTGCATTGCCTTCGGGAAAAAATTATGGTTATCACGCTGCTGCTCCAGGTTATCTTTCGGTGAACGAAAATATGGAGCTGGTAAGCCTGGCTGAGTACGGTGAGTTGAAGAAAGACCTTTTGCTGGTGCCCATCGAGATCGGTGAATCAATTCAATTAAAAAACGTATTCTTCGTTCAAAGCAAATCTGACTTGAAGACCGAGTCTTATCCCGAACTCGATCGACTGGTGCAGATCATGAAAGACAATCCGAGCATCGAAATTATACTGGAAGGTCACACCGATAATCGGGGTGATGCCGCGGCTAACCTGGCGCTTTCGGAAAAGCGTGTGCAAGCCGTGAAAAATTACATTGTCAGTAAAGGTGTATCGGAAAAACGAATTGTAGGAAAAGGTTATGGCGGAACAAGGCCCGTTGCCCTTAACGATACTGAAGCAAACCGTCAGATGAACCGGCGTGTTGAATTCAAGATCACGAAGAAGTAATTTTCCTGTTTAGAGCAGAGATATGAAAACTCCCGTTGCCCTTCTCGTGCTGATGATCGCTGCCATGGTCGCGGCACAGGCTCAGCCCAGAGTTCTGATCAACGATGATTTTTCTGCCAATACCAGACTGTGGCAGGTAGACGATCATAAGTTCGTAGCCGACGGAATGTTGACTTTTAATTCAACAGAGGAGGGGGATCAGTCTTTCATTAGCCATTATCTCGATGCTGAAAGAGATTTCTCCATATCTGCTGAACTAACACAAAAAGAAGGATTGGCCGACACCGGTTTTGGGCTGGTGTGGGGTGTGGGCAATGAAAACTATAATCTGTTCCTGATCTCATCCAATCAAGACTATGCGATTTTTAGCGGCGATCCTGCTCATCTTAAAAATTGGAAAAGAAGTTCGCTTGTGCGGCCGTTGGGGCAGGTCAATCAGTTGAAAGTTGACCACCAGGCTGGTAAACTAATTTTTTCGATCAACGGTGTAGTGATTGAAGAACACAAGACATTTCCACATTTTGGAAGCTGGATAGGATTTATTACCCTGGGTCAAATGCAACTTCATGTCGATAATTTTCTTTTACTTCAGGATCAGCACATTGACCTGCCGGAACAGGTAACAACATTTGCAGAAAAGGAAAATTTGGGCCAGGGTGTAAACAGCGCCAACGATGAACTTGGACCCATCATATCGTCTGACGGAAAAACACTTTTCTTCGCCAGACAAAATGTAGAGGAAAACATTGGGGGCGTGTACGATGACGAAGATATCTGGGTGAGCCACCAGGAGAAAGAAAAGTGGGGCACGGCCAAAAACATGGGTCGTTCCATCAATACCGGATTGGCCGACAATCTGGTGGCCGTGAGCACCGACAACAATACCATGTTGTTTGAAAAAGATAATTCACTGGCTGTGCGTCATCGTACAGAAACGGGCTGGTCGGAGTTTGAAAAAATTGACCTTACTTTTAAAAATGAATCAGACTATTTCGTGGCAAATATTTCAGCCGATGGAAAAGCGCTGATCTTTAGTGCCAAGCTTAAGAGCAACACATTTTATGATCCAAAGCGCGAGGAAGGAGATCTTTATGTCTGCGTTAAAGACAAAAACAATAAATGGTCGCCTCCTATAAATTTGGGAAGAACGATCAACACGATGGGCGATGAGACCTCTCCTTTTTTGTCAGCTGATGGCAAAACCCTTTACTTCGCCAGCGACGGGCGTCCCGGTTATGGCTATCAGGATATTTTTGTCGCTCGCCGCAACGGCGATAGCTGGACCGACTGGAGCAAGCCGCTGAATCTCGGGCCTGGCGTGAATACACCGGGCTTCGATGCCTATTATACTTTACCTGCTTCGGGCGATTATGCCTACTTCGTGAGTTATGATAAGGGATTTGGCAGAGCTGATAT
>JBMOKS010000763.1:0-4863 GCA_049324355.1 Bacteroidota bacterium
CCTGAAGGATCAAAAAAAGTATTTTCACACTCGTACAAGTTAATATTTAATAACGTTTCGCCTCTTCACCAACGGGTATGCGCACGATCAGACGCGCGCGCACCAGAAAGCAATTTCACTTCAATATTTCTCGTTTCTTTCGCTCGAAATAAAACTCTGCTCCGAATTATTCCTTCAGGCGTAGAAATGACATTTGTTGTCAACTGCAACTTGCTTTTTGTCAAGAACTAATCTGTTCCAGACGGATATCCTTTTCCCCCCTCAGTGTCACCGGTTTTCCGGGACGCTGAGGCTTCGAAGCATCAACGTCCTCTGACGAGTGACGTTGATGGGGGGAAGCTGATAACGCTTCCTTCGTCACCCTGCCGCCCCCCCTCACACAACATCTGCTCTAACTTAGTGTTCTTATAATCAGAAGCAATCAACTGGTTCATCGAGGTGCAACAGAAATTTTGGCACATACCCCAAACGAAACTCGCTATCTATTCTTGATTTATGATTGTACCACCCGTTTTTCGCTTTGACATACGCAAACAAAGAATCCTCAGTGTAATTAATTACTTTGACCGTTGTACAAGGTGATATATTCATTGTATCCTTAATGAAAGAGTTTCCGTCTGGAATTAGAAACATCGAATCGCCTTTAAGATTAAAGTAGGTAACAAACTCACTGAGGCTACTTTCTTTTTTAACACCTACCCCATTCAATACCCTATTCGATACCTTCTGATAGCAGTAATACTCTCCAACTCCATGGGGTTCTCTTGAAAACCAATAAATAATGGGTGAAGCAGCCACCGCAAGTAAGCAGTAAAAACCGAAAAGATAGACAAACCCTCTTAAAGAGATTTTTCTCAAAGTAGCAAAATCAATGATAACTTTAAAAAATTCTCTAATCTTCATCGTTTATATTAATATAAATCCTTAAATGTAAAATTGTTCTCCTCGCCACCGTTGGTGTTCTTCACCAACGGCCATGTGCACGAACAGGCGCACGCGCACCGCTCACATCACTCGTTTGATTTTGCTTACGCATTCATCGCATGCGTTATATGGTTACATCTCATAAAAATAGAACTTTAAGCTTCCATCCGTATAATTCACAATTTCCATGTCTTCTTCTTTTGCCTTCTGAAGAACGCATCGCACTTCGTTATTCAATTCCTTGTAATACACTCCAAGGCTTCCGGTGTGATGAAAATAAAATACAAGTTCGTGGTCAGGGGCGTATACCATCACGCTATAAGGGGCGGTATGGCTGAGAACGCAGTCCAAAATAACTGGAAGAAATTTATCCCAGTCTCTACATTTTACAAATCCCGTATACTCTGCATTCACTTCATTTTCAGCGAGCATCCGCAAGTAGTTTGAAGTTGATTCACTCTTATCACCTGGCGAATAATCATAGCGATCATTTTCAATATCCCACGTATCGATGCAAAAGTCTCCCCATCTTGAATCAATGCCAAACTGCCCAATAACCAGGTCGTTCTTTAACCTACCAAATAGATCATAAAACACGAGCATTAGGCCATCGATAGTGCCTTCTGTTTTCGGATACAATTCAAATTTAAATCCGTTGCTATCCGGAAGGCTTTCGAAGTTCAGCCAGTTGAAAGCTTCAAAATTTACTTTTTCAATTACTCTCATTTCACGTTTTTTAGTGACTGAGGAATAACCACACCGGTACTTCCCTCTTCACCAACGGGCATGGGCTGTGGTTAATTTAAAAAGAGGCGCACTCACATTGATCCCGTGACGGCTATTTTGCGAGTTCACCATAATACCCCAGTATCGTGAGCAGATCTTTCTTGATTCGGAATTTCAGCCCTTGTTCCTTCGCAAAAGCACGCAGCTTCTCATACATTTCCTCACCTACATATTTTGCCAACAGGTCATCGTCCAACATCTTTGTTTTAGTTTTCCATGTGTCAACAAGCACCCGATTGGTCTCCGTATCGGTGATCTTCACATAGGGTTCGATCTTACCATCCCGGCTCATTAAAAAAAGAGTTTCTTTTTGCGATAATTCGACTGAAGAACCGGAATTGGTATACATACCGCTAATCGGATCGGTATAGCCGTTATTATTGTATTTCCTGCTAACCCCAACGGGATCGATCTTCGAAAGCAGGGCGAATGTTTTAAATTCTTTTAAAGCCTCAAAAAAACAGCGCTTGTTGGTACCGGCTTGAGCATCCACATAGTCGAAAGAATAGAATACCCTTTGGCTCTTTATTGTTTCATCCCAGTATTCGAACCCAACAACACTTTTGGCCAGAAAAGATCGCGAATCCGCGCCATTCTGATAGCTTAATAAGCCGGTGTTGTCGTTGTATTTCACAACGCCTTTCAATTCTGTTCCGTCGTTCAGCAACAAACTGCCTTCACTCCATTCAATGCTCTCTGCGACATCGGAGATCATATCATTATTCTTTCTCGTTTTTTGAATATCATAAGTTTTAGCCTGAGACAGCTTAAACTCGACAGGTACGACCATTCGCGTATGCACCGGCATGCCATTTTTCGCTCTTGCCGGATGCCAGCGGGGCGACTCGGCTACTATGGTGCGCGCCGCCTCATCACATTCAGGCGAAATACCATTGATAACTTCGACATCTTTTACTTCACCTAGCTTTGTGACGACGTACGAAACGTATACCGTGCCCTCGATTCCAAGTTCTTCTGCAACTGAAGGATACTTCAAGTTTTTTTTAATGTAAGTTGCGAAAGCCTTTTTACCTTCCTGGAATGTTGCCGGCACAGCAGGCTCTGCAACGATGGTATCCTTTTCAAGCGCAGTGTTTAGTATTTTTTGCTGACCAAAACTATACACACTGTCGCTCACCAAAATGAATAAGACTAACCTCTTTAACATAATTTTGCTTCTTTACTAACCGCCGATAGTTCCGGCGAAAACTGCTTTATACTGCTATTTCTCCTTTTTCTTTTCGTTCCCTTTCAAAAAGAGATCAAACTCCGAAAAAAACAATTTCAAAGCCCCACATTCATCTTCCGAAAAAAACAATAATATAGAATCCCACGAATGGGACGTCTTGATTCTATATTTTCAACAGGTCATCGTCCAACATCTTGGTTTTGGTTTTCCATGTGTCGACAAGCAATCGGTCTGTTTCCGTATCGGTGATCTTCACATAGGGCTCGATCTTACCATCATTAACTATTAATTAATTCTTCTCTTGATAAACGCGCCAATTTGTTTTCCGGCATTCAGGTAGGCGCCTTGTATTCTTCTTCCCATTTCAAAATCACCGCCGCTATGATCCAAGCCCTTAATATTTGTAAAAGAAATCTTGACGAGCACATTGCTCTTATCATTAGAATCTACGATCCATACTTCGCCGCTGATACTGGCAACTCCACCCATTACACCTATGGTCCATCCCGGTTCCATGTGTGTTGTTTTAAGGATCAATGTAAACGGAGCCACATTCTCTTTGACTGTCAAACCGGATTCCTTAAAAAGGTAGTGACCAAAAATGTTTTTATAGTTTTTCTCCTGTTCTCCAAACCACATTGCCTTCCATGCCGGTCCTTTCCCAGGCTCTTTTGCCTCCCAAGCCTCCATTTTTGTAGCCACGAAAGTTCCTTCGGGTATTTGAGCACCCACGAGCATATTATCAAAAGCGGTCTCGATATTAATAACAGTCTGACCTTTCAACAGCTTCAGATCTCCTTCTATTATTTGTATCTTTTGCGCCAACAAAAGCGTTGATGATGCCGCCCAAACTAACGAGGTTAATAACAATTTTGCGTTCATGAAATTATATTCGGTTTTTATGTATAAAACAATCAGACTATTTTCAATTCCTGATCCCAAGGGGCAATGCATTCTATAACATTACCCAGACAAATCAGCCTTGGGCCTCCAATCCTACAGCTTTACGGCGTTAACGATTCTAATTCAACCTTATTTTTATACCTAGTTCCGGATAGGGACTTTGGTATGATCCCGCTGTAGATAGTTTCAATAGGGGCACAAATTTCAAATCCGCAATTCCCTTGCTTTGGTGATATGCATCAACGGCATGAATCATGTTTTTATTTGATGTTCCGCCCATGACCAATTGCAAGGCCATTGCCCCTATTGCTGCACCGAGGTACCCTTTATAGTGCGCACCCGAGGGTCGTTGACTTTCCTTTAGATCCTGGAAATTTTTTATCACAAATGCGCCGAAGAAACCTATTTGTGCCAAGGTTCCCACTGCAGCTATTGC
Source organism: Bacteroidota bacterium (assembly GCA_049324355.1). Lineage (GTDB taxonomy): Bacteria > Bacteroidota > Bacteroidia > Cytophagales > Cyclobacteriaceae > Chryseosolibacter. Next base: position 4,239 of record JBMOKS010000763.1, read on the forward strand.
TCTCTTGGCACTGTATCTATTGAGATGCTTGATTGCCTCCGGGCTTGTGGCCAAGTAGGGCCGTATTCTGTTGCCGAATGATCCCACCTTCCGAAACTTTTGTTCGCCCTCCAACCTGAACCGAAATTTCTTAAACGGATTTACACTCACGCCTCCGTAGAAATCCCTTACGTAATGTACTCTTTGCATCAGCTCGATTCTCTGAGCAATGCAACTGCTTTGCGTTATAAGAACGAGTGCAATAATGTGTCTAAATTTCATTTTCACAATGCGTTTATATTGACTCAACCGTTTTCTGTTATCTTAGTAAAAAGCCCTGCAGGTTTTCGTCGGCTTTCTCCTTACGAAGCATCAGAGTGCTCTTACGAGTTAGTCTGATGGGAGAAATGGCATGGCCCTTCAGAGCAGTGCTACGGTTTATCATTACCACTAAGTGCTGTTTTTTTTTTACAATTTCGGACTAAAACGAAGGGAATAAGCAGGGCGCGCAGATACCAGTGAATATTCCGGAACCCTTTGACCCACCTATTCCGGGAATTGTCTGACCCAGGGATTCCGGAAATGACCTGACCCGCCCATTCCGGAAATGGTCTGACCCGGGTATTCCGGGAATTGTTTGACCCAC
>JBMOKS010000764.1:0-4843 GCA_049324355.1 Bacteroidota bacterium
CTACATCGGTAGATCCCGGCGAATGGATTCCTTATGAGAAGAAAGCGATAGCCCAGCGAGGGGATCTCCTTTCCATGGCTCAGGTTGCAACGAGAATACAAAAAGGAGGGATTGATACTTTCCTTGAGTTTATCAATGACCGTAATTATGGTCCAGCATTCTTCCTAAATGACATTGAAAGCAAAGTAACTGCAAATAGTGACAACCTCATTCTCACTCTTTACAAACCCGCTCAGCCCTTGGCGTGGGCGTTTAAGGCGGCTAGTTGGGGGCATGAAAATTTTCCCAATCCTGACTTTGACGAGCTACGACACACTCTTACGGGCTACTTGGCCGTCGAAAAGTGGGGAGTTGAAACGGCAACTGACTTAACTATGGGTAATGAAATGTTGGGACTATGGCTCGACATAAGAACACCAGGGCCGGGTACTGCATTTGAGTGGAGGGATGTGCTTAATAACTATAGCGGTATTAGTTTATGGAAAAGAAACAACAACGCCAAATGAGAATAAAGAATGTGCCTGTATTATTGCTTACACTTTTGCTTCTTGTATGCCTAGGTTGCGAAAATGCAACTAAAGAAGAGTTGAACGCGATTAATCAACTGAATGAAGAGCATGAGGACTTTGAATTTACGCCAGATTCAGCACCAGTTGGCATCTATTTAGACGTAAAAATGAACAGGACCAGTTGGGATAGTTTGGAGTTGAAAAATCTCTATGACTCTTCAGTTGGTAAATTCAAAGGTCGCAGAGGAATTTCTTGGGCATATTTATCAGTGCACGATAAGGACAATAAGTACCTTTTTACAATTTCAAAATACTCGGCAGAAGCCCCTCATGTTTTTTTCAAAGAGTAGCGCGCCCAGCAAGAAGTTCCAAAAAAGACTTGGTATACTTACACTCATTTGGATGACACGGATTATTGTTCGTCAGCATTCTTTCGAAAGGCAAGCAAACAAAGAAGTTACGACAGTCAAAACAGTCGTAATACTGTATACGGATGGTATATTTGGCACTGACCACGAAATTATTAGCTATGGTAGCAGGACTAAAACGTATTTCTTAGATCATTTGGAGTTTAATAAGAAAATTTTAGCCACGCCATTGTACGATACCTTCCTGGGTGAGGTAAAATTCAACGATGAGTTTTTTGAAAAAATATATGGCATGGTGAACGAGCACCTCGATTGCGATTGTTACATGGTGTTTGCACCCAAGTTTGATGTCGGTGCTCCGCATCGTTAAGAGACCATTTGTTAATTTCGAATTTAGTCAAGATGAGAACAATCCTTTTTATCATTATCTCATTTGCGCTTCTTGGGCAGAACTGTAGCGGGCAAATCGAGAAAAATATTGTAATACTCACAGTAAAAGACGATAGGATAGAACTGATGAACGTGCTGTCGTTTTTGCGAGCAAGCAACTCCAAGCTTACCTGTCTTAACGTCAATCTTAGCAATTGCAATCAGGACTCGATTGATAGTCAATTGTCAGAGGAATTGCATAAGTTCGATTCATTAGTTGTTCCAAGTAAAGTGCGTCCATATGGAACTGGGAAGTATAGAGACATAAGGTTGCTTTGTTCCTACTTTTATTCAAATGGTCAAAAAGATGGTTTTGTGAACCTGATTTCTAGTGATTATTTAAACCAAGTAGAAAAATTTAAGACAAAAAACATCTACAGATCAGAGAATTTTTTTAGTGGGGAGATCGTGGAAATAATAAGATATCATTTTGCCGTTAACATTGCCTTTGCAATCAACGCTGAGAAAACGAAAAAGTTTATTGAATCGAATAGCGATACGGTTAAAATTGATTTCAGCCGGAAGCGCGAGTTTGAAACATGTAGTTTTGATCAGTTTGTTGAAGGGAAAATTGACAAGAAGATTCTCGAAGGTAGAGTAGTCGTGATTGCAACAAGCCTGCCTTCAGACTATTTATTGGTACCAAGTCACGAAGGGAAGATCGGAGAGTTCCGTAAAATGTCAACCTCTGAAATTTTTGCGAATATAGCTTGCCAAATAATAGGTGAGTAAAAAGCCGTCAAGAAACACCCTGGTGATTGTCGGGTTTACCAGGCCTTACGGTGCCGTCGAGCACATCACGCCGGGTTCCGGCGGCAACTGGGCAGATGGATGGCAGTTTAGTGACTGGTCTCCCAATGGAGGGAGTGCTACTTACCGGGCTTTGCGTAGCCAGGGTTTTGTTGATCTGGGAGGAAAACTCTTCCAGGTTTTGGGAGGTGGTGTGCTGGCCGAAGTGACTGAGCAAAATGGTGAGTTATATACCACCGTTCAAACCGGTCGTATTTGGGTAAACAATCCTACAACCGAATCCAGACTATGACGAGCTTAGGCACACCATAACTTCATATTTGACGGTCGAAGAATGGGGAGTAAATACTGCCGTTGACCTAACAACAAGCAATGAAATAATTGGTCTTTGGCTCGATATAACTAATGGGGGCGGGACGGCATTTGAATGGCGTGACTTAGCGAATAACAAGGCCGGAATCGAACTGTGGTTACGTTATAACACTTGGAAATAATTTATGAAAAATAAGATTAAGACGTCAACAAGCATTTTTGTTATACTATTAATTTGCAATTCTTGTGGAAGCCCTTCGAAAGAAGAAGTTCAGGTAATCAATAGTTTAAATGAGGAATTCAGCGGGTACGAATTTAAAGCACGTAACGAAGTGTTAGGCACTCACTTAGAGGTTCAATTATTAAATAATACAATTGACAGTGCTGATCTAAAACTACTTTATGACTCGTCAGTTTTAAAATACCAAAATCTCAAAGGATTACCTTGGGTGTACCTGTCAGTTCATGATAGGAACGATAAGTATCTTTTCACGATCGTTAAGAATCAATCCGATGGTGAGTATGCTTTTTTTAAACAAGGACAGGTAGCCGGATTAGGGCTCTTTCTTTTTTTGGGGGAGCTTTTGTTGCGGTTGGGGAGGAAAATGGTGGATTATACAGGCCATACAAACCCGGCGCATTTGGGTAAACAATCCTACAACGGTAGACCCTGATGCGGGAGGGTGGGTTGATCTATTTGAGAGGAGGACGGTTCAATCATCTCAACGAGTTCCATCTTTAGTGTATGAAAAGACTCATTCTTATCTCGGCGCAGCGACGTTAGATCTTGAAGAAGGGTACAACGCAACCTTGGGAACGGGTTTCCTCGCGAGGTATGAAATGACCGTTAGACTCCAAATTCGCTCAGAATTCATTTTTGATAAAACAGGGCGTATAACCGGGCAAAAATGGATAGCCAATTTAAGTGCCTCATCGTATGTTTCTGCTGGAAAATTGGCTGACATTAAACCCTGGGTGAAGGCTCAGATGCTGGTAGACGGTAAACCAACTCCAATCATTTCGTTGGCAGTGAGCAACAACCCTACACTCTATTGGCGTGACTCCCAACATAGTTTTGTTGGTGAAGCTGAGTGGGAAATTCCAACTGATGCAAAAGTTCAAATTCTCTACGAGGGAAGCAGGCTTGTAAATGGTTGGCAGACACCAAGCATTGGACACGCTGTAAATCCAGTGCCAATAATCGCTGCAGGAAATATAGGATACCTAAAGATTATATCTGGTCAATAATGAAACGAACTCACATAATTTTTATCGCTTCGATCTGCTTATTTTCTTGTTCAGGCAGAACACAAGATTGTAAGGCTTACTTTCGGGTATCAGCAACCCATTACGAGAAGTTTTTATGGAAAAAAGATACTGCTCTGCTAGATTCAGCTTTAATATTTGCAAATAAATCACTTGACTGTAACCCAAAAGGGTTAAACAGCTACATGCTAAAAGTAAAAATCTTATTTGCGAGCAAAGAATGCGAAGCACTAACAAAAAGCGGTATGAGCCTTAAATCATTTGGAGGTGTAAGATGTTCGGGGAAATGTTCTAGTAACTCCAGTCATGCCCTACGTAATCCGACCATAGATTTCGTAAGTTCCAAGCCTGGCAGCCAACTCCTTTTTGTCCATCCCTCCTTTTCTTGAAGGAGGCGGATTTTTGTAAAATAATTCCACAAAACTAATATTAGCAGGTTTTAGGTACTCAATTTAACTAAAATGTTAGTTACTTAGCTATCAGCATGGGCCTTTCCAAGGGCGAAAACAGCTTGCGGAAGTCAATGCAAACGTTGATTGCCAGGTGGGAAGAATGATAGCTTGACGTCAAAGAAACCGGAGAGAAGGGTTTGCGATATCCATAACTGTATGGTCGAATTGTGGGCCTTCCCAAAGGGAATGCTTGAGCAATCTTCATTGGATTTAAGCTATAATTTTCTTAATTTTTCTTTAGAATTTCACGCCCCACCTGATCCAATCGATCGCCAGCCCACTTGAAATTCTGTCCCGTTGGACTTCATCTCGGTTCTTGTTATCCAGTTTAACCACTCTCTAAACAATTGCTTATGAAAACACTGGCGATCTCTCAAAACTCATCCACATGTTCAAACTTGTTGCGGCATTCTATTGACATCACAATCAGTTGTTACTCCTGAGTATCAGCATCGATGACACGGGCAGTTCAACTGATCTGCGCCGGATCCGGACAAAAAACGAAAACCATCTCAGAAAAAATGCTGAGGGATGAAGGGCTGACGATTGACAACGACAAGACTACTAAGGTAGTTGTTATTGATTTCCAGGATTGGGGCGCACAGAACCGTCTTCTTGAAATCGTGAAAGTGACTATACTGGTCTAAACTGAGCCACCGATTCCGGACCAAACTGAGCCACCCATTCTGGATGAAAGTGAGCCAGTGATTCCGGACGAAAGTGAGCCACTTTGAAAATTTTTTCAACAATTCGGTCT
>JBMOKS010000765.1:0-4812 GCA_049324355.1 Bacteroidota bacterium
TTTATAGATCAGAAACTGGATTACATCCATAATAATCCTGTGGTTGAAGGGCTTGTTGATAGGCCAGAGGATTTCGTATACAGCAGTGCGCGGAATTACTGTGGTCTTACTGGGTTATTAGAGATTGAATTTATGGATTGAAAATACATGGATCTCGGCTTCCTGGTTAGAGTTATAGAAGTAACTTCCAATTTGACATTTGTGCCCGGATAGACGATTTCAAAAATGGGCCGGAAATAACTTCCGCCCTAACAAGGGGGTTATTAGAGATTGAATTTATGGATTGAAAATACAGGGACCTCGGCTTCCTGGTTAGAGTTATGGAAGTAACTTCCAATTTGACATTTGCGCCTGGATAGACGATTTTAAAAACGGGCCGGAAATAACTTCCGCGCTAACAAGGGGGGTGAGAAGCACCAACAAGCATGCGCGAAGCGATTGTGAAACTTCCATTGAGAAAAACTAATATCATCCGGTGGAGTGAACTTCGATATAACTTCCGCCCAAACTCAGGACTTTATTTTTCCCAGGGGTTGAGGGTTGCAAGGTTGGAGATACCTTCAAAGTCTTTGGCGTTGCGGGTGATGTGCGTGAGATCATAGACCAGAGCGGTCGCCGCGATGATGGCGTCGGGCAATTTAATTTTGTGCTGCTTACGTATGTCAGCGGTTTTAATTTTGATAGCCTGTTCCAATTCGATGACCAGGGCATCTTTGATAAAACTGTGAAGTACCTCTAAATCCTCTTCGGTAGCGGTTTTCCAGCACAATAACTCAATCTCTGTAATAGCAGAAATATAGGGCTGCGATTCATTGAGCAACCCATCGATTAATTTTTCTGCGGCAGGATGAAATTGCTGCTGTAGGTAGTAGATAACCGTATTGGTATCCCAGAGATATTTTAATCCCATGCGCTTCGCAGTTCGTTCAGCTGGTTATCAATATCGCTGATGGATTGTTTAGTCATAGCCCCCTTGTAGCGTTCGGACCAGTTGATAGAAGTTGATTGTGTTTTATCCTTACGCAAGCGGATGAGCTGAAGCAATTCTAAGTCCTGCAGGAGCTTCAGAGCTTTTTCATTGATGATATCTATTGTAATTGTCCGTATCATGATGCTGCTATTTTCAAAAATGCTTTTTTTTGAAGTTCTGAATGAACGCTGCCAATCGAAAAGAACAGGTGCTGACCGGGTGTCGTTGTCGAACTTCCGATGCTAACCATGCTCGTCTAAAGATGCCATTTCAGCGATCAATTGGCTAAAATTACACAAACAAAGTTCTCAAACGAAATACGTGTTGCAAATGCCGGCAATTCCACGATAATCTATACAAAAGTACTGCGATTATGACACATCATGTAAAATTAGTGATTTTGGAGAGATTGGGTATGGGTTGGAATAAAAATCTAATAGGGGTTTAAGCGGATCTAAACTAGTTCACATTATCATGCCGACACTAGTGTCCCCTAACCTTGGTGTTGCGTCAAGGCCGTGGGTGAAAAGCACCAACAAGCATGCGCGAAGCGATTGAACCTCCATTGAGAAAAACTAATATCATCCGGTGGAGTGAACTTCGATATAACTTCCGCCCGGCCGGGGAGCCTAAAAAGCGTTGAGAAATTCTTCTAGGCCTGTGTTTTTCGTGAGGTTAAATTTCATACGTAGCCTATAGCGGGCCTTTAATACTGACGCGGGTTCCGTGTTCATCAGCGTAGCGATCTGCTTGGATGACAGCCGCATTCTGATAAAGGCGCATAGCTTGAGGGAAGTAGTGCTCAGGTCGGGATGTTGCTGTTTGAGTCGCTTCAGAAAACCCTCGTGCACATGGTCGAAGTGCTCGATGAACTTTTGCCATTCGCGACTTGAATCGGCTCCTTTCTGCAGCAAGCTTTTAATTTCAAGCAAATTTTTAACAGCAGCTTCATCATTCGATTCCTGAATGGTCTTTGCCACCTGCCCGGCGATACGGGTGATCATCTCATTCTTTTGTGTAATGTGAAGTGTTAGCGACGAGAGCTCGTTGCTCTTGTGCAGAAGATCCGCTTCAAGCTTTTCTTTTTCCAGCTCCATGATCTCGCGCTCATGTGCCTTCTCTTTCTCCATGCGCTGTTCTTTTTCCTGCAATGCCGCCCTTTCAATTTCAAATTTCTCCTGCTGCAGCACCATCACTTGTTTTCTGTTCTTCAGCATTTGTTCTTCCCATTCCTTTTGCTTCAACCACAATTGATGCTGTTTTTCGCGGGCCACGCGTTTCTTTTCGTGTTCGATCCGTCGCTGCACACGCTTGAAGACCACTGCGTTAAGCGCCACAAAAGCAACGCCATAGATCAGGTATGACCACCAGGCGCGGTACCACGGCGGAAGAATAGTGAAGGCAACGACACGTTCCTCACTGACACGATGTTCGAAATTGATGGCCCTGACGTGAAGCTTGTAATTGCCTGGATCAAGGTTAGTGTATTCCTTAAAGGGAATAAAGGTGGGAGCAGACCAGCTCTTTTTATCCTCGAAGCCTTCCAGGTAATATTGATATTGGTTGGTGTTCAGATCTTCGTAGGCATTAGAAGCAAAAGTGAAACGCATGGTGTTTTCGGCATAGGGGATGGCCCCGGCTATCGCCTTCAGGTTGCAGTGGCCATTGCTGATCACCCGACGCTGCGTTTCTATCTTTGAAATGTGGGTGCTGAAGGGCAGTTCGGGTTGAGCGGCGTCGGCTTTGTATACTGCAAATCCGTCGACGGTACCGATGGTGATGACGTCATCCATTACGTTGACGTGCTCAAAGTCTGTTATCAGTTTTCCGCGAACGCGTTCTGTGCTTTCCTGCAACGCTGAGCCTTGGGCCGTATACCTTACCTTCACGATCGACCCTTCGCTTGTAACGACCCTCAGATGATCAGGGATGTCGGGAATGATCTTTTTAGCATTTTGAAATCCATGCTTAGCGAGTACGGCATTCAAGCTTTTTTCTAACATAAGGCTCTCTAAGTTATAATCGTAGTAGCAGATGCCCGCGGTGGTGGTAAAGAGCATGTCGTCGTGAAAACGCAACACGGTGCTGCTATACTTAAACGAATGACTGCCCGCACCGGTGAAGATTTTGGTTTGTTTAACGGAGTCGCCAGAACTTGTCAACCGCAGTCTGCGGAGGCTTCCATGGTCGCCGCTGACCCAGACATCTCCCATTTTGTCGATCGCAAAAGTGCGGCCGGGTGAATCAAAACCTTTCAACCGTTTTTCATATTGCCATGATCCATTTTTTTTTTTGAGATAATGCAGCCCGCCGTAGGTACACATGAGTATTGTCGTGCCGTTCAATGGTGCAAACATCCAGGTACCTTCATCAAAAATGGTTTTGATCTTGCCATGGTCGATCGTAAACGCAGTGATGGCCTGCCCGCAAAATAGTTTGTCGTCAATCACCTGCAGATTCCAGACCAGCCCGTTGGTGACGCGCGTAAATTTTCCCGGGGATGCATCTGCAGAGGTTAGTGGTGTGGAGAATAAGCCTTCGGAAGTTGCCAGATAAAGTTTGTTATCATAACGGGCACTGCTGTAGGGAATGCCAGACACGCCATTGTAGTCGTTGATATAACTTACCTGCCTGAAGATGGGCACTAGCGCAATGCCGTTGTAGGTGGCTAGCCAAAGCATATTACTTTGATCAAGAAAAAACGATGAGACGGTGTTGGCCGTGAGCCCATTTGATTTGTTGAAATGAGCCACAATGTTTCCTTGCAGATCGGTTATAAAAACGCCATTTAGCTCGGTCGATATGACCAGGTGACTGTTGCGTATGTTCTCGATCTTGGTGGGATTGAACTGCCTGATGACATTGTTGATGGGTGTATCCCAGCGCTTAACCTTCTGGCCATCGAAAACAAAAATACCTTCTTCGCTGGTGCAGACCAGCAGGCGCTCGTCAAGGTGTGTAATGGCATTGATAAATTTGTTGTCGAAATATTCGCTGTTTGGCACTTTTTGGATCGTGTCGTTGACGAAGTGATGAAGTCCTGATTTGTCGGTGATATAGGTTTTGCCGAGCGCGTGAAACACATACCAGGGTGCCGTTCTGATCGCCCTCATCGTTCCTGTTTTCCGGCTGCGAAAAAAAAGTCTTTCATAGCTGGAGAAGAATATGCCCTCGGGGCTTACCGCAATCTTCCATATCTCGTTGAATTTATTTTCCTGAGCGGGCAACTCCTCGCGTAACGACACATAAAATTTCCGGCCGGTAGCATCTGTTTTCAGATATCCGATGGCATTGCGCCCACCGACATAGATCGTTCCATCGGTGTCAAGCGCAAGAGCGCTACAACTCGCGCCCCCCGGCAGATAGATCTGCCTCCATAAGGTTCCGTCGAATTGAAGTACGCACCACAGGTTGCCGAAGTATAGAATGCCTTGGTCATCTTGTACTACCGCAAAGTTTGTGGGATGTGCTTTGTATTGACGGGCAGAGAAAGTTGTAACAATAGGTTGCCCGATGCGATCGAGCGGTGTTGGGCGATGTTGGGCTGGTACAGAGCAAATGGAAAGGAAATACAATACAAAGATATTCCGCAATACGAGCATATGCAGCCGGTTCCGGTTTAGTGGCACCTCTAATTTAGCAATGTCCATATACTTGTGAAAAAGCAAAGGGTGTTGCACCACATAAAACCGCTTAAATCATGTCGTTTTTAGGTGGCTCTGTGTTTGTCCATACTTTGTCCATTACCGTTGTCCATTGCTTGTCCCGCCGCGATGCAACGCACTTCGATTCGCGTGACCCTACTTTTAGTCAAAAGAAAATGCAGCGATTGCTGCATAACC
>JBMOKS010000766.1:0-4795 GCA_049324355.1 Bacteroidota bacterium
CGCGATCGCCTGCTTAAAATTACCCTCCAGCATAGCAATATTACCGAGGCCTTCGTGGCTATGCATAGTAGGCTCCTGGCTGGGCGCATCTTGATCGATGGCAATGATGGTATCATACAAATGCCGCGCTCTGTCAAACTGCCTGTTCAATAAATAATATCCCGCGATTCGCTGCATCGGTGTTTTGATATACCAGTTCTTGCCGGAAGTTTTTCCCTTCAAATAAGCTTTTTGATAATAATCCATCGCTCGGTCACTCTGCTTCAACCGGTCGAACACATCGCCCACCATCAGATAAGCATAGACCAGTTGCATATTGATAGAGGGATCGGGGCTTTCTTTATATCCATCAACGGCCATCAAAGCATATTTCAAAGACGACTGATAATCGCCAAGCTGATAATAAAGTTTGCTGTATGTTTCGTGAATGAGAGGCAGGTATCGCTTATCGTGTTGGTCCCACGCTTTTTGCAAGTAGGCAAACGCCGTATCGAACGATTCCTGCTTCATAAAAATATTTGCCAGCAAGTTGTAAGCGTCAGCCTGGTGCTCGAAGTAATTTTCTTCGACGGCCAGCGTCACCGATTGATTGAGATAACGCGCAGCGTCTTTGAAATTGCGGGCAAACCAATTTTCACGGCCTATCTCGAACAGCAATCTTACGCGCGTACTATCTGCTTTCGCCGACGATAGCACTACTGAAAGGCTGTCAACGGTTTCGTTATTTTGCGCACTGAGCTGAAACACACAGAAAAAAAGAAGCAGTGTGATCGTAAAATCGCGCAGTCGTGAGATAAGCAGAAGCATGCTCTTAGGGTTGCAGCGGGGTTTAAAAAAAGAATAGTAATATAAATATTCCGAATGGATTAACCGTCTACCGGGTTTCAGGTATTTTTATATATCCATAATTCAAGTTATTCAGGTATAGCCAGGCAACACGGCGACTGCTACTTTAGATGAGTAGTTTAGGTTTGGGTCATTCGGTTCCTGGTTCATTGTTCTCGACCTCCGGTTTAACATTCAAAATATTTTTTTGCATCCTCAAAGAACCTTGAACACAGGAATCCGGATTACCTCTTTAATTGATACTTCAATTTTCTGTTTACAAAACCCCATGGCCATGAAATTCAAAATTTTTATTCTTTCAGCTGTTTTGGTCCAGCTTTGCACACTCACAACGGTTGCAACGGTAAGAACGGTCAGTAACAATCCCTCTACCCTTGCACAATTCAACACCATACAGGCGGCCATCGATGTGAGCAATGACGGCGATACAGTATATGTGTATGGAAGTCCCAACACATATGATTCCTTTACTATTCTCGACAAAAAAATAGCCGTGATTGGCCCGGGGTGGTCACCCGACAAAAATCTTCCGCTCACAGCCAATGTCAACGGATGCTTCATTCGTAACTCTCCGGCGGGAGGCAGCCCTGATGGGTCTGAGTTGCAAGGTCTGGTGTTTACCGGGCAAGCAACGCTTTCGCATTCTGCTGTAGGTGGAGACATTGGCACGACCGACCTCCGCATCATACGTTGTCAATTCAATAACACCGTGAACTTCACTCTTTTTTCCAACGACATCCTTTTCGAAGGCTGTGTTTTTTATAACGTCGTAAATTTTAACACCGGCGCTACATACCAGAATTTTTTATTTCAAAACAATCTGTTTTTCTTTTCAGTATGTTGCCTTAGCTTCCAGGTCAATGGCCTTACCAATTGCGTGAATGTGAGGTTCGACCACAATTTATTTTATAGCAGCAACAATAGTACTGGCAACACCGTGGCTATATTCGTCACCAATTGCCGTTTCCTCACGTTTACCAATAATATTTTCAACCAGGCCAACGCGGGTATCAATGTAAGCTTCAGCACATTCACCAACAACATCACCAACAACATATCGCTGAACGTGGCCAACGCTACTTCCAACGCCACACCCTGGGCTGTAAACAGCAATGTTGACGGCGGTGGAAACGTAAGCAATCAAAATCCCCAAATGGCCGATCAGGCCTCGGTTACATCGGGTAGTTCCAGTCCACTGTTAAACTTCACCATTGCCGCGGGGCCCGCCAACAACACTGGCACCGATGGCAAAGACATGGGTTTACTTTTCGATGCCGTAGGTAGTCTTAACTGGAGCAACAGTCGCAATTCCAGATTACCCAGGATCTTCAGCATGAACATCACTACGCCCACCGTTCCGCAAGGTGGCAGTTTGAGTGTTACCGTAGATGCGCGCAAGAGTAATTGATCGCGTAATAGCATCTCTCATATGGAGATTAAAAAAAAGATACTGATACTGGCTTTCGTGCTGCTCACGGCAATTACCGGGCGATCACAAACTTTCGTTCGTGCAGAATACTTTTTCGACACCGATCCCGGTATCGGCAATGGCACACCGATCAATCTATCATTACCCGGCGACAACATCGTTTTTACTTCGAGCATCTCAACAGCCTCGCTCCTGCCAGGTTTTCATCATTTGGCCATCCGCATGAAACAGAGTGGTGGGCCATGGGGCATTTTTGAGAGTCGTGGTTTTTACATCAGCACAGCAGCCAGCGCAGCCTCCAACATCACCGCAGCAGAATATTTTTTTGATAACGACCCCGGCTTGGGCAATGGCACTTCCATTCCTGTGACGGCAGGAGCCAATGTAAATTTTACCGTCGTACTTCCTACTGGAGCGTTGTCAACCGGTTTTCACTTTTTAACTCTTCGCACAAAAGGAAGCGATGGCAAATGGAGTGTGTTTGAAAGCCGTGGATTTTATATCAGCACGGTGGCGGCAGTAGCGCCGAACATTGTTGCCGCAGAATATTTTTTTGACGCCGACCCTGGTCTTGGCAATGCAACGGCCATCGCTGTAACCCCGGGATCAACTGTAAACTTCACGGTAAGTCTTCCCACCACAAGTTTGTCGCCGGGGTTCCATTTTTTAGCCATTCGAACGAAAGGCGCTGATGGAAAGTGGGGTGTGTTTGAAAGCCGTGGATTTTATTTGAGTGAAGTCGCAACACCCGCGCCCGATATCGTGGCGGCTGAATATTTTTTTGATGCCGACCCAGGGCAGGGAAACGGAACATCCATCACCATCCCCTCTGGCGCTACATCCAATTTCACTGTAAGCCTGCCCCCAACCAGTTTATCAACAGGCTTTCATTTCCTGACCATCCGCACAAAAAATGTCAACGGCCATTGGGGCATCTTTGAAAGCCGCGGATTTTATGTCAGCAATCAAACTGATGACATGGGAGATATTGTGGCGGCTGAATTTTTCTTTGACACCGACCCTGGGGAAGGAAACGGGCAAGGGCTTGCGATCACCACGCCGGGAGCGATCGTGAATCAGGTTTTTGCCCTTCCCGTTCCTGCCAACTTTCCCGCAGGAGTGCACACCGTTGGTATCCGTGTGCAAACCGCCAACGGACAGTGGAGTATAAAAGAAAACGGCTCGTTCACAGTGTTCAATAATCAGGTGCCCACCGTCAATGCCGGCAGTGATCAAACCATTTCCTTTCCAACCAACTCCATCACACTAAGCGGAACGGCAAGCGATCCCGACGGATCGATCGCCTCCTTCAGCTGGACGAAGATCAGCGGCCCGGCAACGGGAACTATCGCAGATCCAACACAAGCGTCAACCAGTGTCACCAATCTCAGTGGAGGCATCTATCGATTTGAATTGACCGTTACCGACAATAGCGGCGCGTTTGGCAGAGACACGGTTCAGATCACCGTGAACACCGGACCCAATCAACCACCAGTGGCCAATGCAGGCGCCGATCAAAACATCACCTTACCGAACGATGCCGTGCTCGACGGATCGGCTTCCTTAGATCCCGACGGAACGATTGCATCATTTGCCTGGTCGAAGATCAGCGGCCCGACTTCCGGTACTATTGTGAATGCCAACCTGGCTAACACAGCAGTCACAAATCTCGAGGTTGGAGTCTATCAAATTCAATTGACTGTTACGGACAATAGTGGGGCAACCGCACAGGACGTTATTCAGGTAACGGTGAACGCCGGGACCAATCAACCGCCTGTCGCCAATGCCGGGCCCGATCAAAATATTGCGCTGCCAGCATCAAGCGTTGTTCTTAACGGCAGCGCCTCGACCGACGATGGTTCGATTGTATCGTTTTCGTGGTCGAAGATCAGTGGCCCGGCATCGCATACAATTGTGAACGCGGGCCAGCCCATTACAGCGGTGAATAATTTGACGTTAGGCGTGTACCGCTTCGAATTGATCGTTGTTGACAACAATGGCTTATCGGATAGAGACACCGTGCAAGTTAGCGTATCTACTTGTCCGCCGCCGCCCGTCATTACACTCAGCGGTGGTGTACTGATTTGCAATCCTGCAGGACCTTCGCATCAGTGGTATCGCGACGGTCAGCCTATTGAAGGCGCCACCGGACAAGCATTGGATATTAACATTTTCGAATACGGCGTTTTTGCTGTCGAAGTCATCGGAGATGGTTGCACGTCGCGTTCGGCGGATTTTGTTTACCTCGTCACGGCAGCAGGAACGCAGACAGATGATGTGGTGATCTACCCGAATCCGTTTACGGAAAAAATTGTGATGGTTGCGCCGATAAAATTCGCTGGAGTGAAGATCACGATCATCGACGCCCTGGGACGTTCGGTGATCCATTCTAATTTAATGAAGGGATACAACGAGATCAGCACAAACTCACTCGCACAAGGGATCTATTATATCTTTTTTGATGGCGCGCTGGGTTATAAAGTTCAGAAGTTATGAAAACAATTATGGCCAGAATCTTGC
>JBMOKS010000767.1:0-4771 GCA_049324355.1 Bacteroidota bacterium
ATAGTAATTGTAAACTTCAGCATACTTAAACCATGGTGTTATGCTGATCAACTACATCAAACTTGCCGTACGCAACCTGGTAAAACACAAGACCTACACATTGATCAGCCTATTTGGATTAGTGGCTGGCATCACCTCCGCGCTCGTGCTGATCCTCTATGCCTACCAGGAACTTACCTTTGACTCCGTTCACATCAACAGAGAACGCAGCTTCCTCGTCTACAAAGAAAGAACTACACCGAACGGCACTCAGCTGGTATACGACACATGGGTGCCCATGCTTGACGTGTTGAAAGATGAATATCCCGAAATAACACAAGGCGCGCGACTACTCAACCTACAGGGCTTCCTTAACATCGGCGACAAAAAATTATCAGAACAGGTCTTTTTTGCTGACCCCGAATTGTTCAAAGTATTCAACCTTCCTACTGCTCAAGGCGACGGTTACCATATATTGATGAACAAATCGAATGTGATCGTTTCTCCGGCCATGGCCACAAAACTATTTGGAAAAGACGACCCGATCGGGAAACCCATTCGAATACTGATGAACGGTGTGGCCTTCGAACTCACCATCGCGGCGGTGCTCGAGGAAATACCGGCAAACTCATCGGTGCGGCCCGATATCATCGTTCCGTTTGATCATGCACTTGATCTGTCATGGGTGGCTCAGGCGGAATGGAACAGCTCTTTTCTGCTCACATTCATTTTAATGGAAGACTTACGGCACGCTGCAAAACTTGAATCAAAGTTCCCCGCCCTGGTAAAAAAAGTATTCGATGAAGAAACCGCCGGCCGGATGAAATTCAAACTGCTTTCGCTGGCCAACCACCACAATCATCTTAACGATAGTAACAAAACAGCATACATCATGCTATGTATTGCTTTCATCATCATCCTCATCGCGGTGGTGAACTACATCAACCTGGCCACAGTCAGATCCATAGAAAGAGCCAAAGAGATCGGATTGAGAAAAGTACTGGGTGCATCGCGAATTGGACTCATCAAGCAGTTTCTAAGCGAGTCATTAGCCCTAACAGCATTGGCTTTTGCAGGATCTATCATTTTACTGCAACTCCTGTTGCCCTACGTGAACGACCTGCTGGAAACCACGATCGACTTTAATATAAATTTCAATCCGGCGCTGCCTTTAATTTGTTTGGGCATTTTCTTCCTGGTCGGGCTATCATCCGGCAGCTTTCCGGCAATCTTCATCTCACGGTATAAGGCTGTAGAGTCGATCAAAGGAAAATGGAAGAGCACGCCGTTAGGCTCGGGCATTAAACAAACGCTAATCGTATTTCAATTTGCACTTTCAGTCATTCTGTTGTTCTGCACCATGGTTATCTACCGGCAAGTGAATTTTATGAAAGACCACGAGATAGGACTCAATCGTGAAAACGTGCTGGTCATTCCTACCGACACCGACAACATGATGGATCCGCAGGGAGCCCGCAACAGGATAACCACTTTAAAGAAAGAACTCCTGCAGCATTCGCAGATCAAACAAGTTTCCTCTTCCAGCCTTGTACCCTCTGATCTCACCCAGGTAAGTTACACAATGGTGCGCCCGGATGGCTGGACCGAAGAACAACCCTTCAGAATCATGCGCGTTACCGTAGACGAAACGTACTTCGATCTTTATGAGGTGAAGATTCTCGAAGGCGAAAACTTCAACGAGAACATTTCGCCACTCGACACCATGGTGCGCAATTTCGCTATCGTGAACGAAGCCGCCATGCACGCTTTTGGATGGAAGGATATTGAAGGGAAAAAGATCAGTCCCAGAACACAAGTTGTAGGATTGGTACAAAACCACCACTACGATAATCTCGCGCGCGCTGTACAACCTATCGTGTTCATCTACCGCACTTCCGAAAACCAGTCAAGCAGTTTTATTTCCGTTCGTCTGCAAGGACATCCCTCCGGCGTGCTGCCCATGATCGAACAAAAATGGCGGACTCTCGACGAGTCGCGACCTTTTTCCTACTTCTTCGTAGACTCGTCGTTCGACGACCTGTATAAAGCCGACGTAAGGAATATGAGAATCATCACCTGGTTCTCAGCACTGGCCATTGTCATCGCGTGTATGGGACTGTTAGGGTTGATCTCCTTTACGGTAAATCAAAAAGTAAAAGAAATTGGCATCCGAAAGGTGCTGGGCTCGAGCGATACGAATATCGTCTTACTATTAAACAAAGAATTCGTCGTACTGATAACGATAGCGGTAGTCATAGCCTTGCCTCTCGGCCATTACATCATGAAAGGTTGGCTTTCAGACTTCGCTATACAAACCGACCTGCATTGGTCAATCTTCGCCATCGTAGCTGTAGCCACGTTTTCCATCGCGATACTCACCACCAGCTTCCGCATCTGGAAAGCCGCCAACGCCAATCCGATTGAATCGCTACGCACAGAATAGAGTAAGGGGTTCTGCGAGACTTTGAATCCCGGTTGCCATCCGCACGAACAACGAACAACGAATGTCTAAAGTCCTGGGAGCTATTCTAAACTTCTTTTGACCGTAGCCAGGGTCAAGTATCTAGCATCGAGTATTCCAGGATCGTCATCTAGCATCTGCTTCAATTAATTGTTAATTTAGATTAACGAGAAATTCGTCAAGATGGAAAGAGCCGTCGAAATCTTCGTGCTGATCAACTTTCTGGTGATCGGCCTATCCCACACCTTCCAAGCACAAGCATGGGTGGATTTCTTCAGGGTGTTACGAAGTCACGGCAAAGTTGGCTCGCTGATCAACGGCTTTCTCAGCCTCACCTTTGGCTCCATCATCGTTTCCTTTCATTGGGTTTGGGAAGGCATAATCCCCACCATCATTACGGGTGTAGGCATAGCCCAAATAATAAAGAGTATCGTAGCGTTCGTGTTTCCTGCAATCGGCCTGAAGAGTATGCAAAAACCAATGGCCACCAACCCAAAAGGATACCAGGTAGCCGGAATCATCTTTCTCATTCTCACAGCCATACTAGCCTATCACCTCTTTATTGAAAACCTAGAATATTAAGAACAATCGCATTTAACATCCAATCCCAAATGACAAAAAGAGACTAATATTTCACTTGTAATTCGTCAATCTAAATCCTTAATTTCACCCATGGGTTTCTTTCAAAGAATATTTGGCCAGGGTGATCCCGAAGGCGACAAAAGAATTGAAAACGAAGTAGAGCAGATCAAGGCAGGTAAGATCAACAAGATCTATCCTATTCTGAAGCCTGGCAGCTGGGCAGGCGTTAAAGCAGGTGCTCTCAAACAGACCTTATTTGGAACGCAAGAGAATCCTGATCTCGTTGTTGCGTTTGGATACGACGCGCCCACCAACTTTGTCTTCCTTATGCCTGCCGATATACAGGACAAGGACCCAAACGTCATGTTGAAGGAGGCTTACGAAAACCTCGAGAACGTTCCCTCTGAATTCGTACCCTCCGATGCTTTAGGAGGAAAAGTACTGACAGCCTCGGGGCACGACTTCAGCAGCGAAAAGATTCTTTGCAAAAGCCATATGATGAAAGCACACCAAATGCTCAACGCCACTGAACTGCTTGTGTCTATACCCCGGCGGCGTTGTATGATGGTAACATCGCGTCAGGCAGACAAAGAACTACTTAACACTTTCGTTTACCTGCACAACGACGCATGGAAGGACGATTCGTATGGCAATGCTCCGATCATGAACGCATTGTTTATTGTTATCGACGGACAAATAGACGGAATTATCCCACTCAAATAACTTAGCCGTTACTAGTGTTGTTTAAGGACCACCAGGAGGCTAGAATTCGAAGAGCTTTTTTAGTTCGGCTTTAACCTTCTCTGCACTTGGCAACATCATCTTCTCCAGATCAACATTAAGCGGCACAGCAGGAAGATTTGCAGCGCCAAGTGTCCAAACAGGTGCGTCGAGGTATTTGAAGCATTCTTTGGAGATGCGGCCAGCGAGCGACTCGGCAAATGAGTTCATCAGTGGCTCTTCCGTTAACACAAAGGCACGATTGTGTTTCCGCACTGAAGCTTCAATGGTATCCCAATCGAGGGGATTAAGGGTACGCAGGTCTATGATCTCCAATTGCCCAGTAAAGTCTTTGGCAGCTTCTTTTGCCCAATACACGCCCATGCCGTAAGTAATGATCACTGCAGACTCTCCGTCGGCGATCTTCTCCTCGGTCGCTTGCAAAATCGTGGTCGCTTTTCCCAGTGGAATGATATAGTCTTCGTCAGGCTCCAGGGTCTTGGCGTCGCCAGTACCAGCTACTTTCGACCAGTATAAACCTTTATGTTCGAGCATCACCACAGGGTTCGGATCGTAGAACGCAGCTTTGAGCAATCCCTTCATGTCAGCGGCGTTGGATGGATAAACAATCTTGATACCACGAATGGTGAGCAATGTAGATTCTACGCTGCCAGAGTGATAAGGTCCACCGCCGCCATAGGCGCCAATGGGTACGCGAATGAGGGTCTGAATTGGGAATTGCCCCTTAGATAGATAACAGCTTTTAGAAAGTTCTTCCACAAGCTGATTCATACCGGGCCAGATATAGTCTGCAAACTGGATCTCTACTATAGGCTTCGCCCCAACGGCCGACATACCCGCTGTAGACCCAACGATGTAGGCTTCCTGAATCGGAGTATTAAATACGCGCTCGTCGCCATACTTCTGTGCCAGCGTAGCCGCTTCACGAAATACACCGCCCAAGCGACGGCCCACATCCTGACCATAGAAAAGTGCTTCGGGATGCTTTTTTAATATTTCATCAACGGC
>JBMOKS010000768.1:0-4763 GCA_049324355.1 Bacteroidota bacterium
AAGACCCGAAACCAGTTAATATTAAAGTATACGATGAAGACAACAATCTCTTAGAAGTTCCCAGTTACGTAGTTTCTGCGAACATTATACTTTCAATCCTCAGTTCAGGTAACGACTGAAAATGCCATGGCAAGAATAACCACTGACCAAATGGCCTTTGATGGTACAGTTCGTACAACAATAAAGCATAAGGATATCGGAAGACGAGTTGTAAATTCGCAGAATGCTGAAAGAATTCGTCAGACGGTAGTTAGAACAAGAATGGTTCAAGTATCAATTTCAAGGCAACATTATACTCCATAGAAAAAGAAGTAGCATGATTGAGGACTTTATAACGAAAACCGAAAAAAAAATTGATAGTCTTTTTGATAGACTCAAAGGGGACATCGCTTCTCAATTTTCAAAGCAGCAGCTCACTATCGTTATTAGTAAAAATAACTTCATTCCCAACACGTTGTTACTTCGTAGCATTGAATTTGAAGTGAACAATGTTGAGTCTGATGATAACGGAGTTTGCCTGTCGATTTCGATTCAAAGGTATGACCCAGCAGAAGAACAGTTAAAGGTGTCAGAGGACTCGATTTTTCTTATTGCTGATCTGACAAGATCAACCGGAGAAATCATAGCGGACACCGGAATTCATGAGGTTAGTACGTCAGATAATGAGGAATTGGAAAGAGTGATGAATGAAGCGATCCTGTTTGTCGAGTTACAAAAAGATGTTATTGTAGAAAAAATTAGGAGCGAATACTTAAGCCAATTGTAGAGCAAATTCGTTATCAAGTGAAATCAAAACCCAGCCGTGCGCTCGGATTTACACGGATGGTCCACTTCCATTGCCAATGGCACGGCTCCCGGCGGTACCGTGGTAGATGGTGCTGGCTATAGCACCAGTACAGCTTCGTTTGGTTACAGCGGCTTGCTGGATAAATCAGGAAGCACAGGCAACGGGCCGAAAGCTTATTTAAATTATATTATCTTTGATAGAGAGTATAATTTTAAGAATGGAGGTTTTGTTCGCATGACAGACGCTGCCAGAGAATACGGGCAAGATGGAGCGCATGAGAAGCTGGCTGCCGAGTTTGTAATCAATGAGCCTGGGTACGTGTATATATATTTGAGCAATGACAATGCTGCTCTGGGAGGGCAAAATTTAGAGTGCTATTTCGATGACCTGAAGGTGGAGCATATTCAGAGTCTCATCATTTCCCAACGATCGTTTTATTCATTCGGATTGACGTTTGACGAATACGAGCGTGAGCATTCATTTAAGAATAGATATTTATACAACCAAGGTACAGGTGAAAAAATGTTCCGTACTGAAAGAGTGTTTGATCTCGGACTGAACGTTGACCAATCAAAATATAGGACTTACGATTATATCACCGGAAGATGGTGGCAAATTGATCCTTTAGCTGACGAACCAGACTTTACTTCTTTAACACCTTACAACTATAGCTTCAATAACCCTGTTCTATACAATGATCCAGACGGTGATTGCCCCACGTGTTTAGATTTCATTGAAGGTGCTATTGATGGCTTCATGGGGCATAAAAAAGGCGAGCCATTGGCGAATCAGAATTATGTCCTTGATACTGGAAAACAGCACGACGAAAACGAAGGAGAATCCGGCGGAGAATCATATGATGCTGGAAAAAGAGCCGGAGAGGCTGCTTTTGAAGTGGTCGACTTTTTTGTGGGACCAGGGAAAGTGCAAAAACTGGCGAACCTTTCTAAAAAGACATTTAAAAAGACCTTCAAGGAAATAGTGAAGGAAGTTATAGCCGACAAGGAGAAAGCTGGGAAAAAGCAAGCTCAGGATCAACTCAAGCAGAAGCAAGCTGAAAAAGCAAAGGAAAAAGCCAAGAAATCACAAGGGTCGGCAGAACATACGACGAATAAGCAAGAAAAAAATAGAAATAAACATGAAGAGGCAAAGGCACGGAAAGAGAGGGAGAAGGCAAAGTCGAACAACCCCAATAAAAAGAAACAGCAGCAGCAGGGAGATCAATAATGATTTATTGAGTGAGCGGCTTAACTACTACTCCGAAAAGGGAGATTGGGATTCAATAATAGAAACGCTCAAAACAATTCTTGAAAAGGAACCGGATGATCATTGGCTTCTTGCTGAAATGGCGAGCGCTTACTATGAAAAAAGGGATTATGAGACGGCCTACAAATACATTGCTGAAGCGATGTCATTCCAGGAAAATTGCCCCCTTGTACTATGGCATTTAGCAAGCATTTTGAGAATGCGAGACCGACAAGAGGACGCAATTACTGTTTGGGAAGAGTTAATTAACAGAGGTGAAAAAAGACTGGCTTATGGTAAATGTGGAGAGGGATTGGATCGTGCGAGGTCTCTCATCGCTGATTGCAAATACATGATAAGCAAAACTTATAAGGAGTTAAGAAAGAAGAAGCTTGCAAGGATTTTTAAAGACGCCTACATTAAGGATATAGAGACGGGAATAGAAAGCATTTATGATCCCTCAACTCTCTGAGACATCACTAAGAAACCCGGTCATGGCACCCGGTTTTTTTTATTACTTCAAGCCGTTCTCTTGGAGTAAGCCTGTCTTGTTTTAGCATGTTGAATAAGGCCGTCGATAGAATACATGATGCAGTTACGATCTTCTTCGGGAAGCTTCTGAATCGAGATCACTTTTTCTAAAACAGATTGGTCAATCTCCATATCGGTTTTACCCACCAGGTAATCCAGTGACACACCAAGCACGTCGGCCAGTTTGGCGGCCCCTCGCTCACCGCAGATCTCTCTTTCAACAATGGAGGAGCCACCTTCATCAGCGGTATCTCGTCATTCAGCGCGAAAGAGAACACCGTATTGCGCGAAATGGAATACGACCATGCAGGACGATTGTTGAAGACCTGGCATACCTACAACGGTGGCCAGCGTGTGCTGCTCGCAAGCAACGAATACAACGAGCTCGGACAACTCGTAGACAAAAAACTGCACAGCACCAATGGCACGGAGTTTAAACAATCGCTCGACTACGAGTACAACATACGCGGCTGGCTCACAAAAATGAACGACAGCGAGCTGAGCAGCACAGATGCCAATGCATTAAAAGACCTCTTCGGGTTTGAACTGGCCTACAATCAATCTATTGGGGTTGGTAATACCGCGCTCTACAACGGCAACATCTCTGCCATGAAGTGGAGCAACAACCTGGGCCTGAGCGACAACAAACAAAAAGCTTACTTGTATTCTTATGATGCCATGAACCGCCTCACCGACGCCAGCTACAAGGAGGCCACCGGAGCAGTACCTACCTGGGCCAGTGTGAACGGCGGAGCTTTTGCGGAAAGCGGACTCACCTACGACCTGAATGGCAACATTAAAACGCTGACACGAAAAGGAAAAGACGGGGCATTGATCGATAACCTCACTTACGACTATGGTGCAGGAACATCGTTCCACAGCAATAAGCTCAGAAAAGTTACCGACGCGGCCAACGACACCAAAGGCTTCACAGAATTTAATGCAAGTGGAGACGACTATGTGTATGACAACAACGGAAGCTTGCTGTGGGACAGAAACAAAGGCGGACAGGAATTGTTGAAAAACGGAGAGTTCACTACTGGCAGCACCGACTGGACTGTGACCGACACCGGCAGCAGGCTTACTTTTGCCAACGACCGGGTGGAGATTACCAGTGGCTCAACGTCATCGACCATACAACAAAACAATTTATTGAAAGCATGGTCAGATTACATTGTGATCATTGATATGGAGCGCACTTCGGGCGCGGCGAATCTAACATTGACCGCGGGTGGCACTGCCGTAGCGGTGAGCAACAATGGCCAGAGTACATTCGATATGCGCACAACATCTACAAAAGATTTTGTAGTAACGATACCTGCTGCTTTTGTTGGCCGCATCAACAGCATACAAGTAAAAGGGTTGATGACCATTAGTTATAATTTTCTGAACCTAACGGAGCGCGTAAGCCGCTCTTCAGACCAGACGATAAATTACATCTATGATGCGTCAGGGCGCAAGCTGTGCCAGATGCTGAGCAAAAACAATGTGCCGTTGAAGAAGACCGATTATGTGGGCGAGTATTTTTACACGAACGATACGCTGAAGTTTGTTAATCACGAAGAAGGGAGAATTGTGATGAATGAAGGATCTGGAGTATACGAATATCACCTCAAAGATCATCTCGACAACGTACGCTTAACATTTACCACAAAAACCGAGGTGGAATCTAACACTGCCACCCTCGAGCCGGCGAATGCAGCCGTAGAACAAGGCAAGTTCTTACGTTATGCTGAAGCTCGAAAAATACAATCCAGCATCTTCGATCAAACCAATGGAGCAGCGACAGGATACGCGCAACGTTTAAATGGTTCTGCCAACGAGAAATACGGCCTTGCCAAATCGCTCAGCGTAATGCCCGGCGATACAGTGAAAATGGAAGTGTATGCCAAATATGTGGACACAAACAATGGAAACTGGACTCAGGCTCTAACTGACCTTTTAACCGCTATAGCCAACGGCACCGCCCCAGCCGGAACTGTTGTGGATGGGGTTGCCTACAGCACCAGCACTTCATCGTTTGGGTTTGCAGGATTGTTAAATACTTCGGGTAGCACTGGCAACGGGCCGAAAGCTTATTTAAATTATATTATCTTTGATAGAGAGTATAATTTTAAGAATGGAGGTTTTGTTCGCATGACAGATGCTGCCAAAGAATATGGTCAGGATGTGGCGCATGAGAAGTTATCGGCAGAGGTGC
>JBMOKS010000769.1:0-4755 GCA_049324355.1 Bacteroidota bacterium
TCCCCATCGTACCCATTACCGACCTTACGATCAAGAATGACAATCTCATCGCTGCCACACAAGGGCGAAGTTTCTGGCTGATCGATGATCTGACGCCGCTGCATCAATTGAACGACAACATCGCGGGTAGCAATTTCCATTTGTACAAGCCCAAGCCAGGCTATCGCATGCCGGGTGGCCAGGCACGGACGCCTTCCAAAACACAAGGGAAAAATCATCCGGAAGGTATCATGATCCACTTCTTCGTTAAAGATACGACGGGTGTTAAAGCATCATTGGAAATTCTCGAAGCCAGCGGCACGCTCATTAAAAAATATGCGACCAAACCAGACAAAAAAACAAAAGACGAGCAACTGAAGATCAAGCCGGGCATGAATCGATTTGATTGGAACATGCGTTATGCCGATGCCGAGGGCTTCGATGGGCTCATCATGTGGGCTGCGCGTCTCACTGGCCCCAAAGCTGCTCCAGGAAGTTATAAAGCCAAACTCACGATCAACGACAAGTCGATGGAAACAGAGTTCGAGATCCTCAAGGATCCCCGAACTGTCGGAACGCAGGAAGATATTAAAGCTCAGTTTGATTTCCTGATCGCCGTAAGAAATAAACTTTCCGACACCCACAAAGCCATTAAAAAGATTCGCACTACCCGCGATCAAATCAATCGTGTAACAGAGGGGTTAAAGGACAAGGCCGATATGAAAGACGTCACCACCATGGCCAAGTGGTTGCAAGACGACATGAAAAAAATCGAGGAAGCTCTATATCAAACGAAAAATAAGAGTGGACAAGATCCTTTAAATTTCCCAGTGCGGTTAAATAACAAACTGGCAGCATTGGCGTCGGAAGCAGACGGAAGTGATTATAGGCCGACCGAACAAGTGAAAGCAGTCTTTAAAGAGATCACTGGCAAAATTGATGAGCAACTGGCGGCGCTCGAGAAGATCTTCACGGAACAGATCCCGAAATTCAATGACCTGGTGCGACAAAAAAATATAAATGCGGTAAGCTTCGCCGAGTAAACCGAAAAACCGGAAGTTATTGCTTCCGGTTTTTTATGTTTTCGTATTATCTCCTACCCATCACATAATAGAGTATTGGTCCGAGCACCGGCAGAAAGACCACGGCAATAATCCACAATATTTTTTTTTCTGTGTCTTTGTTGCTGCGAAGAATATCCATGATCACCAGGATGTCAATGACGAGAATGAGTATCGATATAATTCTTCCCATAGGGCTTAGTTGTTTTCCAGGATCTTGAACAGCTGATCGAGATTGGGCGTAATAATGATCTCGGTTCTGCGGTTCTTCTGTTTACTTTGTGGGGAGTCGTTGGCTGCCAGCGGTGAGTATTCGCCTTTTCCGGACGCAGTAATTTGTTGAGGCGAAACACCGGCCTTCGTTAGTATCTTGGTGATAGCCGTGGCACGCATCACACTAAGGTCCCAGTTGTCGTTCATGTATGCTGATTTTTTAGAGATTGGCACATTATCGGTGTGACCTTCCACCATGATGTTAATGTCTTTTTGATCTTTAATGGCCTTGGCAAGTTGTTGAAGTGCGGTAACACCTTTACCATCTACGTCAATGCTTCCTGAACCAAACAACAATTGCTCCGCCAGCGAAACGTATACTTTTCCATTTTTCACTTTTACTGTGATGTCATTTTCTTTGAAGTTCAACAAGGCATTGCTGATCTTGTTTTTCAGTTCTTGCACAGCCCTGTCCTTGTTAGCAAGCACTTGCTCAAGTTCCTGCACCTTCTTCTCACGTTCGGCCAGACTATGACTGAGTGAGTCATTTAGTTTGCGGGTCTGTTCGAGATTTTGTTGGATCGATAAAAGCTGCTCTTGCTGCTGGGCGATGTCGCGGTTCAGCTTTCCGCTGCTGCTCATCAGGTTTTTGTAATAGGTATTTAGCTGAGCATGCTCTTTTTCGAGGTTTTCCAGCCTCGAGCCGGTACTTCTCAGGTCAATGCCAAGATTGGTGGTATCTTCTTTCAGGCTCTTGAGTTGCTCCTGCATGGCGGTGATGTCGGCGTTTGCTTTATCCAATTGTGTGCCGCGATCGGCTACGTCAGCTTCAAGTTTGACTTTTTGAGCCAGCAGGTCATCGTACTTTTTTTTGGTAACAATACAAGATGAAAAAATGGTAAGAGCCAGAACGGCGGGAACGATTCGGATCATAGGCGAAAAAAATGTTAGACTCCGAAATTTAAATAAATATTGAGACAAAATACGAATGCCGCCCCGGCAACGAGTGAATAGTCGAGGGCTAATATCTAGCTTCTACTCCAAAAACTTCCTTAAAGTACTTGTCTAGGTTATCTACCTTAGTTTTAGGAAAGCCAGGCTCTTCGGTTGCAACCCAAAACTGATTGGAGTCGCTAACGCGGGTGATGATATAGGTGGTGTCTTGCGTATACGCCCGGACGGATTTTGCCCCTTCATTAAAATGACTTAATGTCTCTTCCAGCAGATCCAATGACTTTATCATGACGCAAGGTACACTTTCTTCTTGATATGAGGGTACTTTGACCGCGGCTCGGGCTTTCCTCGAAAACTGGCTTGGGTGGTCTGCGAATGAAGACGCAGCCCGGAATTCACTGAACCGGCACACCTTAAAGGCATTCTGCAGTCACCTTAAAAAAACCATTAATCATTCAAAAGTCCGTCCTAAACACAACCCCATAGCAAATTGCCCTAACCGTCACTATTTTATGATACAAACCTAAGGTCATGAAACGGCATTTGATTTTTTTGATACTTTTTCTCCGTATTATTTCTCCCACCAGCGCCACCACCATCACGGGCTACGTTTTCGCGGACAAAAACAACAACGGACAGCAAGATGGTCAGGAACCGGGCGTTGCCAACGTAGCCGTGTCGAACCAATTTCGGGTAGTGACAACGGATAGTCGTGGCTTCTATTCACTCGAAGGTGAAGATTACGGCATCGTGATGATCAGTGTGCCAACCGGATACAAAACTCCCGAGTTTTGGAAGACGATTCCTGAAGGTCAATCTAATCCCACCATCAACTTTGCGCTTGCCTCAACCCCACCAGTGACTTCTTTTTCTTTCGTGCACGCTTCTGATACGCACATTAGCGAAAACAGTCTCGACCGTATGAATAAATTCAAGTCTGCCGTAGATGCGGCAAAGCCTGACTTAGTGCTGGTCACAGGCGATCTGGTACGAGATGCGTTGCGTGTGCCAGAAGAAACAGCGCGGAAATATTATGAGTTGTATAAAACCGAAACAGAGAAATTCACGCCACCGGTGTGGAACGTGCCAGGTAACCATGAGATCTTCGGCATAGAACGACATCAGTCGCTGGTGAGTAAAAAACATGCGCTTTATGGAAGAAAAATGTATCGGCACTATCTGGGCCCGGATTATTATTCTTTCAATTACGGTGGCGTTCACTTCATTGCCCTCAACGACGTAGATTTTGACGATCTGTGGTATTATGGTCACGTGGATTCTGTTCAGATGCAGTGGTTAAAGCAGGATCTTTCATTGATCGCCCCTGCTACACCGGTTGTAACATTCCATCATATGGCATTGTACTCACCGGGCCTGAGCTTAGATCCTTTTGAGGAACATGGCGCCGCGCGTTCAGTGGAAATAGAAAAGGGTAAACTTCAATATCGTCATCTCGTATCGAACGCTATGGATGTTATGATGCTGATGCAAAATAACAACTACGTATTGTCGCTGGCCGGGCATTTCCATATGCGACAGGTCTGCCGTTTTGAGGTGAAAGGAAGATCAACACGCTTCGAGCAGGCGGCTTGTGTCATCGAAGGATATCCCCTCGGAGCGTTTCAGGTCCCCGCCGGCATAACCGTCTACCATGTGAAAAATGGCGTTATCGACGAGGGTCGCTTCATCGAATTTTAACCTTCATCGAATTTTAACATTGGCGGCCGCCTGACAGGTCATTCCTGTGCGTAGAAAATTCCACAGGTTTTTGGCTTCAAAAATTCGGGATGTAAGTTTTTTACGTATAGCATCGGCAAAAAAACTTTGGGTTTTGCGATCTTGCCACACCAAATTACCCACCTGGTTGGATGAAGAAAATAACCATCTTAAGCCTTGCGGCAATCGCAATAATAGTTATGCTGTATGCCGGTGTCGACGGGCTGCTTCGCGATTATGCTTACGCACCCATGCTCACGTTTATTGCCGCATGTTCGGCGGTTGGTTTATCGATTGATATCGCTATCCACGTCAAAGAGATCATCCGCAGGAATAACATCCGGAAGTTGAGACCATTCTAAAGCAGCTTACAATTGCTCGACAATATTGTCTTTCCATAATTTTTGAGCAAAAGGAAGAAACTCGGGCGCCAAATCGAAATCTTTGGCCGTCTCGTAAAATCCCCATTCATATTGATGATTGCCTTCCATTCTGGATATGTCCCAATTGGTGATCGAATCGAGATCAATCATTTCTTCTTCTCCTGACTGAACTCTCATATTCCCGCGAAGAGCATACTTCTTTTCCCGCTCATGCATAATGATCTTCATGTAGGCAGGACTCACATCGCTGCGACAAGCGACCTTATAAATAAGCGTTGTTTCCGTAACGCCGTCTTTGTCGATGTCCGTCACATAAGGCGTGTCTCCCATGAAGTCAAGGGTAAGATCGAAGATGCAGTCTTTCTCGATGTCATAAAGCTCCCACAGCAATTTCGGTTTGCCGGCGTTATCTTTCATGGCATACTGCCGTGCAAAAATTTCAGAGGTCA
>JBMOKS010000770.1:0-4709 GCA_049324355.1 Bacteroidota bacterium
TCTTCCGAGGAAACAAACTTTGACTATGCGCCTTCCGACCACATAATAATTGACCATTAGATGATCATATCAGCCATTGCTGCACTCGCTCAAAACCGTGTCATCGGAAAGAACAATGACCTACCATGGCGTTTGCCCGACGACATGAAGTTTTTCATGCAGACTACTAAAGGGCACCACGTTATTCTGGGCCGGAAGAACTACGATTCTCTCAATCCCAAATTCAAACCACTGCCGAATCGACCGAACATTGTGGTGACCCGCCAAAAAGGTCTGGATGCGCCCGGTTGCGTTATCGTACACTCAGTGGAAGAGGGAATCACACTCGCGGAACGGCAAAAGGAGACAGAAGCCTTTATTATCGGTGGCGCCGAGATCTACAAGATCGCCATGCCATACATTCAACGATTGTATCTTACAGAAATTCACGCTGTGATCGATGGCGATATTTATTTTCCGGAGTTTGACAAAAAAGAATGGAAAGAAGTGTCGCGTGTACCACACCCGGCTGATGAGCGTCATCCATACGCGTTTGATTTCGTAATTTATGAACGGAATATCTTAGAGCATGACTAAGCTTACCAATAAAGTTATCTGGCTGACCGGCGCCTCATCGGGCATTGGCGAAGCGCTGGCTTACGAACTTGCAAAAAAAGGTGTACGGTTAATTTTATCGGCACGCCGGAAAGAGGAACTCGAACGTGTAAAAGGAAATTGTATTCCCCGGGCACAACCTAACATTCGGATTCTTCCGCTGGATCTCACGCATACCGAGACACTGAAGCTTTCGACGGAAGCCGCTATCCAGATCTTTGGTCACGTTGATATATTGATCAACAACGGCGGTGTGAGTCAACGCAGCCTGATCAAAGACACTTCCATCGATGTTGATCGCCAGCTCATGGAGGTAAATTATTTCGGTTCGGTAGCGCTCACAAAATTTTTATTGCCTCATTTCGTCAAACAAAAAAATGGGCATTTTGTAATTGTAAGCAGTCTAACGGGCAAGTTCGGCACACCCTATCGTTCGGGTTATGCCGCTTCGAAACACGCGTTACACGGATTCTTCGACGCCGTTCGCGCAGAGCACTATAAAGATAAGATCAAGGTCACAATGATATGCCCCGGATTCATTCACACCCCTATTACATTTTCTGCGCTGACCGGCGACGGATCACCACTTAATAAAATGGATGAGGCACAATACAAAGGCAAGCCCGCAGACTGGTGCGCGAGAAAGATCATTAAGGCCATCGAAAAACAAAAAGAAGAAGTTTACATCGGCGGCAAAGAAGTTTACGGTGTTTATTTAAAAAGATTCTTCCCTAAAATATTCTCGCGGATCATCAGAAAGGTCGCCGTTCGCTGATCGCTTTTTTATTGTATCAGTATACCCCCTGAAACGCCCACCCACTGTTGTAAGCGCGATCCTTCGTGGAGCAAAAGTTTCTGTGTGACACTGCCGTCGATGGTCTTCCCGGATGACGACCTGTACAAATTGTAAGCCACAGACAAAAAAAAGTAGATAGACTTGTTCTTCCGATGGAGCCGCGACCCGAATGAAACATTGGGCCTCGATAACAAACTGAGTTCTTTGGTGAGCTTTTTGTTTTCGTGGTTAATATGAAGAAGATCGATTCCGGAAGCAAAAAAATTAAACTTCGTCATGCCGACAAGGCCCGAACGGTTAAAAAAGAACTTCTTCAATCCATATCCCAGCGCCCAATACCCTCCTTTACCTTGAAAGGAACAGATCAGCGCATTCTGAATTTGTTTCTCTTTCGACTCGGCAACGATGCGTTTATTTTTTATGGTGCCGGTAGCAATCTCAAAATTATAAATGAACGATTCGTTAGCATACATAGCAACATATCCAGTCGAGCCAATATTCAGCAAACCCACAGAAGTACCATCCCGTGTTCCAGGATCTTTGCCGCCCCGATAAACATTAATGAGTCCAATCTGAGTGCCTTGCATACGTTTACCGATGTTGATCAGCCCGACCTGAAACCCATTCATCTTGCCGGACTTGTTGATAATGCCCAATTGAAATGCGGTGGGGTCATTGTTCTCGTACGAATTTTTTCCTTCCATATAACCAGCCTTGTTAAACAAGCTGATCTGTGCACCATAAAGACCACCCGCAGTGAAGTTGAACAGCCCGGCAACTTGCACGCCATCCATAGATTCGAGAGAGACATTGTAGGCGCCGGCCACCTGAACAGCGAACGAATATTTTACTACGATGTTAGCGACGCCTGCTAATTGAAATCCCTGAAGCGCTCCTCCGGCGATGTTTACGCCACCAGAAGTTTGCCAACCAAAAACATTATTGATCACAATATTGCCCAGCCCCGAAAATTGTGCGCCCGATAAATTAGCTTCGAATCCCTCGCGTTTCTTTTTATCGACCTCTTTCAACGACATACTTTTGAAGGCGTTAGCACCCGTGAGATTCGCCAGTCCGCCGACCTGCAATCCGCGAGTTCCATTTTCATTGAGATTGGAAATTGAAGCAATTTCCAAAAGATAATTCGCCGAGGAGTATCCCGACGTAAAATTAATTGAGAAGTAGTTGGAGAATCCGCCCGGATGGATTCCATTGGTGCTGAGTCCGGGCGTTAGAGACACTTGAAATATTCGAGTAGACATCTTTTGCTGAGCCCAAAGCGGTGACCATATCAACGCACTCAACAGGAAGAGAACCGTTTTCATGATGACGAAGGTTTAATTTTTTGCCCCCCAGTTCCCCTGCAGGTTGATAACGGTGGTAGGGTCGTTTCATTGGATGAGCGTAAAAATAATTTTACCATAATGTTACGCCTGCAACCCCGGACCCGACTTTAGTTGAACGCAAATGCTTATCTTTTGAATTATTTCAACATGGAGTTATACGAGATACCGTTGATCATCATCACAGGCTTTGTGGCTGCCTTTCTGAACACCGTAGGTGGTGGTGGCTCACTTTTCTCTGTCCCCATTCTTACGTTTATGGGATTGCCCATTACTTCCGCCAACGCAACGAGCCGTGTGGCTATTCTTTTTCAGAATATTTTTGCCGTCGGCGGATTCAGAAGCAAAGGGATAGACCTGCCCTGGCCATATAGTTTATATCTCGGCTTGTCATCGCTGGGCGGTGGATTGATTGGCGCGTTGCTGGCATCACGTATTGCAGACGACGTGTTCAACAAGATCTTTGTAGGTGTAATGATCCTTTCGGTGTTTCTGATCCTGTATGATCCTTTCAAGTCTAAAGGGCACGAAAGGATGACGACGAAAAGCCAGGTTGTGGGTTCCGTTTGTTTTTTCTTCATCGGCATCTATGGTGGTTTTGTGCAGGCCGGCATTGGCTTTATGGTGATTGCCGTATTGAGCATTGTAAACAACCTGAGCCTTGTAAAAAGTAATTATGTAAAAGTTTTTGCAGCCATTGTGTACACGGCGGTCTCCGTGGCTGTATTTGCCTTCGAAAACAAGATATTCTGGATCACCGGCCTCATTCTGGCCGTCGGTCACGCCATGGGCGGTTGGTATGCCAGCCGATGGAGTGTGGATAAAGGTGAAGTGTGGATCAAGAGAGTGATGATCGTTTCTATTATCGGCATGGCCATCAAACTCTGGTTCTTTTAACCACCAACATGCAGCGCATCGTATTCCTGATCTATCACGGCATGGGGCACTTCAACGCCTGTTTAAAGCCCGCCAAAACCCTGCGGTCGCAGTATGAAGTGATTTTTTCCGGCCACATTTATTTTGAAAAGTATGTCGAAGAACAAGGTTTTCCTTTCTATGCATTAAAAAGTGTTCCCTTTGGCCTCGGCTTCGAACCGTGGATGAACAAGATCGAAAAGAAAAAAAATATCTGGTGGCATTCGCTTAAAGATCGTTGGCGCGACCGGCTTTACCACGACCGCAAAAACGAGCTGATTAAAATGCTGGAAGAAACGGAGCCAAACTATATATTGATCGACTCATGGCAATCGACCGATTTTATTG
The DNA here is from genome assembly GCA_049324355.1 of Bacteroidota bacterium. Lineage (GTDB taxonomy): Bacteria > Bacteroidota > Bacteroidia > Cytophagales > Cyclobacteriaceae > Chryseosolibacter. Next base: position 3,997 of record JBMOKS010000770.1, read on the forward strand.
TTTTATATCAGCATTTGAAATCGCGTAGTATTAAAGTCGCGTTCATTCAGACTATGGTATCGTCTGTTATCGAGCGTGGGTTGCCCCCGCTGAATAGTCTCGCGCAACCAGGGAATAGATCAGAAATCGAAAACGCGCATCAACACTATTACAACCAACAGTTCCGCAAAAAGTTAATTGGAAAATTAAAATTCTTTGGCCGCGTCAACGACACCCTCATCAAAACCAAGATCAGAGAAAATCATATCCCTGAAAAATATCTAAGTAATCAACTTTCGCTTTTCAGTCCGGGCTTTTCGAGGGTTGACGAATTTATCCTTTCTCCCCTCGAGTTTGATTTTCCCTCGGCCGGGGCACCGCACCAGCATTATATCGGATTTATGACCGACAATAGCCGCATCGAAGTAACCGACACGGCCTACCTGAAACTTGACCGTGCGATCCGGCTGAAGCTGAAAGAAACCGAGGCAGCACTCATCTATTGTTCTTTCGGGACTGTTTCGTATGAAGACATGAGATCCGTTCGCGAATTTCTGAAAAAGCTGATCAATATTGCTAAAGAACAAAATTGTGTGTTGATCATTTCGTCCAACGCGATCGATCAGGCTTCAACAAATGATCTCCCGGAGAACGTTTATGTCTTTAAAGTTGTGCCGCAGCTGCAAGTGCTCACCCTAGCGAGCGTGATGATCACTCATGGCGGATTGAATTCG
>JBMOKS010000771.1:0-24421 GCA_049324355.1 Bacteroidota bacterium
CAATCGATGCTACATCAACACCGTGCAAGGGAAGCAGGCATTGATTGTGCCGCTGACATCAAAACATGGAAAAGTAAAGATCACGGATGTGCGCATCGACCATACGCAGAAATGGTTAAATAATCACTGGCGTACTATTCAATCCGCTTATGGAAATTCGCCGTTTTTTGAACATTATGGGCCCGATTTGCAGGCAGTTTTGTTCAAGAAATATGATTTTCTCTACGATATGAACTTCCATTTGCTGACATTGTGTCTCAAATGGTTGGAATGCTCGATACCGGTTCGGGAAAGTTTGGCTTATGAAACGGAAATCATACCCCCGGTCCAGGATCTCCGCTCGGTTATTAGGCCTAAAATTGATACATTAGGTAAGATTTACCTCCCTGTTCCTTATCGCCAGGTCTTTGGCAATATGTTTGTTGAGAACCTCAGCCTTATCGACCTGATTTTTTGTGAGGGACCGGGTGCGTGGGGTGTCGTTAAGGCTTCAGCTGGCAGATGAACAAATGTGGAACTGATTGCGTTTTTAGCATAACTAAATCTTCGTTTCACTTTAGCTTTGTACGACAGAAAAATTTTACATTTACATTAATCAACTTTGCAAATTTTACATGGAAGCCAAATTTTCCAACCGTGTTAAGGAAGTGATCTCGCTGAGTCGGGAAGAAGCGCTACGTCTGGGTCATGACTACATCGGCACAGAGCACCTATTGCTAGGAATGGTGAGGGAAGGTGAAGGTGTTGCTGTAGGCGTTCTCAAGAAACTTGGTGTGCCCCTCGACGAACTGCGCAGCGAGATAGAAAAAATTTCTAAGGGCACGGCCACCCACGAAATAAAGAATCTTGCCAATATTCCGTTGACCAAAGCTTCGGAAAAAGTGCTGAAGATCACCTATCTCGAAGCCAAGATCTTTAAAGCTCAACTGATCGGCACAGAGCACCTGCTGCTTTCTATCCTTCGGGATGCCGATAACCTTGCAACACAAATACTGAATAAGTTTGACGTAAACTATGAGACCGTAAAAGAAATGCTCGAGTACCAAAATGAAAGCCCTATGGCCTCATCCGACACAGATGATCCGGATGATGACTCTTCAAAAATCTTCGGCAGCGGCAGTTCTGGCGCCGCATCCGGTAAAGAGAAGAAAGGAACTGAAAAATCAAGAACACCTGTTCTTGACAACTTTGGCCGCGATCTTACCCGCCTGGCAGAAGACAACAAGCTTGATCCTATCGTCGGACGTGAAAAAGAGATCGAACGCGTAGCCCAGATCCTTTCCCGCAGAAAAAAGAACAATCCTATACTGATCGGAGAGCCTGGAGTTGGCAAAACAGCAATAGCAGAAGGTCTCGCCTTAAGAATCATCCAGAAAAAAGTGTCGCGTGTCTTGTTTGGCAAGCGCGTGGTGACACTTGACCTGGCCTCACTTGTAGCTGGCACCAAATACCGCGGACAGTTTGAGGAAAGAATGAAGGCTGTGATGAATGAGTTGGAGAAATCACCCGATGTGATCCTCTTCATCGACGAATTGCATACCATCGTTGGCGCTGGCGGAGCTTCCGGTTCCCTCGACGCTTCCAATATGTTTAAACCGGCTTTGGCCCGCGGAGAGATCCAATGCATTGGCGCCACCACGCTGGATGAATATCGTCAGTACATTGAAAAAGACGGAGCACTGGCACGCCGTTTCCAAATGGTGATGGTAGATTCCACTACGCCTGAAGAAACCATCCAAATCCTGGATAACATCAAAGAAAAATACGAGGATCACCACCATGTGATCTACACCAAAGAGGCTATTGAAGCCTGCGTAAAACTGTCAGACCGCTATATCAGCGACCGTTACCTGCCAGACAAGGCTATCGATGTGCTGGATGAAGCCGGCGCGCGCGTTCATATCAACAATATTCACGTGCCTGAAGACATCGTAAAATTCGAAGAAGCTATTGAGGATGTGAAGAAAGAAAAGAACCGCGTCGTCAAAAGCCAGAAGTACGAAGAAGCTGCCCAGTTGCGCGACAAAGAAAAGAAACTCATCGAGCAACTCGATATCGCAAAAGCCAAGTGGGAGGAAAAAACCCGCACGGAAAAATACACCGTGAACGAAGACAACGTAGCGGATGTGATCGCGATGATGACAGGCATTCCAACAAAGCGTATCGCCCAGAAAGAAAGCAACAAACTGCTGAACATGGGCGAGGAGCTGAGCGGCAAAGTGATCGGCCAGGAAGAAGCCATTAAGAAGCTAACCAAGGCCATACAGCGTACACGTGTGGGCTTGAAAGATCCACGCAAGCCAATAGGTTCATTCATATTTTTGGGCCCCACCGGCGTGGGTAAGACCGAATTGGCCAAAGTTTTGGCTACTTATCTCTTCGATAAAGAAGATTCACTGGTGCGCATTGATATGAGCGAGTATATGGAGAAATTCTCCGTATCCAGACTCGTGGGCGCTCCTCCCGGATACGTTGGATATGAAGAAGGCGGACAACTTACCGAAAAGGTAAGACGCAAGCCTTACTCCGTCGTATTGCTGGATGAGATCGAAAAAGCTCACCCCGATGTATTCAATATCCTGCTTCAGGTTTTGGATGACGGCATACTGACCGATGGCTTAGGCAGAAGGGTGGATTTCAGAAATACCATCATCATCATGACGTCAAACATCGGTGTTCGTGACCTGAAGGACTTCGGAACCGGTATTGGCTTTGCCACGGCCTCTAAACGCGAAAGCGAAGAAGAACATATCAAGTCAACGATCCAAAACGCTCTGAAACGGGCATTTAGCCCCGAGTTCATCAACCGTCTGGATGATGTGATCGTGTTCAACTCGCTGCATCGTGAGCATATCCACAAGATCATCGATATCACCTTGCGCAAGCTGTTCGACAGAATTATTCAACTTGGATACAATGTTGAACTTACTGAGAAGGCTAAAGATTTTCTGGCTGAAAAAGGCTACGACCATCAGTTTGGAGCTCGTCCGCTGAACAGGGCCATCCAGAAATACCTGGAAGACCCAGTGGCGGAAGAGATCCTGAAAGGTGAAGTGGAAGAGGGAGGAACCATACTCGCCGACTACGAAGGAAAGGGTGAGAGCCTCACCATTAAAGTAAAGAAGACCAAGACCTCTTCTAAAGAAAAGAAAGAATAATCACAATAGAATAATAGAAAAATAAAGCCCCCAAAAGGGGCTTTATTTTTTGTAGCAATTGCAAAAAGAATACTTGATTTACTGTTGGGAAAAATGCCACTTCACGTATGGATGAACCTTTGTTTAGAGCAAGCCTGCGTGGCAGCTACCTCCAAAAGATGACGGAAGACGAATTCCTTTCCTTCTGTCGAGACAATGAAGGTTATAAATTCGAAAGAGATCCGGAAGGATGGATTATTTGCGAGCCTCCCACAACGTTCATCACCGGCGATCGCAACAGCGAGGTGATCATGCAACTGCGAAACTGGAATAAGCAATATAAGCTGGGCCGATCCGTAGACTCTGACACAGGGTTCTATTTACCGAATGGCGCCATGAGAAATCCCGATGCAGCGTGGATAAGTTTTGAACGGCTCAATCAACTCAAGCCTGAAGATCTCAATAAATTTCCACATGTATGTCCTGACTTTGTTGTCGAACTGCGATCAAGGGAAGACAACCTCAATAATCTCAAAATCAAAATGCGCGAGTGGATAAAAAACGGATGTCGGCTGGCTTGGTTAATCGATGCCGATGAAGAAATTGTTTATATCTATTTCGGTCAAGAAGTAAAGACGCATCACCCCTTCGATTGTCCTCTTTCGGGTGAGCCGGTTTTGCCGGGTTTTCAATTGATCCTTTCTGAGTTAAGGGTATAAGATCTGGCCACCCCTACCGGAGGTTTTGAATTGGTGTGCCTATTTTGAATTCACCGGCTTAACGTTCTCGAGTAGTTTAAGCCTGCTTCGCCCCTAAGATTCTACCCTACGGCTCTTATAAGCTCATCATGTCTTTGAATTTGGCGGCTTGTCTGCGGCTTACTTCTACCTTGTCTCCGCCGCGCAATCGTACCATTAGTCCGCCATTGAACCAGGGCTCTATGCCTTCTACCCAGCTTAGGTTTACGATGTGTTTGCGGCTGGCCCGGAAGAACGCGCGTTCATCCAGCTTCTCGTCCAGGGCATTTAATGACTTGTGTATCATGGGACGATTGTTGTCGAAATAGACCTTGATATAGTTGCCGTCTGACTCGAACATGCGTACGTTGGCCAGACTCACAAACCAGCAGCGGTCGCCATCTTTGACAAAAACCTGATCGTGAAGGCCCAGCTTCTTTTCGGCACCACGGATAGCAGCAGTTTTAGACCGCTCTTTTTCGGAAAGTTTCGCGATGGTTTCCGACAGCCTCTCAGGTTGTATTGGCTTGAGCAAATAGTCTAAGGCGTTTACTTCAAAGGCTTTCAGCGCAAACTCATCGTAGGCCGTAGTGAAAACTACGAGTGGAACGGCGTCCAGCATTTCCAGAAGCTGAAAGCCCGTCTTGCCGGGCATCTGTATATCTAAAAATAAAAGGTCTGGATTAAGATCGTTGGTCATCTGTAAAGCCTCATCGGCGTTCATGGCTTCGCCAACGATCTCAATCATCGGATGTTCTTCCAGCAACTTGATCAGTTCTTTACGCGCCAGACGTTCGTCATCCACGATTAGTGCTCTCATAGTTATTAATTTGTGGGATTATTAATTCAGTCAAAACAAAATTATCGTTTTCATTCACAATGCGAAATGTAGCGTCGTCCCCGTAGATGAGTTTTAATCGTTGCACTGTGTTTTTTAAGCCTAAGCCTTTTTTGTTTCTTTTGGTTCCATTCAACAGTTGGCCACTATTGCGGATCTGCACCTTCAAACGGTTTTTATCCACCAATGTTCTTACCTGTATGATACCACCCTGCGTAAGTCTTGAAATGCCATGCTTAATACCATTTTCGACCAGCGTCTGAATCATCAGCGGAGGCACTAAAAATGCGCTTGACTCCGGATGAATGTCAAACTCTGTTTTTAGCCGCTCTTCGAAGCGGATATTCTCCAGGCCCAGATAGTCACGCACGATTTTCAGCTCGTCATCAAACTTGGTGAGACCTTTTTTGTCAGAAGCCAGCGAGTTTCTTAGGATATTGGAAAGCTGATTGATGGCTTGCTTTGATTTGATGGGGTTTTCATCAACCAGCGCCCGGATACTGTTCAGGGCGTTAAAAATAAAATGCGGATTGAGCTGAGATTTAAGATTGTTCAACTCGATCTGCACCATCGATGCTTCGTATTTCAGCGCTTTATTGTACTGATCGAAATAGTGATAGGTTAAATAAATACCCGACCACAAAAAGAATATAAAAGCATATAAAATGCTGAGCCCGGTGATGCGGCTAGGGTCAAAAGCAACCTTACTTTGGAACAAGCCTAGCATGAAGCTGCCGGGCATGCGTAAAAAGTAAACCATCACAGAAAGCAGGATAATGCTGATCAAAACGCGCGGAAGCAGTCGCGGCAGGTTCAGGCTCAACCACTTTCTTTTAACCAGGAACACCCGGAAGATGTGGGTCACCAGCAGGCATATCATTGCCTCATAGAGCAGGAAAATGGCCCTCCTGGGGCTCACGCTGCCCGATGCCAGAATGCTGGATACGATCTGTATACAGGCATACAGAAGCCATCCGCCCATTTGCAAAGTCCAATATAGTCTGTGCTTATTGACCACCGGGTCAAAATTAACGAAACGTTATCTTCCGCCATTCAATTTTACTTGAAAGGCGCCTTAGAGGTACTTGAACTGAAGCAGGTATAAAAACAAGATGCCTGTAGCGGCAATCAACACCCAAGTAATAATGGCCAATATTTTTTTGTAGTTCGCAAACTTTGCATCCATGGCCATAGCATTAAAAATAAAGGCAAGACCCGCCACCGCGTATAGCCCAAATTCAAGAAAATCTTTCCTATAAACCTGATAAGCACCAAAAACAACAAAGATGGCTCCGAAGAGATACTGACGGGTTTGCGCGTGCAGTAATGTTTGATGTTGAGTTCGGCCGTTAAAAACATCCCTGTATAACTGGCGGGATTTTTAGAAACCTCTTCCGGGGTGCCTGTAGCAATGATACGGCCCCCCTTCGCGCCCCCTTCCGGTCCCAGGTCAATAATATGGTCAGAGGCTTTGATGATATCCATGTTGTGTTCGATGACCAGCACCGAGTTGCCCTTGTCGACAAGCTTTTGTAGTACGTCTAGCAAATGAGAGATATCTTGAAAGTGAAGACCCGTCGTGGGCTCGTCGAGAATGTAAAACGTTTTACCGGTGTCGCGTTTGGAAAGTTCTGTGGCCAGCTTCACACGCTGCGCTTCGCCCCCTGAAAGGGTTGTAGCGTGCTGCCCCAACGAAATATATCCGAGTCCTACTTCGCCCAACGTTTGGATCTTACGCAAGATCTTGGGTTGGTTTTCAAAAAAGGTAATCGCTTCTTCTACGGTCATATCCAGCACATCGGAAATTGATTTTCCCTTGAATCGTACTTCCAGCGTTTCACGATTGTAGCGTTTGCCTTTGCAGGTTTCGCAGGGTACATGAATGTCGGGAAGGAACTCCATCTCGATCAAACGCAAGCCTGCACCTTCACAGGTTTCGCAGCGGCCGCCTTTAACGTTAAAAGAAAATCGCCCTGACTTGTATCCTCTGATCTTTGCTTCTGGCAGCTGCGCAAAAAGATCACGTATGTCGGTAAACACACCCGTATACGTCGCCGGATTGGAACGTGGCGTTCGTCCAATCGGCGATTGATCTACTTCAATGACTTTATCGAGGTGCTCGAGTCCGACGATCTTTTTGTACGGCAGCGGTTCACTTCTGGAATTGTAGAACTGCCGGTTCAGGATCGGGAAGAGAGTTTCGTGTATCAGCGTAGATTTTCCGCTTCCGGAAACACCGGTAATGCATGTCAGCGTGCCCAGCGGAATGCTGAGCTCCACATTTTTTAAATTGTTTCCCGTGGCGCCTGAAAGTATAAGCTTCTCTTCTTTGCCCTTTCTTCTTTCAATCGAATAACTGATGCCGAGTTTCCCGTTCAGATATTTTGCTGTTGTGCTGTTCGTCTTTAAAAACGACGCAGGATCTCCTTCTGCGATCACCTGGCCTCCATGCCGGCCCGCGCCGGGACCTATATCCAGGATATAATCTGACTCCAGCATCATTTCTTTATCGTGCTCTACAACGACGACAGAATTGCCAAGGTCGCGTAAATCCTTCAGGGCTTTGATGAGTTTTACGTTATCACGGGCATGCAAGCCAATACTGGGTTCATCCAGGATGTACAGCACTCCCACAAGTTGCGTTCCGATCTGGGTTGCCAATCTAATACGTTGTGATTCTCCTCCACTAAGGGTTCTGATCGGACGGTGCAAATGAAGATAGTCGAGCCCAACATCGAGCAGAAAGCCAATGCGCTTGCGGATCTCCTTTAGTATTTCTGTGGCGATAACACGCTGTTTGGTATCCAGGCGATTCTCCAAACCATCGAACCATTTGCTCAACTCGGTGATGCCAAGCAGCGAGAGCTCAGAAATATTTTTATCGGCGATCTTGAAATGCAACGATTCTTTTTTCAACCGTGCGCCCCCACATTCCGGGCAGGTTTTGATAATGGTAAAATCTTCAACCCATTTTTTTATAGCTTCCGAGCCTTCATCGCGTTGCTTCTCCAGAAAATTAATGATGCCTTCAAATTTGGTATTCCATTCGGTGCCGGGATATTTAACGGACGCCACGCCTACGGGAACTTCATCGCCGTACAATAAAACCTGGATAACTTCTTTGGGAATACTTTTTATGGGTGTGCTCAACGTGAGCTTGTATCGCTTCAGAATAGCCTCAATCTTTTTGAAGATCCAGATGTCGCGATATTCTCCCAACGGCAAAATACCACCACGACTTATGCTCAGACCTTTATCAGGGATGACCGATGTTTCGGTGATCTCTTCGATTTGGCCCAGGCCGTTGCAAATCGGACAAGCTCCATAGGGCGAATTGAACGAAAATGAATTGGGGGCTGGTTCATCGTAGGAGAGCCCCGTTTTAGGATCCATCAGATATTTTGAAAAATGATGGACCTTGCCACTCTCTTCCATAGCCATCATTACACCTTTTCCTTCTTTCAGAGATTTGCTGATGGATTGACCGATTCGTACGCGATCTTTGCTGTCGGCGATGATGCGATCCATTACAATTTCGATATCGTGGATCTTGTAACGGTCTACCTGCATTTTGGCCGTAATGTCAAGTACTTCTCCATCGACACGCACTTTGGTATAACCCGATTTTCGAATCTGCTGAAAGAGTTCGCGGTAATGCCCTTTGCGACCTTTTACGATCGGCGCCAGCAACACTAATTTTTTGTTTTTGAAATTGTGAAGAAGGGTGTCGAGGATCTGATCTTCCGATTGCCTTACCATTTTTTCACCACTGAGGTACGAAAAGGCCTCGCCGGCCCTGGCATAGAGCAAACGCATGAAGTCGTATATCTCCGTTACGGTACCCACGGTGGAACGTGGATTCCGTGACGTTGTTTTCTGTTCGATGGAGATTACCGGGCTCAGGCCATTGATCTTGTCAACATCGGGACGCTCCAGATTGCCGAGAAAACTACGGGCGTAGGCCGAAAAGCTTTCCATGTAACGTCGCTGTCCCTCTGCATAAATTGTGTCAAACGCAAGCGACGATTTTCCACTTCCACTGATACCGGTTATTACAACCAGTTTATTTCTGGGAAATGAAACATTGATGTTTTTCAGATTATGCTCACGGGCCCCGATCACCTCTATGTTATCATGCCCCGTAATGTCGACTATCTTTCTTTCTGCTGCAGCTTTGGCCATGGCCGGTAAATATGAAGAATACAAAAATGAATTCCATATGGTTTCATACCAAATGAAAAAACAATTATGTAACAAATGGTTTAAGGGGCCGTCTTGCCGGTATGATAAGTTTTATTGACCGCCTGAAACAGGTGTTTTTTTTCAAGCTGGCGACCATATACCTGAGATACCTGATCGGTTTTGCCTTTGTTTTCGCCTCCTTTGTAAAGATCCGAGGCGAAAGATTCACGGTCCTGCCGGTGAGCAATCCGGTGGGCTATTTTTTTGAGGCCATGTATCAGACCGGCATGTATTGGAAGTTTTTGGGTTGGTCTCAGCTCATTGCCGGTGCCTTACTCATGTCACAGCGTTTTTCGACCATCGGCGCCATGCTGTTTTTGCCCGTGATCGCCAATGTTTTTATGATCACGATTTCGGTAAACTTCGGAATGGGCACTCCAATCATTACTTCACTCATGCTGTTGGGCACGCTGTATCTTTTATTATGGGATTGCAAAAAGTGGTTGATATTGTTTCACCGCGACCACACGATAAAACTCGATCTTACTCAGCAACCCGAAGATAAATTTATGACTGATCCAGTCTGGACCATCACCGGAGTGACCTTTGTTGCTTTAAGCGCCTTTCCTCATATGACTCGATGGAGTTATTTCTTTGTGTGGATGGTAATAATGATTGTTGTGGGCGTTATGGCGCTGGTCGTGGCCCTATACAGGAACAAAAAGCGTTTTGTGCTGTCTCCCAAAGTTTGATCAAGCTTTAAAAGACCCTGCAATTTTTGCTCGGTTATGGCACATCTTTTCCAGTTGTCGCCTTTAACATGTCAAACCAATCCTGCCGTTCGAGCCTGATCTCGGCCGCTTTAGCGCATTCGATAATGCGTTCCGGTTTTGACGTGCCGATCACAGGGAACATTCCCGATGGATGTCTTAATAACCAGGCGAGCGATAGCTGGGCCTCAGTTGCCTTGTACTTCTCTTTCTTCGACCACAAGTCATTTCCATTCTGATCGTCGAATAATTTTCCTCCACCCAATGGCGACCATGCCATGGGCGATACATCGTTTTTCATCAACATATCGACGGTACCGTCAAATAGCGGTGTAATGCACGAAAGTGAAACCTCGATCTGATTGGTGATCAAGGGAAACGGCAGATGGCTTTGAAGCATTTCAAACTGCGTGGCGGTAAAATTCGAAACGCCGAAGTGAAGCACTTTTCCGTTTTGCTTCAGCAGTCCGAAGGCCTCTGAAACCTCCTCGGGATCCATCAGTGGGTCTGGCCTGTGGATGAGCAATACATCCAGATAGTCCGTGCCCAGGCATGCGAGCGAATGGTCGACCGTAGCAAGTATGTGTTTTTTCGATGTGTCGTAGTGATTGATCGTTGTTTGGGGGTGTTTGGATGAAATCAGTTTTATCCCACACTTGCTGATCAGCTGTATGTTCTTACGCAACGACGGGTTCGCCTTAATCACATTGCCAAAGATCTTTTCGTTCTCGTAATCGCCATAGATATCAGCATGATCAAAACTCGTCATACCGACCTGTATCGACGTATGTATAAGTTTATCAACTTCACTTGTAGACAGGTGTTTCCAGCGCCACGCGCCGGTGACGATGCGCGATAATTCGGGGCCTTTTAAGTGGGTAACTTTTCTTTCCATACATCCAAGTTCACATTTTTTGACATAAAGCAGCCTGCCCGATGCCTTTTTTCAAAGAAAATGGCACATTACAAGCTTTAAAAATTCACGCCAACGTTTGAAACGTTACTGCAAGATAAGGGAGATGTGAACATAGTTACAATTGCTGTATCAGGTTCACATATAGGTCTGTGAGCTTCGCTTCTGCCCGGCCTGCTACTTCGATGATCTCAGCTATGTTTGCAGGCTTTAAGTTGTCCGGATCGCAGTCGTCGGTGAGTACGGAGATCGCACAACAGGGCAGGCCGGCGTGATTGGCCACAATGACTTCGGGCACGGTAGACATGCCCACGGCATCGGCACCAATGGTGCGCAAGAATCTATACTCCGCCCGAGTTTCCAGGTTGGGGCCCATCACCCCGACGTACACACCTTTGTTCAAAATAATATTTTTTTCTTTGGCGATTGCGAGCAGTTTGTCGTTGAGAGATCGGGCATAGGGCTCGCTCATATCAGGAAAACGCGGACCGAGCCCATCATCATTTTTTCCCCGCAGGGGGTTGTCGGGCAATAGATTGATGTGATCGTCGATGAGCATGAGTTCACCTTTTTTCCATTTCATGTTCATGTTACCCGCGGCGTTGGAAATCAGCAGATTTTTCACGTTCAACATTTTCATCACGCGCACCGGCAATGTGATCTGTTGGAAGTTGTATCCTTCGTAATAATGAAACCGTCCGTGCATCGCCAGCACGCGCTTGCCTCCGATCTCACCGAAAATGAGTTTGCCCTTGTGAAACTCAACGGTTGAAACGGGGAAATGTGGAATCTTCTTATATTCAATTTCAATCGGACCTTTGATCTCTTTGACAAATAAATTACCAAGTCCGGTGCCAAGTATCACGCCAATCTCCGGATCGTGTACTCCCTGTGCAGCAATGAAGGCTGCGGCTTCGCGTAGTTGTTCGATCATGGTTGTAATTTACACCATAACACCATACGGCAAGATGTTTGGCTTGTGAATTAGCGGGAAGGCTCTGCGATCATGCCGCCAGTCAATCGTATCAGATCAGCTTTGCTGGCCAGCACGTCGTAGATGGCCAAAAAATTTTCCAGCGCCGCATTCAGAAAGTTTTCCTGGATGATGCGGAGATCGATCGCGCTGATGGACCCATTGCGATAACGTTCGTTGGCCAGCGAGAGGTTTAATTCTGCAGCGCTCAGCTTCGTTCTGGCAATCACTACCAGTTGTCGTCTTAAATTGTACATGTCGTACGCGGCGATCAGGTCGTTTTCCAGCGACTGCTTGAGCTGGTCAGTAGTAAGCTGTGCGATCTTCTCTTGTATTTGTGCGTTGTCGATAGCCCTTTTTACCTGACCTCCATTGAACAAAGTCCACCGCAAGCCAATGTTGCCGTAAGCGCCATAGGAATTTCCCCGTTGCGTCTGGTATTCGGGCGCGAACCGTGTGGCTATAACGGGTTGTGAAGGATCGTCATTCAAATAGCCTACCGTACTTTTTTCTACTACACCGTCGCTGGTGGGTCTGAATTGCGCATTGAGCTGGTCCAGGCTTCCGTTAGCCCCAATGCTCAAAGTCACTATCGGTGCACGCTGCGACATCGCACCCCGTGTATTTACCCGGGCTAGTTCCTGGTTGATAAATTGGTTCCGGAGATTTGTATTGGAACTCGTGAGTTTCATTCGCAAAGTTTCGAAATCATAACTTTCGTCGGCGTAAGTGAGCGAGTCTGTCAAGTCAAATGTGCGGTTTAAGTTCTCGTTCAGCAGCAAATTCAAGTTTCGCAGCGCATTACGATAGGCAATCTCTTGCAGCAATACATTTGACGAATCGGTGAGATAGTTGTTCTGCTCCTGCAGCACATCAAACGTGATAGCGCCGCCCAGTTCCTTCCGGAGTTTTACGTATTCGAATCGCTCTTTCGAATAGGTGAGATTCTTCTTTCGCACCTGAACCCGTTCTTTCTCCAGCAGGGCCTGATAGTAGGCAAGAAGGATGCTTTGAACCGTCGTTTCAATAACAAAAGTTGCTGTGCCACTGCTCAGGCGTTCAAGTTGATCAAGCCTTTGTTTATTGAATCTTACGGCAAAGCCATTGAACAGCAAGAACTGAACATCGAGCTGACCATTCACGTTGTCAGAAATATTCCGTCCGGCCACCGCGAAAGGGTTTGCGGGCTTGCGGTGTACGATGTTGTTGTTCTGGTTGATGGTAAGATTAATGGTGGGTAATGCCCCCGCGACTCCCCAGGTATTGTTTTGTTTGGCAATCTCGGCATTCAGACCTTCGATCTGAACATCGAAATTACTTTTCAAGCCCAGATCGATGGCTCGACCGAGGCTGAGGGTATCCTGTGCATAAAGGAATTGTGTGGCCATCAACGCAGCCAGCAAAACAAAAGATCTCTTCATAAAACTTTTTAACCGCGGTTATTCATCAATGGCATGTCTTGCTTCTTTGCCACTGAAGTATGAATATATTGCAGGGATAACGTACAATGTTAAAATCGTAGCAAATAACAATCCTCCAATGACGGCGAGTCCCATCGACACCCGGCTCTCCGAGCCAGCTCCCAGCGCCAATGCGATCGGCAGAATACCGAGTATGGTACAAAGGCTAGTCATCACAATGGGTCTAAATCGCGACTCTGCCGCATCGATAACAGAATCCATCACATTCTTTCCTTGCTCTTTGCGCTGGTTGGCAAATTCTACTATCAGAATTCCGTTCTTCGTCACTAAACCGATGAGCATAATGATACCGATCTGGCTAAAGATGTTCAGCGTCTGATCAAAATACCATAACGATATCAACGCGCCTGCCAACGCCAGCGGCACCGTGAGCATGATGATCAATGGATCCTTGAAGCTTTCGAACTGCCCCGCCAGCACCAGGTAAATGATGGCGAGGGCAATCATAAAAGCCATATAAATGCTCGATGAACTTTCAGAGAATTCTCTTGACGCGCCGTCGAGGCTGGTCGTATAGGTTTCATCGAGGATCTCGTCGGCAATGCGCTCCATTTCTTTTATACCCTCACCCAACGCCACACCTTTTGCCAGTTGTGCACTAACTTTTGCGGATGAATAACGATTGAAACGATACAGTTGTGGCGGACTGCTCTGCTCTGACATGGTGACCAGGTTATCCAGTTGAATCAATTCACCGCGTTTATTTTTCACATACAATGTTTTTAAATCGAGTGGTTCGTCGCGGTTGGAGCGCTCTACCTGCCCGATGATCTGGTATTGTTTGCCATCCATAATAAAATTGCCAAAACGTGAGCCGCTTAATCCCAGTTGAAGCGTCTGCGCGATGTCGATCACATTCACACCAAGATTTCGGGCTTTGTCACGATCGATTGTTATGTTGATTTCAGGCTTATTGAATTTCAGGTCCAGGTCCACAAATGCAAACTTGGGACTTGCTGCCGCGGCCGCCATAAACTGGGGAAGGACCTGTTTAAGTTTTCCGATCTCGCCCGCCTGAATAACGAATTGGACCGGGAATCCACTTCTGCGGTCGCCGATGGTTTGCGCTTGAGTGATAAATGTTCTTACGCCACTGTATTTTCTTGCCTTAATGGTTATGTCATCTACGATTTCCTGCTGAGTTCTGCTTCTACTTTTAGGATCGCTTAGCATTACTCGCACGAACCCACTATTTGCGGCAGCGCCGCCAAAGCCAGGAGCTGTGACGCTCACTTTGCCAATTTGCTCAGGTACTTCTCTCCTGATGAAGTCGGTCAGCTCGCTCACATAACCATCCATATACTCAAACGTGGCGCCCTCAGGGGCCTGGGCCTGGAGCCTGAATTCGCTTCTGTCTTCCATCGGCGCGAGTTCAGAGGGAAGGGTAGCACCCAAGAGATAAATCAATCCGGCGGAGATAACAATGATCAAAATCGCCACCCAACGATACTGCATAAAATTTTCCAGCGACCTGGCGTAGCTCGATGACAGCCATTTGAAGAACGGCTCGGTCTTCGTATACAGCCAATTGTGTTTCGCTCTTCGCTTAAGAATTCTGGAACTCATCATCGGTGTGAGCGTCAGCGACACAAACGCAGAGATCGCCACGGAACTCGCCACAACAAGTCCAAACTCGCGGAAAAGCCTGCCTGTGAGGCCCTGAAGGAAAATTACTGGCAGAAACACCGCCACCACGGCAACCGTGGTTGAAATCACGGCAAAGTAAATTTCTATCGACCCCTTGCGCGCTGCTTCCATTGGATCTTCTCCCTCCTCCACCTTGACATAAATATTTTCCAGCACCACAATGGCGTCATCCACCACAAGGCCGATGGCCAGCACAATTCCCAACAATGTGAGCACGTTGATGGTAAACCCCAACAAATACATCACGAAGAAAGCACCGATCAACGATATGGGTATGGTAACGATTGGAATAATGGTTGTTCGCCAGTCGCGGAGAAACAGAAAAATTACCGACAACACCAGGCAGAATGCAATCATGATGGTCTCTTCTACCTCCGAAATGGACGAGCGAATATATTTGGTAGTATCATAGCTGATCTGGTAGGTAACGTCTTCGGGCAAATCGCGTCGGATCTGGTCAAGTTTGGTGTAGAGCCGGTTGGCGATGTCGATATTGTTGGCACCGGGTTGTGCGACCACGGCTATCGCTACGCCGGGAACACCATCGCGTCGTAAGATGGTGCGGTCGTTTTCGGGATACAGTTGTGCGTAGCCAACATCGCGAAACCGTACCACCTCGTCGTTATTTTCTTTAATGATGAGGTTATTAAAATCTTCTACCGTATTGAGTCGGCCCATGGTTCTCACCGTGAGTTCTGTGTTTTGACCCTCCACCCTTCCGGAAGGAAGTTCCACGTTTTCACGGTTTACCGCCTGAAGAATGTCTGTTGGCGCAAGCTTAAGCGATGCCATTTTGATAGGGTCCATCCACAATCGCATGGAGTAACGCTTCTGACCCCAAATAGAAACCGAGCTTACACCAGGTATGGTTTGAATTCTTTCTTTAAAAACGTTCTCAGCAAACTTCGAGAGCTCCAGCGGATCTCTTTTGTTGCTTAGCACAGTCAAAAATATGATCGGGCTTGAATCGGCGTCGGCTTTTTCTACCACAGGCGGATCAACGTCGGGAGGAAGGCGGCTGATGGCTCCCGAAACTTTGTCACGAACGTCGTTGGCCGCTGTTTCCAGGTCTACGCCTAATTCAAATTCAACGGTAATATTGCTCCGTCCTTCACGACTTACCGACGTGATGCCCCTGATACCGGGAACACCGTTAACAGCCTCCTCCAACGGTTCGGTGATCTGTGACTCGATCACATCTGCATTGGCGCCAATATAAATCGTAGAAACTGAGATCACCGGAGGATCAACGCTGGGAAATTCTCTAACACCCAGGAATGAAAATCCGATGTATCCGAAAAGAATAATGACAAGCGACATCACAATCGCCAGCACGGGTCTGTTAATACTGATGGTTGATAAGCTGGCCATAAAAAAATTCCCCTTATTGGTTGATCAATGTATCGATTTGTACTTCGAGACCTTCACGCAACTGCAGGATGCCGGTGGTGATCAAGGTGTCGCGGGGAGACAATCCCTTCGTCACTTCGATCTGTCGCTCGGTACGAATACCGGTCTCTACTTTAACATCTTTTGCCTTGCCGTTATTGACGATAAAAACTTTCTGCCCTCCCTGCTCGGGAACCAGTGCCTCGGTGGGAATCAGAACAGCGCTCACATTCGTATTTAGGATCAATTCAACTTTAACAAATTGTCCTGGTAACAACGAACCGCTGGTATTATCGGCCAGTGCCCTGATCTTCAACGTGCGGGTTTCAGGGTCGATGCGAGGTTCAATGGCATATACTTCTCCGTTGAAAATTTTTTGAGGATAATTTTCGATGGTAAATAGTATTTTTTTTCCGGGTGTTACTTCTGTGCTATAACGTCCCGGAACACTGAATTCTATTTTAGCAGGGGTGTTGTTATACAACGTGGCAATGACCGTACTGGGCGAAATGTAAGCTCCTTCGCTCACGTAGCGAAGACCGATCTGTCCATCGAAGGGGGCCGAGATGCGTGTCTTCTCCAATTGTGCTTCCAGTAACTTGATGTCTGCGATGGTGGTATTCAAACGATTGAGGGCGTTGTCATATTCTTCCTGGCTGATGGCCTCTTTTTCCAACAACCTTCTTTGGCGCGCTTCGATATCTTCATACAGTTTGCGATTGAAAACCTGTTTTTCCAGTTGAGCGCGAATCTCCTCGTCGTTGATGCGAAGAAGGAGATCACCTTTCTTCACACGTTTGCCTTCTTTAAAAAAAAGCCCTGTGATCTTGCCAGATTCTTCACTTTTAAGTTCAAGTGATTCATTGGCGAGTACTGAACCGGTCACCATCAGTTTGTTGTCAAGCGGGGCCGTTTTGATAATCAATGCCTGCACGGGCAGTTTGGCTGCACTGCGCGGCCCGGTGGCCGCGGGCTCATTCTTTTTGTCACCGAATAAATTGAGTTTCGGCAGGGCCAGCAATGCAATTACGGCAACCATAACAGCGGCGGTTAGCAACTTTTTCTTCATGTTAATAAATAAACTCTTCAGCGTATGGAATTAGTTCATTGAGAGGAACCTTTCATGTAACTCAAGTACCTGGGGAATAACCAGTTTGGTTTCATCATTAACGACTACAAAATCTGCGCGTTGTAGTTTTTTGTCGTCCGGAATCTGCTTTTCGATGATCTCCTGTATCTGTTGGGCAGTTCTGTGTTTATCGCGCATCATTACGCGCCGGATGCGCATGGCTTCCGGGGCATACACTACGATGATTTTATCCAATGATTGACTTGAACCCGATTCATATAGCAATGCTGCTTCTTTTAAGACATACCGATGATGGTTGTGTTTTTCTACCCACCTTTTATAATCTTCTCCAACACGCGGATGGACCAGACTATTCAGCTTATTAAGCTTCTCCTGATCGTTAAAAACTTTTTGACTGAGATACGTTCTGTTCAAATTACCGTCGGCATCGTAAGACAAATCACCGAATTCTTTTTTGATCTCAGAGATGAGTATTCCATCGGTGGTCATTAATTTTTTCGCATGGCTGTCGGCGTCATAAACGGGTACACCTAAACGGTGAAAAATATTGCATACCACGCTTTTGCCTGATCCTATTCCACCGGTAATGCCTATTTGGAGTGTCTTTTTCATGTTACTCAGAGTTTCACATGAACGGAGTCTATTTTCACCACTTTGCAAAACTGTGGCAGACCTATAATCACTGGTAGTAGTTTCGATTGCCCTCTTTTTACGCCGCGCAGACTGATCACAGCGATGGCCGAATCGAGCGTGAACTGGTTTTTCAAATTTTCGGGCATGGCGACAGTAATGGCAATCTTTCGTTTGTCGCGGGTTGGCCATACTCCCGGCGGGATGTTAATAAGCCTCAGGCTCACTGAATCTTGCACAGCCATCATCATGCCTACGCTAAAGGCAACCGATACCGTGGGTGGATCTCTCTTGATCACTTCCCCGTGGGGCAGGTCGATCTCCACATCTTCACGAAAATTCTCGTCGATGTTCCGTTTTTTTAGTTTCAGCTTGACGGGTTCTTTGATCTGCGTAATGATGCGTTGCGGCCCTTCAATGAAGATCGAATCAGGACTAACTTCCACTTTACTGGCCAGTCCATAGCCACGCTTCAAATTGCGGTTTGCAGAGTCCAATGAAAGGCTTATCCAACGCCCGGCTTTCGGTTCCAGATCGATGTAGACCGTGTCGGTAACTATAAAATTGATTTGAAAGCCGTCGAGCTGGCTTGAGAAGAAGGCGGGTAAGGTGGTGCCCACAATTTTTTTGACTTCGCCGGGGCGTTCCAGGGGAATCTCCAGGGGCGGGACTTTGATGCCGGTGCTACGCCGGAAGAGATCCCAGCCATTGCCTGTAACATTGATCCGCACTTCTCTGGTGGGTGTTCTTACCGGAACATAATGACGCTCATCATAGTCGAAGCTCAGTGGAAAACTGATGTTGGTGGTGTAGGTTTTATTCAGGGCATTAAAAAACCAAAAGACTGTAGCGGCAAAAATGCACAGTACTACAGCCTTCCAGTTTTTTCTATTAAAACGAAGTACACTCAGTATGGAGTTGAACAATTTCATCGTATGCTATTATGGTTGTCAACTTCCGGGCCTGGCGAGACCTTATTTCTTGTTAGCAGCTTTTGTCGCGTCTGCCGAAATAGCGGATTTGTTGAAACGGATGCGGCCGCCTTTTTCTACCTCGAGAATAAAGGTATCGCCTTCCAATTCTGCCACATGACCATGGGCGCCGCCGATGGTCACTACGTAATCTCCTTTTTTGATTTCGTCAACAAACTTGCGCTGTTCTTTGGCTTTTTTCTGCTGAGGACGGATCATGAAGAAATAAAAAATAAGAATGATCGCGCCAAAAAACAGGAAAGAGAAATACGGGCTTTGGGTCTGGGCTTGTAATAAAATAGTTAACATATTTATTTTGAAAAATTAGCGTTCAAAGCTAAGCTATTTATAGGACTTGGGTCAATAAAAATACGACCAGTTGAAACGTCCATAAAAAATCCTTCGATCACCCCCAAAACGGCGCGCGGGTTTGCCAAGTCAAGCTTTAAAAATAAAAAGCCCGGATTGCTGAGCAAATCCGGGCGGTATTAAGGTCCTGATGTCTTATTTTTTCAGCGGGCCATTGGTGCCGGTGGGCTTGGGCGTTACCATTGCCTTAAAACGCAACACCGTTTGTTTAGGCCAGGTATTCGCTGTTACGGTAACGGTTTTGTTCTGAATATTGGGTTTACCGTTACTATCGAACTTCGCTTTCACGTACCCAGTGCCACCTACAGGAATAGGTTCTTTAGTCCAATCGGGCACGGTACAACCGCATGATCCCTGGGCGCTCTGAATGATCAGCGGTGCAGCACCGGTATTCTTGAATGAGTAGGTATACTCTACAATGTCCCCCTCGGTGATGGTTCCAAAATCGTGATCGACCCGTTCAAACTTCATTTCTGGCAGGGGCCCTTCGGGCTTCTCTTCTTGGGCTGGTGTTGTGGGCGCTGGTACAGCGGCGCTCTTCTTACCTCCCTCTAATTCGGCCAGACGACTTTCTAATTCCGCTATCCGTTTCTCCGAATCCTTATCGCGGCAACCCGTGGAAAGGGCCAGGATTGTGGCAAGGATGGTCAGTGACCGCAAAATGTTAACTTTCATACGTTTACTATTTCCTTTTAATTATTGCTTTTCTTGCCTCTGATCTGCTCCAAAAGTTCATCAACATCTTCCAAAAGTTTTTCGGCCTTGGTCTTCGCTTCGTCAACTACTTTCTGGCCTTGCGATTTTGCCTCGGAAGTAAGGGGAGTTTCTTTCCCAGAGACAAAGTCATTTACCAGGTCCTGAAGCATTTTGCGATACTTATCCAACTGAAAGGACAATTTCTCGCGGGTGTTAGAACCTTTGTCCGGAGCATATAAAACCCCAAGAATTGCACCGGTGGCAGCTCCTATCAGGAAGGCCAGCAGTGTATTACCTCCTTTTTTGCTCATAGGCGTTCAAAATTATCGTCGTTAAGACGCAAATTCAAAATTTTAACATTTTTTAACAAATTGGCTGAAGCCAAAGTGAATTATTTATTATCGATAAGCCCGCGGCCGCTTTTCTTCACTTCGCCTAGGTCTTTCAATTCCTTGGCAATGACATCTAATATACCATTAATAAATTGACGACTTTTCGGCGTACTATAATTTTTTGCCAGTTCAATGTATTCGTTGATCGTTACTTTCACAGGAATGTTGGGGAAGCTGATCAACTCGGCAATGGCCATTTCGAGGATTACCCGGTCGGTGAGGGCCAAACGGTCTACCTCCCAGTTTCGCGTGTTATTGGCGATCAGTTCGCGGTGTTTGTCATCCAGCGAAATGGCAGTTTTATAAAGTCTCTCCATAAAATCCTTGTCGTCATCCCAATTCAACGACAGGGTGTGAAGAGATATTTCAGGCTGTGATTCGGGATCGTAAGATTTGACAGTTTTTTCAACCAGGCTTTTAACGATCTCTTTGTCCTCTACCCAGCGCAGCACCTCTTCTTCAAAGTGTTCGTTGATGACACTTTTTCCCAGAATAACTTTTTTGAACAGGTGAGCTGCTAATTTTTTCTGATCGTCGAGTGATGGATTTTTTCTATCCATGCTAGCCAGGTATTCGCTGTCCTGGCGCACGACATCACGGAACCACAGTCTTACCTGTTCTGATTTATTTTGCCAATGGCGTCCCAGTCTCAAGGCATCTTTCTTCAGCGCTTCGCTGTTGCGAAGGGCTTTGATCCATGTGTTTTGAATAAAACTTTTATGGCTTACCTTTTTGTCGGCTTCGGCAATTTCGGCAAACGCTACCATCAGGCTCAATACAGCGATGTA
The DNA here is from genome assembly GCA_049324355.1 of Bacteroidota bacterium. Classification (GTDB taxonomy): domain Bacteria; phylum Bacteroidota; class Bacteroidia; order Cytophagales; family Cyclobacteriaceae; genus Chryseosolibacter. Next base: position 21,004 of record JBMOKS010000771.1, read on the forward strand.
GTGATCGTAGATCTTTTCTACTTCCGACACCAACCCTTTGCGAAAAAAGTCAACGTCTTTCTTGTCTTGTACGGCGTAGAACTTGAAGGCTTCGTTAACCGACTTTTTTATTTTCGGCTCCTCGTGGTCTACCGAGGTCTCGTTTTTGGCAAAAGCTTTTTCGAATAACTTGGTGGCCAGCTTTTTTTGCTGGCTGAGGAGAGTTTTGTCCTGCACTTCCATGGAGTTGAGGTCAGGATTGAAATTTTCGCTGATCTTTTCCAGGCATAGTTGGTAATTGGCTTCCTTGCACTGATGCAAAGCGAAAAGGCTTTGCATGACCTTGATCCTGAGACTCCTTCGGTTAAGCATGATAAAGAACTAACGGTGGTTTGTATAAAAATTTCTAGGGCACAAAAATAAACATCCTGCCAGTCTTTCACTAACAGGATGCCATTTTATGTTCAAAAGTCTAAGGCGAAAAGTTAAAAAGCTTTGCTATTTGCCTCTCAATCGTGATTGCTAATTACAAGTGACAAACGAAGAAAATAATATTAGCAGGTTTTGCTATTGCTTTTGTCCGCTGCCCACTGGTTTTATCGGCTCATTCTCACTTTTCCGATGGCTGCGATGCGTTTTTCACACAGTTTAATAGCGGCTTCCTGGCTCGTGATCTTTTCCTGCTCGGCCAGGTTCAAAATGTTTAAGCATGTGTCATAAATTTTCTCGGCATGTTCAAACACACGTTTGCGGTTGTAGTTGCCGAGGTGTTCGTTGTACACGTTGATCAGACCTCCGGCATTGATCAGGAAGTCAGGCGCATAGGCGATGCTCCTATCCATCAGCATATATCCGTTTTTGATTTCGTCTTTCAGCTGGTTGTTGGCTGCGCCGGCGATAATGCTGCACTTCAATCTTGAAATTGTTTCATCGTTTACCGTAGCACCTAGGGCACACGGTGCGTAAATATCCATATCCAGATCGTAAATATCGTCCTGCCCAACTGCCTTCACACCAAATTGCTGAGCAATGGCTTTCACTTTGTCGGCAAAGAGGTCGGTGACAAATACTTGCGCATTTTCTTTCACGAGGCATTCTACCAGGTGCATGCCAACCTGGCCCACACCTTGTACGCCAATTTTCTTGCCGGCCAGGTTGTCGGTACCGAATACTTTTTTGGCGGTAGCTTTCATACCGAGATAGACGCCATATGCTGTAACCGGTGAAGGATCTCCCCCACCACCCATCGACTCAGGAAGGCCTGTAACGTGCTGGGTCTCCATGTTGATGTATTCCATGTCAGACGTTTTCATATTCACGTCTTCGGCGGTGATGTATTTGCCGTTAAGGCTGTTCACAAATTTTCCAAATCTTCTCAGGAAAGCCTCGGTCTTCATGGTTTTGGCATCGCCAATGATCACAGCTTTACCGCCACCGAGGTTAAGACCGCTTATGGCCGCCTTGAAGGTCATGCCCCTTGATAATCGCAGCACGTCGGTGATCGCTTCCTGTTCAGAAGCGTAATTCCACATGCGGGTTCCGCCCAGCGCAGGTCCCAGCACCGTATTGTGAATAGCGATGATGGCTTTCAACCCGGTTGCCTCGTCATGGCAGAATACTACCTGTTCGTGACCCAGCTGCGCGAGCGTTCCGAAGATACTCCCGACTTGCGTTTTCTCGATCTCTTTAACTTCCATGAGAATGTGTTTTAGGTTTGATTGTTGTAGTTTTAGGCCCCTGTTTCCTTAGCAGGATAATCCATACAAAGGATCCGACAAATTTAGGTAGTTTCAAACGTTTGCATGAACCATTAAAAGGATATTTCGTTTTAGTGAGAGCAAGCCAAATATTGTTGAGTAAAATCCGGTAATGGCTATTTTAATTTTGAAAAAACAGGGTGACGCCTGATCGGCAAAACGCCCTAATTTTAACCCGGCTGATGAAAGAACTTCGATATCTCAATAAATACCTTCTCAAATACAAGTGGCATCTCATCTTAGGAACCATCTTCGTTATTATCTCCAACATTTTTCAGATCGTGCCGGCTGTGCTCGTGCGACATGCCATTGACCTGGTCACCGACAACATTCGCATCTATCAATCCTTCCAGGGACTCGTTCAGCAACAGGGTTTTTTTAAAGTGTTTGCATTCGGCATTCTTATCTACGCCGGTCTTATCCTGCTCATGGCGTTGCTGCGGGGAATATTTTTATACTTCGTACGACAAACGCTCATCGTGATGTCGCGACATATTGAATACGATCTAAAGAATGAGATCTTTGAACACTATCAGTCACTGCCGCTCAGTTTTTACCGTCGTAACAACACCGGCGATCTGATGAATCGTATTTCCGAAGACGTAAGTCGTGTACGCATGTATCTCGGTCCGGCGATCATGTACGGCATTACGCTGTTCACTCTTTTCTTGATGCTAATACCGATGATGTTCGCCATCAACGCCAAGCTCACGTGGTATGCGCTGAGTCCGTTGCCACTGTTGTCGTTGAGTATTTTTCTGGTGAATAATAAAATGGAACGGCGTTCGGAGCAGATCCAGAAAAGCCAGTCGAAACTTTCAACGTTCGTGCAGGAGGCTTTCAGCGGTATCCGGGTATTGAAATCCTTTAACCGCGAACACGAATCGGTATCTAAATTCGAGCAGGAAACAGAAACATATAAAAAACAATCGCTGAAGCTAACCAAAACACAATCGTTGTTCTTTCCCCTTATAATGGGTCTGGTGGGTCTCAGCACGATACTTACGGTCTATGCCGGAAGCACAGCCGTCATCACCGGCGAAGGAAACCTTTCCCTTGGAAACATCGCCGAGTTCATCATTTATGTGAACATGCTCACCTGGCCGGTGACATCGTTAGGTTGGACCAGCAGTCTTGTGCAGCGTGCCGAGGCTTCTCAAAAACGCATCAACGAATTCCTGAGCACGACCACTAACATCGTTTCCGAAAAAAATCTGGAGAAAGAAATAGAAGGAAAGATCGAATTTAAGAACGTAAGCTTTACCTATCCCGACACCGGCATTAAGGCCTTGAAAGATATTTCATTCATCGTCAACCCGGGCGAATCGCTGGCCATCATAGGCACTACAGGATCAGGGAAAAGTACGGTGTCTAATCTCGTCACCCGCCTGTATGACGCGCGCGATGGCGAAGTGCTCATTGACGGGGTGCCAATCTCACACTACAATCTCAGCGCCCTGCGCAGCCAGATCGGCTATGTTCCGCAGGATGTATTTCTCTTCAGCGATACCATCTTCAACAACATTGTCTTCGGCATCAAAGACCCGGTTGAATCGAAGGTTATGCAAGCCGCCAAAGACGCCGACGTCTACGATAACATTATGGGCTTTCAATTGGGCTTCAACACACGCATCGGCGAACGCGGCATTACTTTGTCGGGTGGTCAAAAGCAAAGAGTTTCC
>JBMOKS010000771.1:24431-44225 GCA_049324355.1 Bacteroidota bacterium
CGCCATTGTTCGCGAACCTAAAATACTCATGCTCGACGACGCCCTTTCTGCCGTAGACACGAAAACTGAGAACAATATTCTCAACAGCATGAAACGTATCATGCAAGGTAGAACCACCATTATCATCTCGCACCGTGTATCATCGGCAAAGCTCGCCAACAAGATCGTTGTATTGGCAGACGGCAAGATCGTTCAGGAAGGCACGCACGAAGCCCTGCTCGAAAAAGAAGGCATGTACAGAGATTTGTACGAAAAGCAGGTCATGATGGACGAAGCCGAAGAAGTGGACGAGAACGGAGACGAAAAGGTTACAGTTGATAAGTAATCCCTTCAAGGAGTTTGGAGAATTTGACATCGAACCCTCCGTGTAAACCTTGCGCCTCTGCTAAAGCTTTTAGAAAACGCTGACGGCGAGGCAAGCAAGGTATTACTAATGTCGAAGGCGGGTTCGATACTCAGAAATGCTGATTTAAAAATTATAACGAACGCCCGTTCCTGAGAAGGGCCTGAGTGACACGCGGTCTACAAACTCCAGCATTAAACTTACTTCTGCGAAAATAGAGATGGGCACATCTTCGAATGTGTATTCCATTCCGCCAATGCCTTCGGGGCCAAAGTCTAAGTCTGTTCTTTCATCGGTATAAGTTCCGGCGGGTGTATCGTCTTCAAAACGATATCTTACTTTGGCAAACTTCAATATTCCGCCAATGCCCCAATACCAATCCAGTTTTCCGTCCATTCCTTGAACTTCAATATTGGTGTGAACCAGATATCGGCCTTGTAAATAAAGCGTGCTGTGCACATCGTGCGAGAGATAACGTTTGCCGTCGTATTTACGGAAGCTGCGGATGGAGTTTTCATAATAAGCCGAATGCCACCCCGGTCCGGCAGACCCTAAGCCGAATTCAACGGCGCGATCTCCAGCCAGATATTTTTTATAGGTTACACCCGTGGGTACACCCAGTCTCACGCCAATGCCTTGCGTGGTCCGCTGAGCTTTCAGTTGCAACGATAGACAAGCCAGAAAAATTAAAATAACTACACGTTTCATGATCATGAAAATTTTTAACGCTTTAACGAAAATTTAGTTTAAAAAATATAACGCAGTCCTACACCACCTTCAAGATTTTGCCAGCCTGGATCGGCTTGTATGTCGGTAAAATATTCAAGTTCCATAAATGCAGAGATCGGAATTTGAAAATAAGCATATTCTATACCCACTACGATCTGTGGGCCCATGGTAAAACGACTTCTTTCGAAACGTCCAAATTGATTTTCATTCTGCCCGTTATCAAATAAATAATCATACCGCAGGGCAGTGTTTTTCCATTCCCACCCGGCCCCCACATAAATTTGTAAGCCTGGGGAAACTTTTTTGGCGTCGAGGTGATATAAAAATTTTACCTCGCCTACCAGGTCTGATTTTACCTTGTGGGTGAGATAATCAACAGATGCTTCGGTGGTGGAAAAAGTGTCGGATTCAGACGCAACGTATTCGTCAAATTTTTCCCGATAATATCGGTTGTACAATCCGCTCGCGGCCTTTCCGAAATCGACTGCAAACGAAAAACGTTTGTTCGGATAAAATTTATACGTCATCGCGAAAGGATCTCCCAGTTTAACACCAAAGCCATGATAGGGATACTTACTACTTTCAAAGATGGGACAAATGATTTTTGCTTTATTTCCCCTCACACGGGGTGCCGTATAATTATGACGTGAACGCGTATAACTGCTTCTGCCGTTGTTTGAACGTTGCGCTTCGGCCCACTCAAAAATGAACAGGCAAAAAACTAACAAAAAGAGGTTTTTTTTTATGCGCATTGAAGGCAAATATAATTCTTTTGCCTTTACGCCTTGAGCAATCGGCGGTTTTGATGGATGTTTCTTAGCCTACAAACTCTCTATACTGCATCTTGTGAAGATTGGCATAAAAACCTTCCTGTAGAAGAAGTTCCTCATGTCGGCCAACTTCTTTGATCTGGCCGTGGTCTAAAACGATGATTTTGTCGGCTTTTTGAATGGTGGAGAGTCTGTGGGCGATAACAATGGAAGTCCTGCCACTCATCATTTTTCCAATGGCCTGCTGAATCATTTCTTCAGTTTCGCTATCTACCGATGACGTGGCTTCATCCAGGACAAGAATTTTAGGATCGTAGACCATTGCCCTAATGAATGAAATGAGCTGACGTTGGCCCACAGAAAGTGTAGAGCCCCGCTCCATCACATTATAGGAAAGTTTTCCGGGAAGCCTCTCGATAAATTTTCTGGCACCAACAAGATCTGCTGCATGCCAAACCATTTCTTCCGTGACATTAGGATTGCCCAATGTGATGTTGTTGTAGATTGTGTCGGAAAATAAAAATACATCCTGCAATACAACACCAATGTTTCTGCGTAAGGTACCGAGATCATAATCTTTGATATCGGTGCCGTCAACGCGGATCGAACCTTTGCTGATCTCGTAAAACCGGCTCAACAAATTGATCACCGACGATTTGCCGGCACCCGTAGCGCCAACCAGCGCAATGGTCTCGCCCTTTTTGATGTGCAATGAAATGTCTTTTAACACATAGTGCTCATCGTTATAAGCAAACCATACATGGTCGAATTGCACGTCGCCCTGAACGTGCCCGGGTTTATAACTTCCGTTAGATTGCACATGAACCTGATCGTCCAATAAATTCATGATACGCGACGAACTCACAATACCCATCTGCAGCGTATTGTAGCGGTCGGCGATCATACGAATGGGCCTGAAGAACATTTGAATGTACATGATAAAGGCCACCAGCTTACCGATGGTAACACCCGTCTCTTCGACATTGATCACACTTTTGGCACCGTACCAAACCAGCAAACCGATGCCGGCAGCCGCGATAATTTCCGCTACGGGAAAATAAACGGAATAATATAGCACCGAGCGGAGGTGTGCCTGACGGTGTTCGTTGTTGATCTCTCTGAACCTTTCGAATTCCCTCTTTTCACTGGCGAAAATATGTACGATGTTCATTCCCGTGATATGTTCCTGCACAAAAGTGTTGAGGTTGGCCACGGCGTTACGCACGTCATTAAAGGCCACTTTTATCTTCTCCTTGAATACGTAGGTACTGATGAGCAAAAGCGGCAGCGTTGAGAGCGTGAGCAACGCAAGTCGCCAATCTTGATAGAACATAAACCCAAGAATAAAAACGATCTGCAGCAGATCGCCGGCCATAGCAGCTAAGCCTTCACTAAAAACATCGGTAAGCGCTTCAACATCTGAGATGGTGCGGGTAACCAAACGGCCGATGGGAGTCTTGTCGAAAAAACGAAGACGGAGATTGACGATGTGCTGGTAAAGTTTTGCCCGGATATCGCGTATCACTTGTTGCCCCAGCCAACCGGAAACATAGGTGTGAATGTACTGCGCCAGCGATTGTAAGATCAGCAAACCGAGCAATACGATCATCATCACCACCATGCTGCGATAATTGCCTGTCGCCACGTCGTTATCGAGGGTGTATTGAATCAATATAGGACGAACCGGCGACAGCACGCCCAGAATAATGGTAAGAAAAACAACCAGAATGAACCTGCCTTTATAGGGCATCACAAAAGTCATCAGTCGTTTCAGCACCGACCAGTCTATGATATTTCCACTGCTTACTTGTTCTTTCTCCACGTTGTGTTATTGGCTCTATTTTACAAATACCTCTGACGGATACTTAACTTTTATCAGGTACAATCCGTGGGGCGGCACATTGGCACCCGCTTTCCGCCTGTCACGGCTTCGGATGATCGCCTGAAAATCTTCTGTCGATATTTTTCCCGTGCCCACATCGAGCAATGTTCCGACAATCGCTCTTACCATGCCACGCAAAAATCTGTTGGCGGATATAAAAAAAGTCAGACGGTCTCCTTCTTCTTTCCATTCGGCCATCGTTATGGTGCAAAGGAAGTGATTTACCTCGGTTTTCACTTTGCTAAAGCACTCGAAGTCGTGCTCCCCCAGTAATAACGCAGCCGCCCTGTTCATGGTTTGAACATCAAGTGTCTTAAAGTAATGCCACGCCAGACCATCCAGCATCGGGTTTTTTACGCGGGTGATCTGATACCGATACGTACGTTCTATGGCGTCATACCGTGCGCTGGCGTTGTTGGCTACTTTTCTGACGGCACGGATCGCGATGTCTTTCGGTAGAAATGAATTGAGTTTCTGGATCAGCTGCGGCGCGTCAAAATCATTGTCGATGTCGGTATGAAAAAATTGCTGCTCGCAGTGAACACCGGTGTCCGTGCGGCCGCTTCCAACAATCTTGATATCCTGTTGAAGCAATTTTCCCAAAGCATCTTCTACAACCGTTTGCACACCGATGCCGTTGCTCTGCGTCTGCCAGCCGTTGTAATTCTTACCGTGATAACTTATTTCAAAGAAAAATCTGGCCATGAGTCATTCTATTCACTGAACCGGATGAATAGTTCATGCGCTCGTAAATAATGGCCGCGCCCTGGCCCACGCCAATGCACATAGTGGCGAGTCCATACCGTACTTTTCGCTTTTGCATTTCATGGATCAACGTAGCGGTTATGCGTACGCCGCTGCAGCCTAACGGATGACCGATAGCGATAGCGCCACCATTAACGTTGACTATCTCCGGATTAATTCCCAGATCTCTAACGCACGCCAGCGATTGAGACGCAAATGCCTCGTTTAGCTCTACCAATCCCAGGTCACCCACTTTAAGGCCTGCACGTTTCAGCGCCTTTTGTGTTGCCGGCACGGGACCAACGCCCATATGTGCGGGTTCAACTCCGGCAATGGCCACAGACACGACCCTGGCCAACGGTTTCAGGTTTAATTTTTTTACGGTTTCTTCATTGGCAATCAAGCTGGCGGCAGCGCCGTCATTAATGCCCGAAGAATTTCCGGCGGTGACAGAACCATCTTTTTTGAATGCCGGTTTTAGCGTGGCTAATTTTTCTATTGTGGTAACACGCGGATGCTCGTCTTTGTCAAAGATCAGCGTATCACCTTTGGACTGAAGAACCGGTACCGATACCATTTCTTCCTTGAATTTTCCTGTGTCGTGGGCTTGCTGATATTTTAATTGCGACTCCAGCGCAAATTGGTCCTGGTCTGCGCGCGTCACTTTCCATTTTTCAGCTACGTTTTCGGCGGTTTCGCCCATGGAGTATGGGTGATACAACGCGGATAGCTTTGAGTTCACAAACCTCCACCCGATGGTAGTATCAAATATTTCTGCTTTGCGTGAAAATGCTTCTCCGGCCTTCGCCATCACAAAGGGTGCGCGGCTCATACTCTCCACGCCGCCCGCAATGTAAACAGAACCTTCGCCCAGCAATACGGCCCGCGATGCATCCATGATCGCCTGGAGTCCGGAGGCGCAGAGCCTGTTGACCGTCACACCACCTGCCTCGATGGGCATTCCGGCCAACAACAACGCCATGCGAGCGACGTTGCGGTTGTCTTCGCCCGATTGATTGGCCGCGCCGAAAACAACATCTTCCACGAGCTTGGGGTCGACCGAAGCATTTCTTTCCAACAGTTTTTTTATGACATGCGCAGCGAGGTCATCGGGGCGAACGGTGGCCAGGGCACCTCCATATTTTCCAACGGGCGTACGAAGAATGTCGACGATATAGGCAGTTTTCATGATTCAGTTTCTAATGGCAGTGAAGAGGTCTCTCTAAAAGATTAATGAATTCCCGCAAACGTAATTCATCAATCGATCAAATCCCTTAGTTTTGCGTGCTTTTATTTGGAAAGGCAGCAAGTTAAATCAACACCAACATGTGGCAAAGAATTCAAACTGTATTTCTGGCAATCGTTATCATAACATTGATCACAACCATTTTTTTACCGATATGGGTCTTCCAGGATGATTCCGGTAGAACACACGAGTTGTACCCCTTGCATTATACTATCGTTGAGAACGGGCAGCGCAATACTCAATACATGCCCTATGCCATCACCGCTATTCTGGCCATCGCATCGGCCACGCTGGCGTTCATCGAAATTCGCAAATTCAAAGACCGCGTACTGCAGATGAAACTTGGCGCGTTGAACTCCCTTTTTATGGCAGGCACCATCGGTTCGTCTGTCTACTTTGCTACACAACTCGTAAAAACCTTTCAGGGCGGCAATTATAGCTTCGGACTGTACCTACCGGCCATTGCCGTGATCAGCAACTTATTGGCAAACCGTTTTATCCGCCGCGACGAAAAGCTGGTGAGGGATTCGGATAGACTCCGATAGAGGTGTATTTAGGCACAAGCTGGCCAGACACATCCCTTACATTTATTGAAGTAATTCGTCATTCTGCCTGTCATTCTGACACGTTTTGTCCTTTGGAATATTATTTGAAAACTGGTCGAAGCAGATTATTTTATTTAAAAACCAAAACCTTATGGCAGAAGTACAAGAAAAGGGTACGATTTCCATCCACACCGAAAATATATTCCCCATCATCAAAAAGTTTCTCTACTCAGACCACGAGATCTTTTTGCGAGAGCTTGTTTCCAACGCGGTAGATGCTACCCAGAAACTTAAAAAGCTTGCCTCGATGGGCGAGTTTAACGGAGAACTGGGAGACCTTACCATCGAAGTTACCTTTGATAAAGAAAAGAAGACCATCACCGTGAGCGATAAAGGTATCGGCATGACCGGTGAGGAGATAAAAAAATATATCAACCAGATTGCCTTCTCGGGTGCTGCGGAGTTTGTTGAAAAATTTAAAGACAAAGCCGACGGCAAGGATATCATCGGGAAATTCGGTCTCGGTTTTTACTCGTCGTTCATGGTGGCCGATCAGGTGGACATCACCTCCAGATCCTACAAGGTTTCAGAAAGTGAAGCTGCACACTGGAGATGCGACGGTTCAACGGAGTTTGAACTTTTCCCAGCTACGAAAACAAACCGCGGAACCGATGTTGTCCTTAAGATCAACAGCGACTCGGAAGAATTTCTAGATGAGTGGAGACTAAAAGGTATACTTGAAAAATATTGCAAATTTCTGCCGGTAGAGATCAAGTTCGGAACCAAGCAGGAAAGTGTAGAAGACGGCGTCGATAAGGACGGCAAACCTCAATACAAAACCGTTACCGTAGACCGCATCATCAACAACCCTTCTCCGCTCTGGACCAAATCGCCGAATGAACTGAAGGACGAAGACTACCTGAAATTTTATAAGGAACTTTATCCTTTTGCCGAGGATCCATTGTTCTGGATCCATCTGAATGTGGATTATCCTTTCAACCTTACAGGTATTCTGTATTTCCCGCGGGTTAAAAACGACTTCGAGGTCAACAAAAACAAGATCCAGCTTTATTCCCGCCAGGTCTTCATCACCGACGAGGTGAAGGATGTGGTGCCCGACTTCCTGATGTTGCTGCACGGCGTGCTGGACTCGCCCGATATCCCGCTGAACGTTTCGCGAAGCTACCTGCAATCTGATGCCAACGTGAAAAAAATAAGCCAGCACATCACCAAAAAGGTAGCTGACAAGTTGCAAGAGCTATATAAAAAGGATCAAAAAGACTTCGAAAAGAAATGGGATGACATCAGCATCTTTGTAAAATATGGCATGATCAGCGACGAAAAATTCTATGAGCGTGCCAAGGAGTTTGTGCTGCTGAAGAACGTAGACAACCAATACTTCACTCTCGAAGATTATAAAGAAAAGGTAAAGACCACTCAGACCGATAAAGCCGATCAGCTCACGTTCCTTTACGCATCTGACAAGGGTAAACAAGACAGCTTTATTCAAGCCGCAAAGAACAAAGCCTACGATGTGCTATTGCTTGACGGCGTTCTGGATAGCCACTTTGTGAACACGTTGGAACAGAGGCTGGAAAAAACCCACCTCAAACGTGTAGACAGCGACACGGCTGACAAACTGATCGACAAGGGCGACAAGGTAGAAAGCGTGTTGAGCGCCGAAGAGCAGGAAAAGATCAAGTCCATTTTCGAAAAAGCGATCAACAATAAAAATATGGCGGTGACCATCGAATCTATGGCTCCTGATGACCTGCCAGTGGTGATCACCATGAGCGAGTTCATGCGCCGAATGAAAGATATGGCCCGGTTAGGTGGCGGTGGCGGGTTTAATTTTATGGGCGCCATGCCCGACAACTATAATGTGGCTATCAATGGCAATCACCCCATCGTGCAACGGATATTGAAGGCTGGCGAAGAAGATCAGAACAGGCTGGCGAAGCAGGCCTATGATCTCGCCCTACTGTCGCAGAATATGCTTACGGGCGCTGACCTTACCAATTTCATCAAGCGCAGTGTAGAATTGGTTTCTTGAGGTTTCCCGTTTATTATTTTCATCCTAAAATCCTCGCTTTGCGGGGATTTTTTATTTTTACAATAACAATTACGCTCCATGCGTTAAGCCAACATGAAGTCCTTTCGTAGCATCGTTATCGTGATCTTATTCCTGGCACCCTGGGTTGCAGCGGCTCAGAATGAAGAGCAGGAGCAACGTTTTACGGTCGACGCACCTGTAAGTCTTGATTTTCAAAAAGAAGAAGAGCCCGTTAACACTAAAAAAACAAAAAAACCTAAGAAGAAGGTCTTTTACGGTATCAAGACCAAAAAAGGGTTCACGCGCAAAGGTTATGGTGATCGCGTAACGTACGAGCTGTTCTACTACCTGAAGAAGTCTGAGACGCCAAAAACATTCGTGCGCGATATTTACTGGTATGATTTCACCCGCAAAGAAATACGCAAAACATCCACCTTCGATCCCACGAAAGGCGTATTGTTACACGGCCCCTACGAAAAGCGACAGGGCGAGATCGTTTTGCAAAAAGGTATCTTCTTCAAGGGCACCAAGCACGGCCGATGGCTGAGTTATTCCCGCGATAGTGTGCTTACCGACAAAGAGAAATATTTTAAAGGCTGGCCCAAAGAATCGGAGGTAAGCTATTACGACCCGATGGAGCGAAAAAAGATGAAGGAGATCATCCCCATCGAGTTTGGTGAGAAAGAAGGTTATTATTATCGATTCCATGAAGACGGCAAACTTGCCGTTATAGGCGAATACCGCTGGGACCAAAGAGTAGGCGACTGGACAGAGTATTACCCCAACAGCAAACGCAAAAAGATCATCACCTATCCCAAAGAACCCTTCGATAAAAGCATCAAACCCTTCGTAAAAATAGAATGGAACGACAAGGGGAAGGAGATTTATCGGAACAATAAGATGAATTAAGAACCTCTCTGCCCGCATGCCGTCACACACGGGGCATCAGGCTCCAATCACGTCACCAGGGATTAAGCACCGGCATCTAAGGTCAAGGATCCAGCATCAAGCACCCAGCATTTAGTTTATTGCGTCCTCGAAGTGTTCAATGTGCGGAGGATTTCCCAGTTTTACCGACACAATATCGAAGCGGATGTGACCTTGCCAGTCGTTTTTGAAAATGTATTCTTCGGCGGTGTCGAAAATGTGTTGTCGTTTGGTATCGACCACAAATTCTTCCGGTTCTCCAAAGTCGGTAGAGCTCCTGGTTTTAACTTCAACAAAGATCAGCCAGTTGTCCCGCCGGGCAATCAGATCGATCTCGAGTCGCCTGAACCTATAATTGCGGGCTACGATCTCAAATCCTTTCTGCTCTAAGAACGCTGCTGCGAGATTTTCGCCTTTGCTTCCTGTTTTAATTTTATCGATCATTCAAATGTCATAACTTTGTTGCGGAATTTACACCTTATGTCTACGACCAAAAAATATATCGAGGGTTTTACACGCCAGTTGGCAGACGCCCTCAAGATCGGCCAATCGATTGATCTGGTTCGGCCCGGCAGTGATATACGTAATATCGTGATCACCGGCATGGGTGGTTCAGGGATCGGCGCCAACTTGGTAGAGTCGCTGACGTTCGGCCGTATTCCGATCCCAATCACGGTTTGCAAAAGTTATAATATTCCCCAGTTCGTAAGTCCACACACCCTGTTCATTGCCAGCTCATACAGCGGCAACACCGAAGAGACCATCGCAGCCCTGAACAAGGCCTTGTTGAAGCGTGCGCAGTGTATAGTCGTGGCATCAGGCGGAAAAATTCTCGACATCGCCCGGGAGTACAATCTATATTACATCCAACTGCCATCAGGTTCTGAGAGCCCGAGAGCTATGCTGGGATATAACATGGTTGCCCTGCTGTCGTTGCTATACCACACCAATCTCATCGGCGCCGCTTTCATCAAGGAAACCGAAAACGCTATTGAATATCTCGATCGCGGTGAAAAAGGCATTCAGTCTGAGGCCGAACTTATCGCAAAAAAATTGAAAGGTAAGCTGCCTGTGATCTACTGCGACAGCCGACTTCATGCCATGGCCCTGCGTTTTCAGCAGCAGCTGAATGAAAATTCAAAACATATCGCGCACATCAATACCTTTCCCGAGATGAATCACAACGAGTTGGTGGGCTGGCGTTTCCCTGAAAACCTGATGCCTATGCTTCAAGTGATCTACCTGTACTCAGACCATGATCACGAGCGGGTGGAGAGACGAATGGAAATCTGCCGCGACATCTTCGAGAAGAAATCCAATCCCATCATAGACGTCATCGGCGAAGGCGCTTCGTTGCTGGAACAATATTATTACCTGATCCACCTCACCGACTGGATCTCGTATTTCCTGGCCAAAGAAAACGGCGTGGAACCCGATCCGATCGAATCTATTCAATACCTGAAATCCGAGCTGGACAAGGTTAAGTAAAGTGAGAGGTAAGCATCAAGGGAAACTTGTTTTTGGTTTCTTTCGTTTTAACGGATTTACCTGAGACACAATTGCCGCGGAAACTTTAATAGCAACCCGGAACAAGGCGAACCCAATGTTGGTTATCTTCACAGGCATCGAGACGAACGTTATTATGCCATACCCGGCGATCTGTTTGTGGTGACGTACGACGATAAGATCATTAATCTATATTACTTTATATCAAGCTCAACGCCACGAGCGACCAATTTGACGAGAATGAATCCGACACCGAACAAAAAAACTCGATTCATTAATCTGGGATTGAAAGACTATCAGGAGGCCTGGGATTACCAAGTGGAGCTTTTTGAAAAGATCCTGACCATTAAATCAGCCAATCGCGCTGTGGCTGAGGGTGAGCAACAACTCACGCAAAATCATCTGATCTTCTGCGAGCACCCGCATGTTTTTACGTTGGGCAAAAGCGGTAAGGAAGATAATCTGTTGATCAAAAAGGAGGATCTTCACACGGTGCGGGCGTCGTACTATCATATCAACCGTGGCGGAGACATTACCTATCACGGACCGGGGCAGATCGTGGGTTATCCCGTGATCGACCTCGAAAATTTTTTTACTGACATACATAAGTATATGCGATTACTGGAGGAGGCAGTGATCCAGACGCTTAAAACATTTGGCGTGGCAGGTGGAAGAATCCCTGGGCTTACTGGTGTATGGATAGATCCTGAAAATGAAAAAGAGGCCCGTAAAATCTGTGCGCTGGGTGTGAAAACAAGCCGTTGGGTGACCATGCATGGATTTGCTTTTAATATTAACACCGACCTGCGATATTTCGATTACATTGTACCATGCGGCATAGACGACAAAGCCGTGACGTCACTGGAAAGAGAACTCGGCAGACCGCAGGATCTACGGGAGGTAGAAATGATCTTACAACAAAAGATCGGCGAACAATTCGGAATGGAGTGGCTATGATGAAAGATATTCAAATACCAGAAGTAAAAAATGTGACCCTGGCCATCGCGCGCTGCAAAAATGAAGGCGAAAGTGTAGAATGGAAAGTATACCTCATCAACAACAACGATCATCCCATTGAAAATACTCTTGTGGCCAGCAAAGGTTACGGCGAAAAAGACGGCGAGAAACAACAAACGTCAACCCTGCGGCACTTTCTGGAAACTGTTCCGGCCCACAGTTCGGCGCTTGTCGAGCCGATTGACCCGGCAGTGTTTCACCTGAACAACGAGTACTGGGTAAGTTACTACATCGGCACCCAGATCTTCGACAAACGTTTTGTGTTCGTGCCCGACGCCATCCATGAAGATCACATTTCATTCATCAAGGAACTGGAAATGGAGGGCGTGCTTCATTCATAGCGCGTTGGTGTAGCCAAAAGAAATGAGCTCGTCGGGATGTTGAACAAGATACGTTTTGCCGTTGACCAACACATAAAGCCTGTCGGAAACAGCGGTGACCTGACGATAAAGGTGATCGGTGATTAAAATCCCCTTTCGTTCCCGCTCTTCGCAAATGATGTTGTGGAGCAACCGAATATACAAAGGTGCCAGCCCGGAGAAGGGCTCATCGAGAATGCAAAATTTTGTGTTGGTTCCGAGGATCAGCAAAGTTTCGACCAGGCGAAGATTTCCTCCCGACAGTTGCCGTGGTTTTAAGGTCAGCCAGTTTTCGGCTTCGGGAATTTTTTCAACAACCCAATCCGGAGACAAGCGAAATATTTTTAGCGCTTCGCGGACGGAAAGGAAAGGAGGAACAAAATGATGTTGCGGTAGATAACCGATATGTTTTTGAGATGAAGAGTTTGTTAACGCCCTGCCATTGATCCTCACTGAGCGATACGGGCAGGAAAGGGTTCCGAAAACGATTTTCATGAGCGACGATTTGCCCGATCCGTTCCGCCCGAGCAAACCCACGATCTCTCCAACATTACATCGCATGTATACCGAAGCGAGAACCTGGCGGAAGTCGTATTCAAGTTGAATGCTATCGAACTCAAGAGTAGGGGTCACAAGAACAGAATAGTTATAAACGCTAAAAGGAACCAGATTGAAAAATCAAGCAGAAACGTAAGCCCAAACAATCGCGCAGATGTGTAGCCCAGGTTATGGAAAAAATAAAGTTGTGACGCCCTGAAAAAATGGAAGTATATTCCGAAAAAAAAGTTCGTGGCAACCTTCAACCAGAAAATGTTCGCGATAGAGAACCAATGACCCGACTGCCGCATGAAATAGCAGCCCAGCAACGAGACGAAGAGCGCCGGGCCACTGAAGTTGCGATAGAAAGTTAAGACAACACGCATGAATTTCCATAAAAACAAGTATTGTACCAGACCATTGGAAACCATGGGTACAAAGCTTTACTTTTAAGAACAAATTTTGATAATGATACCTGAACTACGTGATATTCTTTTTGTTGACATTGAAACTGTGGCCAACACTTCTGATTATCAGTCGCTGAATGAACGCCTTAAAACACAATGGTCGCGCAAAGCGAGCTTCATTCGGCGCGATGCGAAACAGACCGAAGAAGAGCTTTACCACGAGCGGGCAGGTATTTATGCCGAATTTGGTAAAGTGATTTGTATCGCTGTGGGAAAGTTCTTCGATCATGAGTCCGGGGACATGGGATTAAAAACCAAAACATACTCCGGCGATGACGAAAAGGTTCTGCTTACTGATTTCAAGAGCATGCTGGAAAAGATCGATTCGTCTACCCTTCGGCTTTGTGCGCACAATGGAAAAGAATTCGACTATCCATACTTATGTCGTCGCATGCTGATCAATGGCATTCCTCTTCCGGCGGCACTTAATCTTTCGGGCAAAAAGGCGTGGGAGGTTCTGCACTTCGACACTATGGAACTCTGGAAATTCGGCGATCACAAAAACTTCACTTCACTTGACCTGCTGGCTGCGGTCTTTGACATTCCTTCCAGCAAGAATGATATCGATGGAAGCCAAGTGAACTACGTCTATCACCAGGAGAAAAACCTGTTGAAGATCAGCGAATATTGCCGGGGCGACGTTGTCGTGCTGGCACAGTTATTTTTAAAAATGAGGGGTTATCCCCTCATCAAGGAAACCAATATTATTACTGCTTAGCAGCATTTATGAGTAAAAAGAAAAAAGAAAAGCGATCAAAAAGACAGGAGAAGAAAGGCAAGAGCAAAACCTCGCAATGGAAAGAAGCGCTGAACGCATTGTTCGACGCCAATCCAGGCAAAGGATTTAGCCTCAATCAGATCATCCGCAAATTAGGTCTCAAGAAAAAAGAAGATATTAAACAAGCCACCTTCTACCTATACGATCTCGAAGAAAACAATTCGATCAAACAGCTGAACAATGGAAGTTTCGTCAGCAATCGCCAGGCTCAGGAACACGTGGGCGTTGTCGATCATGTGAACTCCCGATTCGCTTATGTTTCAATCGGTGGCGAAAATAGCGACGTCTATGTAAAGACGCGCGACCTCTCTTCCGCCGTTGACGGCGACACCGTAAAAGTTGTCATCTTCTCTACGCGCCATGGCGAACATCCGGAAGGTAAAGTAACCGAGGTCTTAAAGCGCAACCGCACGCGGTTTGTTGGCAAGATCGAAGTTTCTAAAGGTTATGCTTTCGTGGTGCCGGATTTTAAAAAGATCCATCAGGATTTTTTCATATATCCCGAAAATATCAACAACGCCAAAACCGGCGAGAAAGTGATTATCGAAGTCACCGCCTGGGCTGAAGAAGATAAAAAACCCGAAGCGAAGGTAGTAGAGATCCTCGGCCAGGCCGGCAACAACGAGGCGGAGATCCATTCGATCATGGCCGAATTCGATCTTCCCTTCAGATTTTCGGAGGCTCTCGAGAGAGAATCCAAAAAAATAGGTGAAGACATCACACCCGAAGAGATCAAAAAGCGTTGGGATTTCCGCGAGACCCTCACCTTCACCATCGACCCCGAAGACGCCAAAGATTTCGACGACGCCATTTCTTTCCGCAAACTTGATGGTGGCAAATATGAAATCGGCGTACACATTGCCGATGTAACACATTATGTGCAACCCCACTCGGCCCTTGAACGCGAGGCCTTTGACAGGGCTACGTCCGTATATCTCGTAGACCGCACCATTCCCATGCTGCCGGAAAGACTCTCTAACGAACTTTGCTCGCTGAGACCCAACGAAGATAAACTCACCTTTGCGGCAGTGTTTGAAATGGATGGCAAAGGTGTCATTACCAAAGAGTGGTTTGGCCGCACCATCATTCACTCCAACAAACGATTCACTTACGAAGAAGCTCAACAAGTACTGGAAACCGGCCAGGGCCCGTATGCCGAAGAGTTGACCATCTTAAATGACCTTGCCAAAAAAATGCGCAAGGACAGATTCAAAAAGGGCGCGGTAAATTTTGAAACAGTTGAAGTTAAGTTCAAGCTCGACGAAAAAGGGCGCCCGCTGGCGGTCATACCGAAGATCAGAAAAGACGCCCACAAGCTTATTGAAGAATTTATGCTGCTCGCCAACAAGCAGGTGGCTACATTCATCTATAAAATGAAAAAGGGATCGGAAAAGAATACGTTCGTTTACAGGATCCACGATTATCCCGATCCTGAAAAAGTAAAAGACTTTGCACTTTTTGCCCGACAGTTCGGCCACAAAGTGAATGTAGACGAGACCTCCTTGTCCCGGTCACTCAATTCCCTGATGGATGAGATTGAAGGGAAACCCGAGCAAGGAGTCTTGCAACAACTTGCAGTGCGTGCTATGGCCAAGGCCAAATACTCCACCGATCAAAAAGGTCACTTTGGGCTTGCCTTCGATCATTACTCTCATTTTACGTCGCCCATTCGTCGTTATCCCGATATGATGGCGCATCGTTTGCTGCAACACTATCTTGACGGTGGAAAATCTGTCAACAAAAATGAGTACGAAGAGAAATGTGTTCATTCATCTGAACGTGAAAAAAGAGCAGCTGATGCTGAGCGTGCTTCTATCAAATACAAGCAGGTGGAGTTTATGGCCAACGCGGCCAAAAAAGATTATGAAGGTCTTATCTCCGGCGTCACCGAGTGGGGCATCTTTGTGGAAATCATTGAGACCAAATGCGAAGGCATGATCCGTTTGGCAGACATGAACGACGACTTTTATGAATTCGACGAAAAAAAATACCGCGTGATCGGCCGGAAGACCAACAAAGTGTACACCCTTGGCGACAAAGTGATGGTTCGTGTGAAGAAAACAGATGTTGACAGAAGACTGATCGACCTGGTGTTCGCAACAAAAAGTAAAAATTTATTTCAAGAAGAAGAATAGCCCCGATATGTCCGTTGCCCCTAGCCAGTATCTGAAATGGATCGAAGGAGAAATTAAAAAGCAAAAATACGGCAAACAGCCGGCGTCGTTGTATGAGCCCATCCGCTATCTGATGGGGCTTGGCGGCAAACGGCTCCGGCCCATGCTCACGCTGCTCTCCTACTCTTTGTTTAAAGACGATGTAAAGGCCGCGGTACCTTATGCCGTTGCTGTGGAAGCTTTTCACAATTTCACCTTAATGCACGACGATATCATGGACAACGCTCCGTTGCGTCGTGGCCAGGTCACGGTTCACGAAAAGTGGAATATTAACACCGCCATTCTCTCGGGAGATGTGATGTTGGTGAAAGTATACGAGATGTTTATGTCGCTCGAGTCGGAAAAATTGAAGACCGTGCTGAAAAAATTCAATCATTGTGCTTCGGAGGTGTGTGAAGGCCAGCAGTGGGATATGGAATTTGAAAGCACCGATCGCGTTACCGAAGCTCAATATATCAACATGATCCGTCTGAAAACTGCAGTGCTGTTGGGCTTTAGCCTGGAGCTTGGCGCCATACTCGCCGATGCCCCGGAAGAAGATTGCGCGGCGCTACGAGAGTTTGGGATCAACATCGGCATCGGATTTCAGCTGAAAGACGATCTGCTCGATGCGTTTGCCGATCCGGAAAAATTCGGCAAACAAGTCGGCGGAGACATTATCGCCAACAAAAAGACGTACCTGCTCATCAAAGCGCTCGAAAAGGCCAAGGGCAAAGAGCGCAGGGAACTTGATTATTGGCTCACAACTAAAAAATTCAAGAAACAGGAAAAGGTCAATGCCATGAAGGCAATCTACGATTCACTGGATATCCAATCGCTTACCGAAAAAAAAATAAGTCAATACTTTGTTAAAGGATTTCAAAGTCTGAACGACACAAAAGGCAATATTGTAACGAAAGCTTCTTTGCGCAAATACACCGAGATGCTGATCGAAAGACAATCGTAAGGACGCAAAATTTTGCTTCCTTACGAGCCCGATGCCGTGGAGTCCCTTTTCGCAGCCTCATCACAAACATCTTCTCCCCAACATTCCAAACACGGTTGTTTTATTTCCTGGTATTGATCTTTGATACGGCTATCGATAAAAACCGCTGAGGTCGAATCCTGCCATAAATACCACCGGGCTTTCTTTTTATCTTCATCCAGGAATTCAAAACGGAAATTTCGTATTTCATTTTCGTCGTAGTCAGGATTGACTTTCAGCGCCAGTCTGGTGCTATGCTGATCCAGGGACAGTATGTTATAAAATTCTTCTTCCTGTCCCCAGTTAATATACAGTGTGTCATGCCGGATGCCAATTTCCGTGTTGTTGGCATCGCAAGGGAGGTAGATCACCTGTTTCCCGTCTTTTTCGGTGAGTTGAATCCAGGAGGGCGCGAGGTCGGCGAGCGTTACCGAATCTATGGCGGTTTTAGACGCGAGGTCGCTGGCGGTGGTTTGCTCTTGTTGTCTGCATGAGATCAGTGTCAAGGCAACAACCAGGCTGAGGAGGGTTATTATGGTTTTCATAGAACTAAAATACTCAGAATTGGAGAAAGAGCTCACGTTAAAATTTCGATAACTTCATAACCGCAAAAAAGCTACCGCTATGAACAAGATCATTCTGGTTTTTCTTCTTTCGGCTACCATCGGAAGTTTCGCCCAAAAAAGTATCAGACCGAAGATTGGTTTTACGCCTGACATCAGTGGCACTGCTAAACAGAGATTTGAATTTAAAAAGCAAAAGTATGCCGAACTGGTGGCCAGAATCGAAAAGGGAGAGAAATATGACCAGTTCACGGAACCCGAAAGAAGATTGATGGACGAGTTTGACTCCGAGCAGGCCGATCCGTGGACGGTGGGAAGCCCGGGTTGTAGCTGGTATTGCGGCGTTATGGATGTAAACATCACCGCTTCGTCAACACTTCCTCCGCAAGGCAAGAACACCTACGTGGCCAACAACGCCCACGACTTCACCCTCAACGCAGCCTGGGTTGAAGGTGCGAAAGGCCCCGGCATAGGAGAATATATTCAATACACTTTCGATCCACAAAACCCACCCATCACCACCGTGATCATTTTTAATGGCTACGTTAAATCCGATAAAGCCTGGGCCGAAAATGGACGCATCAAAAAACTCAAGATGTCTGTGAATGGCAAGCCACATGCCTTTCTCGAATTACAAGATGTTAAGTCAGAACAATCTTTCAATGTTGGATCTCTCCAAAATCTCAAGGGCAAGCTCACCTTGAAATTTGAGATCCTCGAGGTCTACAAGGGCACAAAGTATGAAGACACTGTTCTTTCAGAACTATACTTCGATGGTACCGGCGTACATTGTTTCGCGGCCGGCACCATGATCACGATGGCCGATGGCTCGTTAAAACCTATCGAGGAGGTTGAACGAGGTGATGAAGTGCTTTCGTTTAACTTCGAGGCTCGAAAGACGGAGTCTTCCAGGGTAGAAGAAACTGTTCAGAGCATGCACCATAATCTTGTGAGATACGAGTTTGAAAAAGGCTCGATAACCGCCACCGATGATCATCCGTTTTATTCACCGGCAAAAGGTTGGGTGTCACTGTCACCGCATCAATCACTTCAATATTTATCAACCGTATCTGCCATGGCTATTGACGAATCCATTCTGAGCACTCACCATACGACTAGTTTGCAAAGCCAGGTTCTTAAAAATTATCAAAAACTCTCCGTGTGCGAGCGCGCGTACACCATCACCCGGCTTTCGCGACACAATTGCTTTTTCGCCAATGGTATGCTGGTGGCAGTCGAGAACCTCGATGAATTAAGCCAGTCTTCAAACCGCTGAACACGATTGCAGAAACTCCGTGCGTAAACACACGCGCCAAATTTTATGCGAGAGGTTTTTTTGAATAACCGGTATACCTGTATATTTCTTATTCAATAACCGCCTTGCCTATGAAATCTACTGTGTTTACCAAGTTGTCGTTCATGATGCTGCTGGAGTACTTTATCTGGGGCTCCTGGTATGTGACGATGAGTACATACATGACAACCTATTTGCAATCCAGCGGAGTGCAAATCGGGGCAGCTTACAGCGCACTTGCCATTGCTACTATGATCTCGCCCTTTTTTGTAGGCATGGTTGCAGACCGCTACTTCGCCGCGCAGCGTATCATGGGCATCCTTCATATACTCGGTGGCGCGCTCTTATATTTCGCAACACAGATTGCAGACAACACAGCTTTCTATTGGATCATCTTGTTATATTCATTGCTATACATGCCTACCATTGCATTGTCGAACAGCATTGCCTTTCACCAAATGACCGATCCCGGTAAACAATTTCCGTGGATTCGGGTATTTGGAACCCTCGGCTGGATTGTCGCCGGATTTCTTATCACACAATTGGGTATAGAAAAAACCGCCACCACTTTTCACATGGCCGCCATGGCCTCTGTAGCACTGGGTATCTTTAGTTTTGTTTTGCCTGACACACCACCAAAAGGAAATGTGGGCAGCGCTTCAAAAGCGTTGGGTTCCGAAGCTTTTATTCTGTTGAAGGACCGGCCATATCTCATTTTCTTTATTGCCGCCGTGTTGGTTTGTATCCCTCTGTCATTTTACTATGGCTTTGCCAACAAATTTCTAAATGATCTGAATCTTGGCGACGTCGCTTTTAAAATGACGCTGGGTCAGTTTTCAGAAGCTATTTTTATTCTCGCCATTCCGTTTTTGTTCAATAAGATCGGCGTAAAGAAC
>JBMOKS010000772.1:0-4698 GCA_049324355.1 Bacteroidota bacterium
CTGCCCTGATGGGATATACCGGAGCCTTCTATAAAGACTTTTTCGGAAGCAGTCTTGGGATCACCCTTTCAAGTGTAACGTTGTGTCTCTGGATAGCTATACCATTCGGAATTGCGATGAGAATTTTCAATCGGAAAGATCTGTAGGCGATATGATATAAATAATAGTCCTACCTGTCTATTCGTACCAAGAGACAATAATCTCAACCAGGGGTGATTTTGATCATCGCAGATGGGCGTGTTTCCCTGTTACTTTCGTTCAAATAATTACTTATGAGGTACTATTCAAGAAAAATAAAACTTCCTTTCGAAGAAGTAGTTCAAAAATTAACGCAAAATCTGCAACGACAAGGCTTTGGTGTAATTACGAACATGGACATGAAGGAAGCCCTGAAGCATAAGTTGAACGTCGATTTTCGAAAGTACAAAATCCTTTGTGCATGCAATCCTGAATTTGCCTATAGGGCCATAACTCTTGAATCGCATATCGGCCTGATGCTTCCCTGCAATATACTTGTGCAGGAACATGAGAATAATGAGGTTGAGGTGTCTGCAATAAGTACGCCGGAGATGCCTGACCAAGCTGCCTCTACCGCGCAACTCACGGATATCGCACATGAAGTAAGCAATCGTATACGCATCGCCATTGACGACTTGCACAGAGATAAACCGGAGCAGCATGGCGAAGCCCTGCCGCCAATTGACGAACAGCATGATGTTAATGTTCCAATTCAAGGATAATCATGGTTATCGGAGATCAACTGAAAGTAAAGATTAAAAATCACGCGTCCAATACCTAATACCAGAATATGAAGAACGAAGAGATTGATAGACTAATTCAGCACAGCCAGTCACCAAGCATTTCGGTCATCATACCATTAGATGCTACTGACAAAAAGACGAATTACGAAACATTAAAAAAGTCGTTACAAAAGGCAAAGGCGCTTTTGAAGAACAGAGCAATTGAAGAAGGTGTTAAGAATAAAATAAATATTAAACTCGACACAGTCCTTACCTACATACCGGAAAGATTTTCTAACGGGCTCGGAGTTTTTATTTCACCAACACAATCGGCAATTATTCCGCTTCCATTTAAGGTAAAGTTGAAAGTGGCCGTAAATGACTGCTTCGAGACCCGCGACTTGTTATACCTGAAGCAATACAGCTCGCCGTACTTTGTGCTCAATCTGAGTAAAAAAGGTGTGCACCTCTATTATGGAACAATGGATGAGTTCATGGAAGTAAAAGATGGGAAGTTTCCATTGCCATATGCCGATCAATTTGAGTACGAACGCGCTTCAATCGCCAACTCAAGCAGTAGCGCTTTGAAAAGCTTTGAACGCGACAAAAACGAGATCTCCGAGATCAGGCTTAAAGCCACTTTTAGCGAGGCAGATGTATTTGTCAAACATCACTTATCAAACGATGTCAAACTCCTATTGGCGGGTACACAGAAAATGATCGCGCTGTTTAATAGCGTCACGACGTTGAAAAGTCAGATAGCCGGTATAATATCAGGGAGTTACAGTGAAAGCAATTTCAATAAATTATGCGAATCTACCTGGCGCACCATCATACGGGTGAGGAATAGGGAAATCGCGCGCCAGATAGAAGAAATGAAAGAGAAAAGGAATGGTCACTTAGCGGAAGGCGTGCAGGAGGCATGGACAGCGGCAACGGAAGGAAAAGGCTTATTGCTGATGGTTGAAAAAGATCTTCATCATCGCGCTTACCGAAAGGAAACGGGAAACAAACTTCACCTGCATCCTCCGAAGAAACCTTATGGAATTATACCTGATGCGGTCGATGACCTTATTAAGATAGTCAGGAAAAAAAAAGGAAAGGTAGTTTTAACGGACAATGATCAGTTGAAAGCATTTGACCACCTGGCCTTGCAACTTCGCTATTGATCCAACTGTCAGATTAAGTCGGAACTACTTCAAATAATTGCAACCGTAACTTAATTAATGTAATAGTTATGGTGACGCAAAGTATTTTTGAACTGCCTTCCAGGAGAGGGTATTCAAAATATTTTCTTTCTTACACCAGGCGCGCCTCGCAATGCCCACGCCAAGCTGCATCCAATTCAAATCGCTGAATTTATGACTGTCGGTGCTGATGACGATTTTTATACCTTTCTCTCTGACTTCCCAAGCCATCTCATCGTTCATATCCATCCGGTCGCGCTGGCAGTTGATTTCAAGGGCTGTCTTGGTATCATACGCAGCTTTTATGAACGCACGAAGATCAACGGAATAGGGGTCGCGCCTGCCAATGATCCTGCCGGTAGGATGGCCGATGCAGTGTACATATTTGCTTTCGCAGGCTCTGATCAATCGTTCTGTATTATCTTTTTTGAAACCTGAGTGAATTGACGCTATTACCCAGTCGAGTTGTGCAAGCAATTCGTCAGACAGATCTAAACTCCCATCAGGACGTATGTCAACCTCCGCACCGGCCTTCAGGTAATCCTTTCCAAGATCCTCGTTCACCTTGCGAATAACTTTAATTTGCTTTAAGAACTCTTTTTCATTAAGCCCTCCGGCTATCCGGGATGACTTCGAGTGGTCAGTGATAGCTATGTAGTCGTACGGGTAATTTTTCATGACACACGCCGCAATCTCATCTATGGCATTTGAACCGTCGGACCAATTGGAATGCACGTGCAAGTCTCCACGAATATCTTTAAGTTCAACAAGTTCTGGAATTCGTTTCTTCAAAGCAAGTTCTATCTCGCCCCGATCTTCGCGCATTTCCGGTGGAATGAATTGCATTCCAAGGGCCTTATACATATCCTGTTCCGTTTCACCTGCCCAGTACATATCCTCGCTTGAATCGAATATCCCATATTCATTAATTTTGTAGCCAGAAGATTTGGCAATGGCGCGCAGATGAATAGTATGCTCTCTCGAGCCGGTAAAATACAATAGCGCCGAACCCCATTCACTTTCGTTGATCATTCTAAGGTCCGCCTGCCTGCCTAGGTTTCGGGTAAGAATGCTGATTCTTGTTTCTCCTTTTACTAAAATTTTTCTGCAGACTGATTTATCGGTGAAATAAGATGCAACTTTCGAGCGGTCCTTCTTATTTACAATAGCCACTAGGTCTATATCGCCAATCGTTTCCTTTCGCCTTCTGATGCTACCGGCCACTTCCACACGCTTGACTTCCGGGAATTGCGTTAGCCATTTGACAAGACGCTCAGCTTCTTGCATAGCATCCCACAAGAGCATTCTTTCCTCAATGCGCTTGTGCAGTTTAAGACCACGCAACATGTTCTCAACTTTCCTGGGCCCAAAACCCTTCAGCCCGGCTACGCGTCCATCCTGCAACGCTGTCATTAATTCGGCACGATCGGTAATATGAAGTTTTTTAAAAAGCAGATTTAAAGATGCCGGGCCAAATCCGGAAATGTCCATCAGCTCGATCAAACCATACGGTATCTTTTTTTTCAGTTGATCGAACCTGCTGACGTGGCCTGTCTTTGTATACTCAACAATATCATGTTTAGTGCTTTCACCGACACCAGGTATTTCATCTACCCTATTCTCATGGACATACTTGGAAATACGCTCCGGCAACTCCAATACCGAATTCGACACTTTCTCGTATGCCCCGGCACGAAACGATTGTCCTCCCATAAATTTGTACATCGAGGCAATCTCGTGAAAGATCGATGCAAGCTTATTGTTTTCGGTTGTCATGGTTAGGTACGAGTAGAAAAAGGGAAGGCGGATATCTCTCCGCCTTCCCCGATGAATCATAGTTTACCGCTTTTCAGCAGTTACCTATGTCATCTTGCACAACCTGATCCGTGAGCT
Source organism: Bacteroidota bacterium (assembly GCA_049324355.1). Classification (GTDB taxonomy): domain Bacteria; phylum Bacteroidota; class Bacteroidia; order Cytophagales; family Cyclobacteriaceae; genus Chryseosolibacter. Next base: position 3,821 of record JBMOKS010000772.1, read on the forward strand.
ATGGACGTCAGTACCCTGACTATCACAACAAGTAGCATATGCCTGTGAAAGCATTTCTACTGTTTTATTTTCCGATATAACCCAGAATATTGTGTTATGCTGACGTAAAGTAAAAGGATATCGAATCTCCAGTCGATGACCTTGGTCATCGTGGGTTCAGATTTTCGTTTCTACTATGTACATTGCTATGGGACCTGGCGAGCACTGGTCGTCTGCCTATCCATTCAATAGCGTTGACTACGGCATGAACAAAGGTGAGCCCCACGAAGAAAATTAATGCGGGGATTGCCCCCAGCACGCAAATGATTAACATTAGTGCAGGTCTCATGTAGATGAGATTGGATTGACGGAGAGAAGTTTTTCCAGGTAAGCTAAGAACTCAGACTTTTTTCCATTACCAGAAAACGCTGCTGCGATGCTGTCTGCGGTGGCTAATATTTTTGAACGAAGCGATGATCCAAAAGGTGTACTGTGAATATCATAATAACTTTTAAAATGGTCATAAGCTGCTCCGGCGCTCATTGCAGTGTCAAACGCGTTCCGAAGCCCGGAACGAAGGTAGTTGACCATATGGGATTCAAGGTTCTGGGTGTTCCCGTCCGAGGACCATTGCTGATCGATCAGCTGGTTGAGTTTGTCAAAACTCACTTCATTTAACTTACCATGTGCTCGTGCCAGTGCATAAAACAGGTATCCAATGTGTTCATATATATGTTCAAAGTAGACTTTCATATTTCACATGTTCGGACTCACTGAATGCGATCGCTCGAAAAACTGTATAAAAGAAATGGCAACAGTATAAAATCCACCTTTGGTGAGACCACCGATTTGATCGTCAGTAGGAATCAACCTACCATTTCATTCTTGCTCACCTGAGA
>JBMOKS010000773.1:0-3048 GCA_049324355.1 Bacteroidota bacterium
CGTCTTTGCGCTGGTTGGCAAACTCCACGATCAAAATACCATTCTTGGTAATCAACCCGATCAACATAATGATCCCGATCTGGCTGAAAATATTAATGGAATGGCCGGCCATCCACAGGCTGAGCAACGCCCCGGTAACAGCCATTGGCACAGTAAGCAAAATGATAAACGGATCGATCAAACTTTCGAACTGTGCCGCCAGCACGAGATAGATAAGGATGATGGCAAACACAAAAGCAAAGATCAGGCTTGAACTACTTTCGGCATAATCCCGGCTTTGTCCCGCCAGCGCGGTGCGGAACCCTTCCGGTAAAACTCTTGCAGCAATACCATCCATTTCTTCAATAGCTTCACCCAGGCTCACACCCGGCGCGGGCGTAGCAGACACGGTAACACTATACGATTGATTGTAACGATAGATCGCAGGTGGGCTGATGCCTTCATTCAATTTGATGAGGTTGTCCATCGACACCATTTCTCCACTCAACGATTTCAAAAATATCGACTTCAAGTCGTAGGGTGCCGATCTTTCCTTGCGATCCAGTTGACCGATCACTTCATACTGGCGGTCGTTGTGTATAAAGTAACCATAACGTCTCCCGCTAAGCGCGAGTTGCAAGGTTCGTCCGATCTCCTGCGTTGAGATACCAAGTTGTGCCGCGCGTTGCCGATCGATGGTTATACCGATCTCCGGACGATTGATCTTGAAGTCAGGATTTTGAAATGTAAGTTTGGGGTTCTGATAAACCTCCCCCATCAGTTTCGGCATCACGTCGATAAGGCTTTTCAGGTCAGGCGCCTGCACAACATATTCAACGGGCTGTGAGGCTGAGAAGCCACCGATCGTCGGTGTCTGTATCGGAATAATGATCACATTCCGAAAACGCTCTGAGGCTTTCACCAGTTTCATGAATACGTCTGCCTGGCTCAAACCACTTTTGCGCTGAGCCGGATCTTCCAGAAAAACCCATTGAAAAGAACTGTTCACAGGTTGAACCAATGTTCCCAAAGAAGCTGCTATCCCGGCGTATGTGGTGTTGTTGTTCAAGTCGGGAATCGAATCGGCAACATAGTTGGTAATTTCCTTCATCGTCTCCTGCATACTTTCGAATGAAGTACCCTCTGGTGCAATCACGGCAAGTCCAACCATTGAGCGATCTTCTAACGGAGCAAGCTCTGAGGGTAGTTTGGGCGCCAAGTAAAATGCTATGCCGAATGATAGCAATAGAATAACAAATCCAAGCCAGCGATATCTGAGAAACCAATGGAGCGATCGTTCATAGCCCCGGTTCAAGGCTTCGAACCACGGTTCGGTTTTGCGGTACAACCATCCGTGCGCCGCCCCTGCTTTCAGTAAGTAAGCGCTCATCATCGGAGAAAGTGTAAGCGCCACGAACGCCGATATTAATACCGAGCCGGAAACCACAATAGCAAATTCTTTAAACAGTCTTCCTGTAATTCCACCCAGGAACAGTATTGGAAGAAACACCGCTGCCAGCGTCACCGTAGTGGAGATCACAGCAAAATAGATCTCCGATGAACCTTTTCTTGCCGCCTCAATGGGATTCATTCCCTTCTCCACCTTACTGTAAATATTTTCCAATACTACGATCGCATCATCTACCACCAGGCCAATAGCCAGCACCAAGCCCAATAACGTCAACACGTTGATCGAAAAACCCCCAAGGTACATAATGAAGAATGCCGAGATAATCGAAACAGGTATGGCCACCAGCGGGATAAGTGTACTTCTCCAGTCGCGAAGAAAAATAAAGATGATCAGAGTCACTAACGCAAACGCCAGTATCAATGTCTCCTCCACCTCCGACAATGAATTACGCACGGGCACTGTAAAGTCTTTCCCTAGCGTAATGATATAATCTTTGGGAGCCGTTTTAACAATTTCCTCAAATCGTTTATTGAACTCGTCCACAATAGCCAATGAATTGGCTCCCCGTTGTGGTTGCACGCCCGTTCCAACACCATACCGCGCCGTTTTACCCTGCGAAACGATCATAGCCGTGCGCTCATTTTGTGAAGACATAATAGCGTTGCCAACATCCCCGAATCTGACGATCGCACCATCTTGCTGGCTCACGATCATGTTGTTGAAATCTTCTTCGGTAACCAAACGACCCTGTGTTCGCAACGTCACCTCTGTACTCTGTCCCTCGATTCGACCACTTGGTAAATCGACATTTTCACGCTGTAGCGCGTTTTGTATATCAGATGGTGTCAGGCCATAGGCAGCAAGCTTGATGGGGTCCATCCTCAGGCGCATGGAACGTTTGCGGCCCGCATAAGAGTCTACCAGGCGAACACCAGGAATGGATTGAAGTCGCTCTTTAATATTGATATTGACAAAATCGGTAATGTCCTCGAGGCTTTTATTATCGCTTTGCACAGTGAGGAACACGAGAAAATCTGGCGGTCCCGATTTTTCGACAATGGTAGGTTCAATGTCGCCCGGCAATTGCTGACGGGATTTCGAAACTTTATCGCGCACGTCGTTGGCGGCTGCTTCGAGATCCGCGTCCAGATTAAACTCGACGGTGATGATACTCACCTGCTCTCTGGAAACGGACGACATCGCGCGAATGCCATTGGCTTCAGCTATGGCTTCTTCCAATGGTTTAGTGACTTGTGATGCGATAATATCGGCGCTTGCGCCAGGGTACACGGTAGTAACGGTAACAATAGGCGAATCGGTAACCGGGTATTCGCGGGTACCCAAAAAAGTATAGCCTACAATACCAAACAAGATCAACAACACCGACATTACGCCGGCCAGCACGGGCCTGGAGATACTGACTTGAGAAATAGCACTCATAAATGCATTGAGATTTTATTCATGTGTAAAAAGTGAGTAAATGCAACGCGTTATTTTATCGTCGCAAATTCAACTGGGGCACCTGGCATCAGGCGCAGCAGGTTGCTGGTGATAACCGTATCGCCGGGAGCTAGTCCTTTCACGATTTGAACATTGTAAGGATCCCGTTGACCGATTTCCACCGGAGCCACAGTAACGTGATTGCCTTTCGCAACAAA
>JBMOKS010000773.1:3058-4696 GCA_049324355.1 Bacteroidota bacterium
CGAGGAAGGAATAAGCGCCTGGCTTGAAACCAACAACGCATCGTTCGCCGTGTGCACGGTAAGTTTTATCCGCGCACTCTGGCCAGGCAATAATGTTCTCCCCGGGTTGGGACTGATGGCCCTTATCAAAAGCGTGCGCGTTGTCTCATTCAGACGCGATTCACGGGCAATAACTTTGGCGGTATATTCTTTATTATCCGATTCCACTGTAAACCGCTGGATGCTTCCTGCGGCAATCATGTTGGCATATTTTTCTGGGACCGCAAATTCAATTTTCACCTGGGAGTCATCGACCAGGTTAGTGAGAGGCGTATTCGAAGATACCAATGCTCCGGGGTATGCACGGATAATACCAATGCGTCCATCAAAAGGTGCTCGAATCTGTGTTTTTTCCAGCGTGACCGTCAACTGGCGGATCTCCGCCCGCAGGACGTTGAGGTTCGTAACCGCCTGATCATAATCTTGTTGAATGGCAGCATCATGTTGGATCAGGTCTCTCAACCTGGCTTCGCTCAATGCCGCAAGTTTTTCACGTTGTTGAAGTTGGTCCAATTGTGCCTGCAGATCGGCGCCGTCTAATTGGAAGAGAAGGGCCCCGGCTTTCACAAGGCTACCTTCATGGGCATGAACACGAATGATTTTTCGTGTCAGTTCGCTCACCATGTCCACTTCCTGATTAGCCGCAATAGTTCCCGCAACGTCGAGGTGGTCACTCATTACAGTGGAGTTTACCACCTGTCCGTCCACCGATATGCCCCGTACAGCGGGAGCTGTCACTGTTTTCTCTTTATCCTTTCCCTGCAACGTGCACCCTCCCAGCACAACCATGGATGCTAAAACAATTACCCATGCACCGGTTCGAAAATAATGGTACTCATTCTTTGATTTAAGCTTACGAGTTGATTGAATCATATTATTAATCGATTTATTTAAATTCTTCGATTAATCAACAACGCATGCAACTCAAAAAAGTTTACAAAAAAAATATAAATTTATTTAAATATTGAAATACTTCTATAAATAAATACTAAACGGTCGTTAGGCTTATAACTTCCCGTAGCGCTACCTCGCAACATTATTGAAAGCTTAACGGGCACAAGGTCAACAAAAAATTCTATCGTGATAAAATAATCTTCAGGCAACTTTCCTTTTGGTTGGCGAAAAGATTATAGCCTTGAGCACCCTCCACGAGGGGCATACGGTGAGTAACAACGTCCGTAAAGTTATATCGCCTTGACTCGACTATGGGAAGGACTTTATCCATGAGATACCGCGCCGGGCAACGCCCAACTTTGAATGTCAGGTTTTTATTATATGCCTGGGCTGGCGAAAATGACATATGCTCGTCGTTACATACACCAACCATCGAAATAATTCCTCCCGCCCTCACAAGGTCATAGGCCAGTTTTGCTGTTGCCGCGTTTCCCACGGCTTCCATTACTCCGTCAGCTCCGCGGCCTTCCGTAGCTTCCTTGATGACCATGATCGGATTAGCCTTCAATGCATTCACTGGCGTAGCACCATACTTTGCGGCCATCTCAAGCCGGGTTTCAAGCGTATCAATGGCAAATATTTTTTCAGCACCTAGGTCGATCGCGCCGATGATGGTCATGATCCCCACGGGTCCGCAGCCAATGA
>JBMOKS010000774.1:0-4693 GCA_049324355.1 Bacteroidota bacterium
TTTATAGATCCGCTTCCAGTTCGAACGGAGATTTCCGATCCGCGGAACGACCGTGTTCTTGTAATCCTCATACAATACCTTTTTCATCCATTCACTCAGATGAGCAACTCCCTTTTTTTCAATGATGACCTTCTCGAGTATATCCTTTCGGATATGGGTTGATTTGTACAACGATCGATATTCTCTTAATGACAGCGATACCCTGTATCCGAATATCTCGGCGGCCATTCGTAAGCCATCGTACAGGTTATGGTTCTGAAAAGCATGAAGGGTGTTGTGGTGAATAAAGTCCTTTAACGGCGCCTGGGTCGGCAAATAGTGTTTCAGGTTGTGAATGATTTTATCCACGGAATTTTTCTGTTTCCCTCAAATTAATGTCGGCCTGCCCTTGGCTGCATCTGATTCCATCACGGAGATGGCAATGAGCTGGTCAGCGGCAAATCAGCATCTGTTTATCAATTCAAAAAAATCACAATGAATTTTGTGAATTTGACGCACAATTAGAAGAAAAACAAATCGAGTTATCTTGATTTAAGTCACCTGAAGAATTGACTTAAATCAACGCATTGGGCAGATGGAAAGAAAAGATAGTGATGCTTCAGGATTTTTTAACGTATTGGGTCAGGATAACTATTTGTTGTCCATTGATGCGACCCTCAATTTGATTCGCATTATCCTGGACCAGAGATATGCCTTTTACCGCAGTTCCACGTTTGGCTGTAAAACCACCACCCTTTACATCAAGGTCTTTGATCAAAACAACAGTGTCACCGGACTCCAGAATAGCCCCGTGGCTGTCCTTGTGAACGACTTTTTCTTCGGCCGAATTTTCCCCTGCTTCGGTGGTCATCTTCGCCCACGCCAATACGTCATCATCCAAATAAAGCATATCCAGTAAATCCTGAGGCCAACCGTGGTCCTTAAGTTTGTTCAGCAGGCGCCATACAGTAACCTGAACTGCGGGAATACTGCTCCACATGCTGTTGTTGAGGCATCGCCAATGATTTACATCAAGGTTTGTCTCACTATTTATTTGTGCTTTGCAGACCGAACAAATAAGTATACTTCTATCAACGTCGTTAGACTGGGCAGGCACGTCGTACACGGATAGTTTTTCTGTGCTCGTGCATAGTTCACAACTGGATCCGCTTCTCTCGCGCAATTTTTGTTCGATGGTCATCACGTATAATTTTTAAGGTTGCAAAAATAACAGCCCAAGACTATTTTACAATATCTCGGATTTTAAGAGCCCACGAGGGGGAATTGAATGCCCTCGCAATATCTACACTGATAATGCCCCGAGTTTAAAGCTTCTAGAATCAGCTAATTCCCGATTAAAGGCATCGAAGATCGTGCGTCGTGCAAAGTTAGTTGAGTGTGTGAGACCTGACAGTTTTGTATATCCAATATTTTCAGGATAAGCATTCTGTGCATAGGCAAAGTCCCTGACAGAAACCCTGGGGCACCGCTTCCCGGAACAGAAATAGTCAAAATACTCCTTTTTGACTATTTCCAACATCACTTTCATTTTGTTAAATTGTATCACCCTCTCTTAAGTACTGTTTTTCCTTTATGGCAATGGCTGTGCGTTTATCATGGCACATCCAAGCTAATGCACGATCGCTGATGATAAAAATATGGTTGGTAAAGTTTAGTCTGATCCGCGCCGGGAAGGCGCAGTAGGTTAAATGGTTAATTGGGTAGGGACTGTGGTTAGGTCTCTACCCCCCTCTCCAAACAAGAAGTTTCATTCCTAAATAGTGACAGATTTTGTCAAGTTTTTGAAATATCTTATGCATGACGTGACATTTTTGAAAGGTTCGTTGACTGAAGCTACGAGCCTCGGTCTATGAGCTGCGAGTTTTTTCTCGTAGCTCGAACCTGGCAGCCCGCAGCCGGCGGAATCGACACGAAAAGCGCCATATTTCTGGTAAGTTGAAGTAGGACTAATTTGTAATTCGTCGCTTGTCACTCGTCCTTAAAAACCTCGATACTGGATTTTGGATGCCAGCCTAGATACTGGGATTTTATTCGTCATTCGTCATTTGAGAGACGGTATACAGCATTATTTTATTCGAAAACACTAGGTATCACGTTCGACTCTTCTTTAGCCGTTCGTAGATTCCCTTGATAACATTATCCTTATCTTTTCTCAATAGCTTTGCAAATTCCCTTGCTTGCGGGGAAATAGCAAGGTACTTATCGGACCACAAGATCATCTCTACCAATACTGGAAGCAGGTCAATGCCCTGCTGACTTAATTTATAATAGTACTTGGCTTTGCTTTCAGGATGCCCTTCTTTGGAGAGGATTCCAACTTCCTCAAGCATGGATAATCGATCGGCTAAAATATTGGTAGCGATTCCCTCCTCCGATGCCAAAAACTCATTGTAAGTATTTTTTCCGGTCAACAGAATGTCTCTGACAACCAGTAAGGACCATTTATCCCCCACCAGATCCAATGCCGAGCTTATCGGGCAATCTGATCGCTTTTTTACCTTAGCCATAAAACAAAGTTAGCTATTAACTTGCATTTCACAAGCTGAATTCACTACCTTTGACTTGCAAAAAACAAGTTAATATGAATACATTGCAAGCTAAAAATGAGGCTGTTATAAACGCCTCAGTGGGTTCTGTTTGGTCTGTCATTACTGATATTGATCTGCTCCATAAGGTTAACCCAGGTGTTGTCAAGGCGACTGGCCGGATGGATAAACTCAATGAAACCCGTACCTGTGAAATTGACAATAAAGGACGAAAAGGCTCGATGACAGAGCGTTTAATTGAATTCTTACCTGAAAAGAAAACCGTTTGGACGATTGAAAGCGACACAATGGGAATGAGCAAGATGTTAAAAGATACTAGGTTTTGCTTTACACTTGAAAAAGTGGATGACACCAGCACTAGAGTAGTCAGCGAGACTTATTATCAGCCGGCCAATTTACTGGCAAGAGTCATGAATGGACTGATGATGAAGAAAATGATTTCAAAAGCACAGTCGCAAATTCTTTCCAATATCAGGGCATTAACTGAAAAATAATTCGCTATGGCGTATAATGAAAAACTGGCTGATCGTGTACGTGAAGCACTTTCCGGAACCAAAAAAATGATCGAAAAAAAAATGTTCGGAGGCATTGCATTCATGATAAACAATAAGATGTGTGTGGGCGTTGATAAAGAGGACTTGATGCTGCGGTGCGAGCCAGAACGGACAAATGAGTTCTTGTCCATGAAAGGTGTTCGTTTGTTTGATCTCACAGGCAAACCGATGAAAGGTTGGTTGCTGATCAGTTCGGAAGGCACCAAATCAAAAAAGGATCTCGACTGGTGGATTCAGACTGCTGTTGAGAGCAACAAAAAGATAGCAGCCAGAAAAAAATCCTGAGAGGCATATTGCCAACAAACCGACGCATTTGATGATAAGGCCAGATTTGCCTTACATTCGTCACTAATCCTACTTTGCCAAGTTTTTAAAATATCTTATGCATGACGTGACATTTTTGAAAGGTTCGTTGATTGAAGCTAGGAGCCTCGGGCTATGAGCTGCGAGTTTTTTTCCCGCAGCTCGAACCTGGCAGCCCGCAGCCGGCGGAATCGACGCAAAAAGCGCCATATTTCTGGTAAGTTGAAGTAGGACCAATTTGTAATTCGTCACTTGTCACTCGTCCTTAAAAACCTCGATACCGGATTTTGGATGCCAGCCAAGCTGGATACTGGGATTTTATTCGTCATTAGTCACTCGCCATTCGTCATTCCTTTACGCTTGTGCTACTGCTTGCTTGTTGTAGCGATTGCGGTAATCCAGGGGTGACAAACCTGCGATCTTCTTAAATACATCACGGAATGCTTTGTTATCAGTATAGCCAACATCGTACATCACCTCATTTACCGTCTTCCGCCCCACTTCAAGTTCTTTCTTCGAAGCTTCTATTTTAACACGCTGAATGTATTCAGTGAGGGTGTTGTTTGTGGCTTTTTTAAATCTACGTTCCAGTGTTCTCCGGCCGATGCCAAATTCATCAGACAGATCTTCGACACTGATCTTCTCACGATAATTGCTTTCGATATAGTCTTGCACCTTGGCGATCTCTTCGTCGTTATGGATCCTTTGGCCTTTAAATATGGCAAAGGGCGACTGACTGTTACGACTGATGTCCAGCACAAAGAACTTGGAGGCCAGGATGGCAGTTTGGCGGTCGGTATATTTTTCTACCAAGTGCAGCAGTAGGTTCCAATACGAGCTGGCGCCGCCACTGGAGTATAATCCGTTCTGATCAGTAATGATCTTGTCATCAACCATGTGTACTTCCGGAAACATCGACTTGAAATCGTTGGCAAACAACCAGTGTGTAGAACATTTTTTACCATCCAGCAGGCCGGTAGAGGCAAATAGAAAAGCTCCCAAGCACAAGCTGGCCACTTCGGCGCCATTTCGGTATTGCTTCACGATCCATGGAAAAAAGTCTTTGTTGCGCCTGATGGCACTGCTCAGATCGCCGCTAATGGCGGGGATAACTACAAGGTCTGACTTCTTAGCATCCTTCAGCACAAGGTCTGTGTGAACAGAAAACAGTCCGTCGTTGAGTTTCACTTCTTTGGTAAGGCCTACAAGTTGCACGTTGAACAGCGGAGGCTTACCCGCACTTTTCAGGAATTCATTAACCGCGGTGAACATATAGCGCGGATCTACGAT
>JBMOKS010000775.1:0-4692 GCA_049324355.1 Bacteroidota bacterium
CATTCGCGGTCCTTCAGAACTCAGCATGTGATATGTAAGGTAGTCGCGATCGAAGTCAACGAAGTTGTTTTCCTTCTGAACAAAATCAATCCCGGCCTTGGGTTGCAAAACCTCCAGCAATGTGTTGACCGCTTTATCAGCTGTTGGATTTACATTTTTATGGACGGCATCTTTCTGATACAGCACCAAGCCTTGATTTGTAACCACCGAATCCAAAATGGATTCGCGACCGTCCGGCCACAGCACCGTTAGGCGGTCAATTTTTTTAACTTCCCCCAGCCCCAAATTCATGACCGGATCCACTGACGACTCAAAGCCGCGCATGGGCATTTGCTCTAAGTAAAAAATTTGTCCGTTTACTTCGGTCTTCACCTTCGCACCCAACGCAAATCTATTGCTTCCCTCACCACGAAGTTCGATCTTAAGATAATGATGGCTAGGAAAAATTTTATCGGCTTGATTGCGATAAACAAAGGCCTGCATATTGACGTTGTTTACCACCAAGTCAAGGTCGCCGTCATTGTCAAGGTCACCGTAGGCCGATCCGTTGGAGTATCCAGGTGTATCCAATCCCCATGCTGCTGATTTGTTTTCAAATTGTAGGGCGCCCTTGTTTTGGAAAGCAAAATTTGAAACTTTGTGCGACGGAATAATTTCTGTGAGCTTTTTATAGTCCACGCGATTCTTAGCAATCACCGTTTTTACAAACTCTTCGTTACTGGCATACTGAAGAAAATCCTGATTCGTAAGGTCCTGATAAATCCCATTGGCTACAAAAATGTCTTTCCATCCATCATTGTCCATATCAAAAAGCAGCGCACCCCAGCTCCAATCGGTAGCTTCAACTCCAGCGAGTCTCGATACTTCACTAAACGTTCCGTCACCATTATTGAGTTGGAAAGTATTCCTGGTGAATTGATGGTGGTAGTCATTTTCCACGTTGTATTGGTACCGGGTCCAGTCTTCAAACGTGGTGACTGTCTTCAATCGCTCGTTGCTTTGCGGCAGCATTTCTGTTACAAAAAGTTCAGGCCACGCGTCGTTGTTGACGTCGGCCAAATCAGCGCCCATAGATGCACCGCTGATGCTGCGGATCATTTCAGTCAGGCACTCTTTAAAAGTGCCGTCGTGATTATTGAGGTATAAGTAGTCTCTTTCAAAAAAGTCGTTCGAAACATAAATATCCTGCCAGTTATCGTTGTTCATATCGCCAACTGTTACGCCAAGGCCAAAGGCAATGACGCTGCCATAAATTCCGGCAGCTTCGCTGACATCGTGAAATACATTATTGTCATTCCTGTATAATTTGTGTCCACCCAACGGATCACGTTTCCCTCGCTGATTTTTTCTCAGATTAAAGCTGCCGATGGCCTGATAGGAATTATTGAGAACGTACAGGTCGAGGTCACCGTCTTTATCGTAATCAAAAAAAGCGGCATGGGTGCTGTATCCCCGATCGTCAACGCCATACTCAGCAGCACGCTCGGTAAACGTGAGATCACCGTTGTTGATAAACAGCTCGTTATGTTTGTTAGCGTCGCCTTCAACATTGCCTGAGCTGCAAACATAAATATCGAGAAAGCCATCGCCATTGACATCCGCCATGGAAACTCCTGTGGCCCATGTCTGCGATCCCCGCACCCTTGCCATTTCGGTGATGTCTTCAAATTTGAAATTGCCTTTGTTGAGATATAACCTGTTTCCAACCTGATTGCCTGTAAAATAAACATCGGAAAGGCCATCATTGTTGATATCACCAATAGCAACGCCACCGCCATTGTAGAAATTTCGATAGGTATAAATATTGAAGTCCTGATTGAAGGAAAGGCTATTAATGAAGTTGATCCCCGTAGAGTCTGAAGGAAGGTTCTTGAACAACGTAAACTTGTTTTCATTTTCCCGGCCTCCGCAGCAAGTAAATAAAACTACCAGGAAACCGATGTAAATAACTTTGGCAATCTTGGTACGCATGCACACGTTCATCCCTTCTGACGTCAATTGATTGAGTGCTTAAATCTCGGATTCAGGATGTCCTGAATTTTCACAATAACGTTTTGCTTGTCAATCGTGTAAACCAACATTCGCCTGTTGGCATCGACCTTTACAGGCATGTGGGTGGTGTCATTCACATTGGCAACAACGAAACCGTTACCATCATACCAGCGCATGAGCAAATCGAGCACTTTTATCTTCAAGCTATCCGATTGATATTTTTCATTCCAGGGCGCCCAAGCCATATAACTAAACTCCAGATTCATCTCGCTTATCTTGTCCTGAGCGTCAAAGGAGGGATAAAAGAGCATTCGAAGCTCAGTGGGAACTTGGTGAACTATCGAATCAGTAAAGAGATATTGCACGGAGGAATTGCTTGGTCCTTGTGTCACCAACTGCTGTTTGTTAAGATCGAAACATTTGCCATAAAAATCATTTCGTGTATCGCCAAATTTGATCCCAAACAAAATGGAATCCTTGCGGATACCTTTTGCCAGTTCCGACTTGACTAATTTTGTATACTCAGACTGCAGGCAACTGCTTAAAAACAGGGCCATGAGTATTAACCTAATTGGGTAACGTATAAATTTCGAGGTCGCCATCATGTTTAGCAAATAGAATGTATTTTACACCGTCAATATCCACAAACTCTATGTCCCTGATCTGCCCGTCGATGCCCAGTTCACGGCCACGTTGAAATTTGAAGTTACCCTCCTCTAAAGTACCTTTAAAAAGCCAACCCTTTGAGGCATCATACCTGCCAAATTGTGGTTTAACCTGGAACTGATTTCCACCAGCGAGTAAATCGTCGACACCATCTTTGTCCACATCTAAAATCAAAAGACTGTAGAGGGGTGAGTATTGTGCCTCAAGTGGCAGCAGCACGAGGCTGTATTTGCCAGGCCCTGACAAAAATACGATCGACGATAGTATATTAACTTCAAAAACCCGGGCCTTACGCAAGATAGGTTCTGGGAATAATTCTTCAATAGACTTTTTCGCATATTCTCGATAATACAAGAGTTGTTTTTTTATTGCGGGAAGCTGAGACACCAATTCGTCTTTATCGGCCATCGGATAATATTTTCCGTCAACACGTGTACAAAAAATTTGCTCCACTGAACCATTGCCATCGAAGTCGGCCACATACATTCTGTCGCCAGGTCTAAAAAATGTATTGCGCCCGTGATTGGCAACAACGAGGTCAATTTTACCGTCTTTGTTCAGGTCGGCCTTTTCAATGTCGTGCCACCACCCCACTGTCCCCTCGGGTATGATCTCTCTCGACACATCAGCAAAATTGCCATTTATGTTTTGGAACACTTTCAGGGGCATCCAATCCCCGACGAGAAAAATATCTTCCCATCCGTCTCCATCAAAATCATGGGTTAGCCCATCGCTGATCATGCCCGCATTCAACAGTGCAGGTGCCTTGGTTTCGGTTACGTCTTTGAACAAGCCCCTGCTGTCGTTCTCCAATAAATATCCTCTTCCACCAACCCCATAAGAAAACGGATCGAAGCGTTCACCAACGACAATATCTTGGTCGCCGTCGCGATCATAGTCCAGCGACATGGCGAGACTTGTCGAAAAATATTTCTTGAAAGGGAGCGGATAATCGGAGGATGAAAAATTGCCATGACCATCATTAAGAAAAATCGCATCCATCATAGCGTCCGACGTATTGGGAAAAAAACGGCCACCCGTTGCCCTATAGAGATCTAAGTCTCCGTCACCATCAACATCTATAAGAACTCCTTTGGTCTCCTCCGCAAGGCTCAGCTGATTTAAAAGTTGCATAACCTTGGGTTTTGCCTTCTGTGGGCTAAATTCAATGAACGCTCCTGGCCGTCCCTTGCCCCCATCGATAAAGATCTCGTCCAATCCATCACGGTCAATATCGCCTTTTATCAAAAACGGAGTCTCATCGCTATACGACATAGGCAACAATCGGTCTCGGTTGAAGTCTACCAATCCGCTGTTCCGATGCCTGAATACTGAGCCAAGCGCGTTGAGCTTAAATTTCTCTTTTACTCCGGTGGACTTCGCGGGCCATGTGTAAGGCATCATTTGTTCTTTAACAAAATGTAATTCTTGGTTTACAGGCACTTGGTAAATCATAGAGCAACTGGTGTCTGGCCATCGGATCATCATGGAATCAACTGAGCTAATTTCACCGAGTCCGATATGTATCCGTGGTTGCACACAGCTTTGAAATCCTCGGGTCACAAAATTGTCTGCATGAAACGTGCTCCCTCCACAAAACGCAACGACTTCCGTCCCTACTGCCCAAGTATTTTGGCTGCGAGAAGACACCGTAATCCGAATACTATTTGTTTTCGCAGAGTCTGAGTTATTTTGATAGATCAGTGATGGTGAGTTGATGTTATTAACCACCAAATCAAGATCACCGTCATTATCCAAATCGCCGTATGCGCTTCCGTTCGTGAACATGGGCTTAGTAAACCCCCATTCATGGGTAATGTTGGTAAAATGTAAATCGCCATCATTTCGAAATGCGTAATTCAAAAATGACGACTGCGGCATCCAGTCGATCAGTTTTTCAATTGCATTTCTGTTGTTCTGCCTGATCAGCTCGCGCAAGTTTTCTTTGGAACCAGCATATGCCAGGTAATCGCGATCCAATAAGTCTTTGTAAATTCCGTTGGCGATAAAAATGTCTCGGAGGCCGTCGTTGTC
>JBMOKS010000776.1:0-4691 GCA_049324355.1 Bacteroidota bacterium
AACTCTGCATATTTGTTCCACCTGGGGTCAGTGGTAATATCGCTGGTGATAACCAATTCACGCAGGTAAGCTGCCGATCCGCAAGAGCCTTCGAGCGGACCAAGAGGAACACCTTGAATTTTTTCCAAGTATGTTCTCGGCAAAGACAGACTAATTGCTTTTCCCAAGCAAAGACCCGAGTCATCCAGCAAGATGATCGATGATCGCATGTCGGGCGCAAGGCTCTCCAGCAAATAAATAATGTCAACAAGGATCACGTCCAATTCATCACCGTCGATAATCCGGTTAAGAATTCTGGTTTGTCCTTGCAAAATTTTTTCACTTCTGCTACTTCCGGAAATTTGCATGTATCTGACAACGAACTTGAATTAATAATATATGAAAAAGAATCGTCACATAACAGTCATTTCCGTAGCAACGCCATTCTATTTGAATAGCTGAGGTAAGTGGTTAAACAACATTGCAATGAGATAAATATTTATATTAGCTTAGAACGACTATACTTAATCTAACGATTCAACAATTCTAACATGAATGTTATCGGTAAAACCCCACTGATAAAACTGCAACGATTATCGGAACCAGGTTGTGCGGAGATCTATATAAAGTATGAGGGCGCCAATCCTACCGGAAGTATGAAAGACCGGATGGCTCTGGCCATGATCGAAGGTGCCGAAAAAAGAGGCGATCTTAAACCCGGAGGCTCGGTAGTAGAATACACGGGAGGAAGTACCGGAAGTTCATTGGCTATGGTTTGTGCAGTCAAAGGATACAAAACCCATTTCGTATCCTCCGACGCCTTCGCTGAAGAAAAACTCCAGACCATGCGTGCCTTTGGCGCTAAACTGGAGATCATTCCCAGTGAGACGGGAAAAATAACAGCCAAACTTATCGACACACTTGTTCAACGCGCCAGGGAATTGAGTAAACAGCCTAACACCTTTTGGACCGACCAATTCAACAATATTGATAATCGAAATGCCTATCATCACATGGCTCGCGAGATCATAGATGTTCTTGGAACGAGCTTCGACGAATTTGTAATGGGCGTCGGTACGGGCGGAAGTTTCTCGGGGAATTCAGAAGTGTTCAAGAAGGAGATGCCTCACATTCGCTGCATAGCCATAGAACCATTTTATGTTCGTTCGCTTTCCGGTGGCGACACCACGGGAAAACATAAATTGGAAGGTATTGGTGCCGGCTTCGTACCTTCAATCTGCCGGTTAGATCTGGCAGACGAAATCATCCCGGTTAAGGATGAAGACGCGTACGAAACGGCAAGAACGCTTGCGCGCGTGGAGGGCATATTTGGCGGTGCAACTTCCGGCGCCAACGTCTGGGCGGCCATCCAACGGGCGCGAATCATCGGCCCCGGAAAAAAAATTGTAACAATCATTGTCGATTCCGGGTTAAAATATCTTCATGGCGATTTGTACAAATAAATATCCATTTCTAAACCGCCGGCGGGCGAAATCGCTAAAAAGCAGCTTGCTGATATTGCATCAGAATGTTTATTTTGCAGTCCGTTAAATCAAAAAACGGGATGTAGCACAGCCCGGTAGTGCGCTACGTTCGGGACGTAGAGGTCGCTGGTTCGAATCCAGTCATCCCGACCTGAGCGGACGACAGTAAAATTTTTTTACTGCGTCCGCTTTTTTTTTGATTTAAGTTGCTGTGTTTCATTGACATTAAAGCGATGGCTTCATTAACCCGATTGGTTCGAAACTGGTTTTTCTCGAAAATCAATTTTTCAGGAAACACCGAACCAATGATTAATTGCTTTTCTGAAAGTGTTGCATTTTGATAGAATCC
Source organism: Bacteroidota bacterium (assembly GCA_049324355.1). Lineage (GTDB taxonomy): Bacteria > Bacteroidota > Bacteroidia > Cytophagales > Cyclobacteriaceae > Chryseosolibacter. The sequence goes on from JBMOKS010000776.1 coordinate 1,813, forward strand.
ATCAAGATTCCTCAATATTGTTGCCCCTACCTTCAAATGCTCGCGGAAATCCTCCTGGCTCGATGAGGCATTGGCTTTCTTACGAATCAGTTCGTCATTGGCATCAGAAATCTTTGCTTTGATCTCTTTATAGTCGCTTGCGGTAATCTCTGCGTCAAGCATAAGGTGCTGCGCATTCTGGAGGCGATGATTGTTGCGGCTGATTTCTTCTTCGATCTTGACCAACTCAGTCCTATCGCTCTTCATCTTGGCCTCAAATGTATCAAGCAAGATTTCGTAGTTCAGATCAAGCACCATTGGATTTGGCTTGATGGACTTGAGGTATTCGACAATGCAATTATTGGCAACCTCAGCTTTGAATCGTTCAGGACAGCCACAGGTGCAATGGTAGTAGAAATACTTGCCACCATTGCCACGAGAAGCACTACCCGAGATATTTTTGCCGCAAATGCGGCATTCCAGAAGCCCCCTTAGCGGAAGTTGCTCCTTGAGCGTATTCTTAGTCGGACGATTGGGAGACCTCCCTTCAAGGATATCCTCCACCCGGAAAAACAGTTCTTCTGTAATCAGGGGTTCATGTATTCCCTTTGCATAGTACTCGGGCTCATCCTTGTAAGCGGGTACCAGCACTTTGCCGATGTAGGCCTTGTTTCGAAGCAGATCGGGAAATCTTGCGCGCTCGCATTTGAGTCCCTTATCGACCAACTTTTTACGCAGCTCCTCCATGCCATAAGCACCGGTTGCAAATTCCTGAAAGGCTTCGCGCACCAGGTGAGCATCCTTACTTGGTACGATCATCGCCCTTCCATCTTCCGTCCTGATATTTCTATAGCCTACAGGCGCGAGTGTTGTCCAGCGTCCTTCCTTCTTTGCTCTGTAAATACCCGACTTCACATTGATTGACCTTCTGTCGTTCTCCACTTCGGGTGATGCCAGATAGAAGGCCAGCATCATCTTGTTTTCAGGAACCTTTAAGTCTAAGGGTTGCTCTATTGCCTGGGGATCAATCTCTAGTTTATTCAACTGCTTTATGATCGCATATGAGTCGCCAGCGTTACGGCCAAACCTGCTCCAATTTATGAACAATAGAAAATCAACGTCACCAGGATTCCTCTTGCAAAAGTTCATGAGCTTATTGAACTCTGGCCGATCAAATGTTTTCGCTGAGTAATCTTCCTTGTAGTGCGCTACGATAGTAATGTCTCTGTTTGTACAGTACTTACGCAATTGTTCTTCCTGATACTGTAAACTGTAGCCCTTCTCAGCTTGCTCGTCTGAGGATACTCTCGTGTAAATGATCGCCCTTTTCGTTTTCATTTATTCTCCGTTGATAGACTTTCAATTCAATGGCAGCCAGTTGATACAGAAAATCCCGGACCTTCAAAAGCTGTTCATCCGTGTAAGCATACCCATGCTTCTTCATTAACTCTCTGCACCTCTCCAACGACACCATACTTCAAATTCAGGTTTGCAGAGCATGGATAGTAGGTTCTACTTATCATAATATGTGCCAAGTAGATCGCTCTACGACACAAAGTCCACGCTCCTTAAATTTACAATGAATCAAAAGTACAGATAGTAAAAAGTGACACTTAACTATTATTAACGTTTTTGAATGAATATCATCACCTATTAAGAACTGTAAACGAATTTGACAGATTGCTTCACGTGAAAAGACAAGGTGCCTCTCTCTAGGCAGTTAGCAGGAGATATTGATAGCGCCTTGCTAGAAAGTCGAATTAGACTTAAAAATGAGTTGAAAACGAAGGAAAAAGTTGACTTGCAGATGAAACTGGGTCATGCGGTCGCGCCTAAAAGTGTATCGTCCTGGAATTACTTTACAGTTTTAACTCGCTTAATCCTGATATTTACTTACACATATTTATCGATTTAATTTTTAATCCTGAAAAGACTTTACAGGATTTTTACTCAGATCGCATTCCAGGAGGCTCTTTTTTCAAAGCCAGGTTTGGTTACTAAATACTACAACGACTTCGAAGATTTCATGCCAAGGGCGCCTTGATGTGGAATTGGCTGTAAATTCTAACCGTTAGGCTTCAACCTCGATTAGTATTTTTTCCGCAGTCATTCTGAATCTTTCATCCGTTAGCATTTTATCGAATAGCTTCATCGTTTTGTTGATGTAACGCCTATTCAACTGATTGCCGTTACGGAGTGAATTATAAGCACCGACCAAAACCTTAATCGGTTCATTATCATAATAGCCACTTTCGGTGATGTTAGGCTTCTCGTATTTGTTAAAATTGGAAATCAGGAACAGGCATTCTTTGGGAAAGCGCTTTGTGCACTTTAATAAATATTGGAAGAAGTAGCTGGGAGATTCGAATGCAACAGGTGACTTGCAGTAGGCTTTTAACAGGGGCCAATAAAGCTGGAATTTATCTTCCTCCAAATGCAGGAATGCAGTGGAGTACTCATTGACAATGTTCTTGTCAGTCTCAGAAAGATATTTTTTGTATAATTTAATCGCTTTGTTCCTTTTCTTTTGGTCGGCAAGAAAATGTATTGCCAAATCAACCATTTTGCCTTTGGCTTCAGAACTCTTTTTTAATACTGATCGAAGGAGATTTCGGCTCCCCTTTTTACCGTTAAACCAGGCAACCCCTACGATAGTAGCTATACCCGGCTGAATTTCCTCAACGTTCGTGGCTTTCAGGAAATAATCCTTCATTTCCTCGAAATGATTTTGCGCTAAATAGCTTGCCGACCAAGGCGTCTGTTTATAGACCTCTGGGATCAATATTTTGGTGGCGTTAAGAAAAACCTTCAGGGTTTCTCTTTCGTCAAGATTCATCAGCACGGCCAGCCTGGGCATCAAAGCGACTCGCACATGAATAACTTTATCTTCTGTTACCTTA
>JBMOKS010000777.1:0-4672 GCA_049324355.1 Bacteroidota bacterium
AATTTAAAAAACTCCCTAAGGGCTACTATATCCAGTGGAGCGGACAATACGAGAATCAGGTTCGTGCAGAAAAACGATTAATGATCATCATTCCAATTACGCTGCTTGTTATCGGTATCATCCTATACATCACGTTCCACACATTCCGTGAAGTAATTATTGTGTTTGTAAGCGTGCCGGTCGCGTTAGTGGGTGGAGTCTATTCATTGTACTTCTACAACGTAAATTTTTCGGTGGCCGTAGCGGTGGGATTTATCGCTTTGTTCGGAGTGGCTGTCGAGACGGGAGTTTTGATGATCGCTTACATGAATGACTCCATTAAGCGATTGGTGGAAAGAAAAAAAGCTTCAAACGAGACAATCGAAAAACAAGATCTACACGATTCAATTTTTGAAGGGGCCGTACCACGCGTAAGGCCGTTGCTGATGACCGTGCTTGCTAACATCCTGGGTTTAATCCCGATACTAATCTCTACGGGTACCGGCAGTGATGTGATGAAGCCCATCGCCATACCATTTGTGTTCGGCCTGGTATCCTCAACCATTTTCGTTCTTGTCGTGCTACCGGTATTCTACCAGGTGGTCAGGGAATATGAATTGAAAAAAACCGGAACGCTCAAAGTATTAGATATTGAAGAATAACATCATGGGAAGAATCACTCTATATATAATGATCGGCTTATCCGTACTCTTTTACGGGTGTAAAAATGAGTCACATGATGAGCACAGTAAGCATGGATCTCATCCGGAAGATGAAACGATCCAAAAAGCCCTTTCTATTTCGGCAGAACCAACAAACCGGAAAATTATTTCAAGCCAGGCGTTAGTGAAGCCAGTGAGACAACTTCAATCAAGTCCTGTTGAGGCGTATGGATTTATTACCCTTGATGAACGCAGGAGTAACCAGGTATCTGCACGAGTAGGCGGTCGTATCGAAAGGCTTTATGTGAAATATGAAAATCAATTTTTGCGCAAAGGCGATAGGATACTTGACTTGTACAGTCCTGATCTTAATACGTATCAGGAAGAACTATTGTACGCGCATAAAGTTGACCCGGATGGAGAACTTCCAAAACACGCGGCTCATAAACTTAAACTTCTGGGAATAACCGATGCTCAGATAAAACAGATCGTGGAATCAGGCAAGGCATCGCTGACCCTTTCCATCTACAGCGCCTATGACGGATACATTTTTTATTCGCCATCAACCCAAATGTCCCCAACAGGAGCGGCAATGGCTTCTTCAGGAGGAAATAAAATGGGTGGTGGTATGGGGGCAACTTCCCAACAACGACAGTCAAATTCACCTTCCACGTCCACAGCGTCAGGGCCGGTTCGCGAAGGAGCATATGTTTCAGCAGGGCAAACACTTTTTTGGATCAATGACCTTCGTGAGGTGTGGGGTATTCTGTCAGTCGACAACCTTCATCAGTATGAAATAGCACTGAACGATAGTGTAACAATGGAAAGTGAGTTAGCCCCTGATAAACCAATTAAGACTATTGTGCGATACATCGAGCCACAATATGTCACAGGTCAGAAGTTCATTCAGGTTCGAGTGTATCTGTCAAATGCTAATGGAAGCCTTCATATCAATTCACTACTTGAAGCTACCATCCACCCAAAAACAAGAGAGTCGTTGACCTTGCCTGCAACCAGCATTCTGTACTTGGGTGGTAGGCAGGCCGTATGGAAAAAAGTGGGGCAAACCGAAGAGGGTACTCACATTTTGGAAATTCAATTCGTGAGGCTTGGTCCAGTTTCGCAAGGACGTGTAACTGTGGTGAGTGGATTGGAGGCTGATGATGAAGTGGCACTGGATGCCGGGTACTTAATGGATCGTGAAAGTTTGGTTAAACCAGAATGAGTCATGCATAGAAATACGATTTATATAACCCTATTAATTCTCGCCCTCTCAACATCCTGCGGAAAGAAACCAGAACAAGCGCACGAAGGACATGGCGATGCGCATGAAGCGATGCTCTCGTTAACCGACCGGGAACGAGTCGTGGCTAATATTCGGATCGACACTGCACAAATCAAAACAATCTTTGAGGAAACAACACTCATTGGCACCGCTGCAGTTGATGAAAGAAATATCAATATCGTCAGCTCCCGCGTAAAGGGCAGAATCGACAAACTATTTGTGCGCAACCCCGGCACATTTGTGAAAACCGGAGATCCCTTATACAGTATCTATAGTGAAGAACTTTTGTCATACGAAAATGAATACCTGCTGGCTATCAATGAAAATAAAAAAGCAACAACTCAAAAAGAGATTACTCAAAGAATGGTCGAAGCGGCCCGGAGACGCCTTGAGCTTTGGACGCTGACGGAAAAACAAATCAATGAGCTTGAAAAGACGAAAAGTATTTCACCACTGATTACCTTCTATTCAAACCGTAGCGGGTTCTTGTCTGAATTGCTCGTACGTGAGGGCGAATACGTTGAGATAGGTAGCCCTATGTTCAGGCTAGCTGATTTAAATAGCTTATGGATCGAAGCCCAATTATACAGCAGTGAGATCAATTACCTGAGACAGTCACCGACTCTTGAAGTGGAGTTCGAAGCTTTTCCGGGCGAACGCATCAAAGGTGAGATTGTGTACGATAACCCGCGACTGGAGGACAATACGAAGATCAATCTGGTGCGCATCAAGGTTAACAATCAAAAAGGAAATTATAAGCCTGGCTTGATGGCCTATGTCTACTTAAAACGCAACAGAAAAGAGACCCTGGTTATACCGAAATCAGCGCTACTGCTGGAGAATTTTACCACGGTTTGGATTGAAACTCCTGATGGCATGTTTGAACAACGCATGGTTAGAACCGGTATCAGCAACAAACGCGAAGTAGAAATCATAAGTGGATTAATGGCAGGCGACCGCGTAGTAACATCCGGTGCCTATTTATTGAACAGTGCATGGAAAGTAAAACAAGGTGGCGGTGCGATGGAGGGGATGGATATGTGATAGATCCGCCATCTTTTTTGATGAATTGAAAATTTTTTATTGATGAAGAGTTGATGTTAAACTTTAAAAACCAAGTTATGAAAACAGTACACAAACCAATCATTCTTATAGCAGTTGCAGCGGGGTTTCTTTTGGGCGCCTGCGACAACGACAAATTCCCTGAGCCGGAAGTAAAAGACAATGTATCCTTTGCCCTGGATATCCAACCCATCCTGACAGCAGAGTGTGCCTCCTGCCACAATCCATCGGAAGTGGAACCGGATTTTCGTGAGGGTTATGCTTATGAATCGATGGAGGAACTCATCGATGAGGGAGACATTATACCCGGCAATGCAGAAGCGAGTGAGTTGATTGAGATGCTGGAAGGCAACAGCGAAGATGGCAATACCATGCCTCCTGCAGGTCCTATGAGTCCGGCTAAGATTGCATTGATTAAAAAATGGATAGACGAAGGAGCACTCAATAACTGATCAACTCTTAAACCCATCAAGACCATGAAACTCAAAATAATCCTTTACATTACCTTATTCTCCATCTCAGCTTCAGTCCTTGCACAGGAAGCTGATACCGTGCTAGTACCAAAGACGGACAAACCGGAGCGCGATGCCTTCGGAAGTCCCTGGCTGATCGACAACCCAACTGGGATGATCAGTTCAAAGAATACACTCGTATTCGATATCCAGCACCGGTTTGGTGTAATCGAAAGCGGCAACAAAGACCTTCTGGGCATCTGGGGCCCGTCTAATATCAGGCTCGGGCTAAGTTACGCCATCACGGATCGGATTACGCTTGGATTTGGCACAACAAAAAATGATCGCCTACAGGATTTCAATCTGAGAGTAGGACTTCTACGGCAAACCCGTTCGGGGCGTGTGCCGGTGAGCTTAACCTTTTATGGTAACACGGCCATCGATGCGCGTGAGTCCGATTTCTTCCCTAAATCTTCGAACAGACTCTCTTACTTCAGTCAATTGATTGTCATGCGCAGGTTCAGCCGGACGGTGTCGTTGCAGGTTGCTCCGAGCTTTTCGCACTATAATATTGTAGATGAGTCACTTTCCAATAATCAATTTGCAATAGCATTGGGTGGCAAAGTAAGCATCAGTGATAAGACTGCGATCCTTTTCGATTATAGCCAACCTCTTGACCAAAACTCTGACAATCCGGGACTGGCGATAGGTATTGAAATGTCCACCAGTTCACATGCTTTCCAGGTATTTGTAGGTAACTATAATGGCATCGTTCCCCAAAAGAATTACATGCTGAACCCTAACAAACTATCTGAGAAGCAATTTCTCATTGGCTTCAATATTAACAGGCTCTGGAACTTCTAACTGAAATAAACTATGGAACCAGAAAGTGCCAACAATCAACTTTCACGAAAAAAGTTTTTACGCGTAAGTCTTGCTCTGCCTTTTTTACCAGTAACAAAATCATTGGCAGCAGGCTCAGTAAACGCACAAAAGCAAGACGATGAATTCGTCACCATGCTTACGGCTGAAGGCAAGGCAGTAAAGGTGAGAAAGGATGCTGTTAAAAATGCAAAGGTCATCGAAAAGAAAATGTCAAATCAATCCCTGTTAAGTTGGTTAAAACCAAAGGGCTTTACGAAATAAGAAAACTATGGAAGCTGAAAAAGATAACCAGCAAAAGTCGAGACGCAGTTTCGTGGAGCAAGGTCTTAAGTTTGGTTTGCTCACGG
>JBMOKS010000778.1:0-2312 GCA_049324355.1 Bacteroidota bacterium
GAAATGTTGTTCATTCTCAAGTACGGATACTTTCCATCAAGGCCTGACGATTTGCTCGTACCATACTTCACTTCCGTTACGAGGTCTCGGATGGTCCCAACTGGGAATTTCTTTTTGTTTGAGGAAGGATCTCCAAACATATTGAGAAAGGAGCTTTTCAGAAATTCATCGAGTAATAGAATGGTTTCATTTCGCTGCGCCACCAATTCATCGGCTTTGCTTAACACGTTGACAATATGAAGTTGATCCTCAAATTTATCGGGTATAGGTAGCCTAATTGCCTTTAACGATTCTTTGTTCAGGGTTGCACCCATCGCAGCGTTGTTTGCGCCAACCAGCCGGGTATTTCTCAGAGCATAAAAAAGGTACCACGGATGAATCTCGGCAGGTTTCTTAATCAAAAGCGCAGCAATTGCTTCATTTGTGTAGAGATCAGTACCTGCGAAAGCCATTTTGCCGATACTAAGCTTAAAACTTAGGAGTAAAGTCCCTTTTGGAATGAGTTTGCACCCGCTTTCTTCTACAGCCTCTTTCGTGATTTGCTCCTTGGTGTGTACAATTTCTCTTGATTTTATATCTGAGATACTTACCCATGGAAATCCCTTTCCCCAATAAGTCCTATTTTCTCGCCTTGGGGTTTTGCCAATTTGTATATCACAAATTTCCTCGAGCCTATATGTTTTAAAGCTGGTCATGAAATCACTTTCTCAAGACTCGTTATGCCTGATTGGATTTGAGTCTCTATTATCTTAAGTTTCTTAAGTATCTGGGATGGATTCTCAAACTTTATGGTTTCAAAAATCTCAGTTTTGTATTTCGTCAAACTCAGGTCGTAGTCGTTCTTGACAAGCTCTTCTTTTGCCACAAAAAAAGATCTCTTTGTTCGATCTGTATCTCTATTGATATCGCGCTTATGATACTGCGCGGCTACGTCTTGCAAGTCTCCGAAGCCTTGCAGCTTGTTCCTTTTGTCATCAAGACTATAACCATCACTCAACAATTCGTAAAACCACACGCTGTTTGTTTCACCACCTTTTGTAAATAACAAGATTGCGGTGCTTACGCCTGCATAAGGTTTGAAAACACCACTCGGCAGGGTGACTATCGCCTTTAATTCCGCCTCCTCAACTATTTTCCTCCGTATTTCAATAAACGCTTTGCCTGTGCCAAACAAAACACCCTGCGGAATTATCACCCCCGCAGTACCGCCCATTTTGAGCATGTTAAAAATACGTTCGACAAATAACAACTCTGTTTTAGTAGTTGGTAGTTTCAAGCTTTCATTAATGTCACCCTTGTCGATATTACCGGTAAAGGGTGGATTTGCCATGATTTTGTCGTAACGCCCATCTTCATTGAAATTCTTGCTAAGGGCGTCATGGTAGTGAATATGTGGGTTATCAATGCCATGCATCATCAGGTTCATAGCACCCAGCCGGACCATGGTCGTGTCTATGTCGAAGCCGTATAAACTGTCGTTTAGTATCCGTTTCTTTCTTTCATCCAGCGCTGCACTTACAGTCCCTCGCTCAAAACCATCCTCATCTCGTACTAATTTCTTTGGATTCTTTTTCCGGACCTCTTCAGTTAAAATGTATTGATATGCGCCTAATAAAAAGCCCGATGTACCGCATGCTGGATCTGCGATGCGTTGCCCCAATTGGGGGGCGACTAGCTCGGCCATTAACTTAATGATGTGACGTGGGGTTCTGAATTGTCCATTTTTTCCGGCTGACGCAATTTCACTCAAGAGCATTTCGTACACATCGCCCTGTATGTCCTGAAAAGCGTGGCCACCTTCAGTTGCATCCCGTTGTATTTCGTTGAAAATTTGCTCGATGATACTGATAGCCTCTACGAGCAATGATGGTTTCGGCATGATAAAAACAGCATTCTCCATGGACTTAGTGAACGGAGAAAGTTCGCTGTTCAGTGTCTTTAAAAAAGGGAACACCTTGGTTTGAACATGTATTAGCATGTCCTGGGCAGGAAGTTGTTTGAAAAAATTCCAGCGGAGTTTCTCCTTAGAAATTGTTTCATCCGTCCCCGGGACTCTGAACCTGCCTTTGAAGCGAGAAGAATACTCTTCGCCAGTAAACTCTGCATCACGTTCCCGCTTGGCCTCCAAGTCATCCAAGCGTTTCATGAATATCAAATAGGTGATCTGCTCAATCGCTGTGAGGGGATTGGAAATGCCGCCACTCCAAAAATTATTCCACAGCTTATCAATCAGGCTCTTTAGTATCGGATTACTCTGTAACATTTCTTTTAAGTGCCTACGCCACTAACCGTTGGGTAAAATTTATTATTTG
>JBMOKS010000778.1:2322-4650 GCA_049324355.1 Bacteroidota bacterium
ACCGCGGATACCTTCCGGGTGGAGCATCGTGAACGGGGACTGTATCAAGTCTCTTTTTGTGATATCGCCCTTCTCGAGAATAAAACCTCTCAGCAAGTCGAGAAACTGTAGCTGTCGCACAGTAAGATCCCCATGGTCAGCGATAAACTGATCAAATGCTTTTGAGACAGTTTGTGGGAAACTTTCCAAGATTTCAATACCAAGGATATGTCGTATAAACTGCGTGAACTCTGCCTTTTTGTGGTCGTAGACCCTACGCAATAAATCGAGTGTGATATGTGGATGCTCCTCCCTGAGTTGTTCAGCCAGTTTCTCAGCTTCGTATTCGTTGAGTTCTTTGCCGTCTTTGATCTTTTGAAGTATGGTGTTTTTCGATACCAGATCGTTCACGCGCTTCTCGACTAATTCGCGGTATTTGGCTACGCTTAGTGCTTCGTGCTGAGGGCCAAACTCTACATACTCTTTTTTATAAACATCGTCTCTAAAGTTGAATGTCGCTGGCCCCAACGGAACCACAAATGAATCGATCAGTTTCATGAGTGGTGACAGCTCCTCGATCAACTGATCGAACGAGGATTCCGTTGCCGTTGCCCAAAAGTGATTCGTTTGGCTTTTTCGAATAAGTTCTTCGTGTTCAGCTACGGTGTTAATTGACAATGGGAGCTTGGTAATCTCTTCAACTAGGCTGTCCTTCATTGTATCGAATTTTTCCTGCTCACCACGCAAATGAGCCAACGATGTTTCAACAACGTCCTTTTCGAATCGCATGGCCTTAAAATCGGCATTGGACACTGTACGCAGCAATGGTTTTACGGTCATCCGCAAAAAATCGATTTTATTCGGGTCAAGTCTTGTCCAGAAGTTCATGTCCTCGATCCTCTGCAGATCAGACTTAGCATCCATAACAGTGACCGATTGTTGTGGTAGCATATCAATTTGTTTCCTCAAGCGCATTACCTCCTTTTCGGCAAGATCAGAGTTGGATTGAGCGATTGCTTCTTCGATTTTGTCCAAGCGAAAACCGAAGAGTCGTACCGGCAACGGGACCTGCGATTTAAGCTCCTTCCCTTTTGGATGAAGCTTGAAGTATTCGAAATTATCCCAACAGTCTAGAATCAGAAAAACATCCTTCTCCGTGCACCATGGCTTAGGCTTCTCAGGATCGAGTAAACGAGTGCCCCGTCCGATCATTTGCCAGAACTTTGTGTATGAATAGACAGGTTTTGCAAATACAAGATTTACCAGTTCACGCACATCGATTCCAGTATCAAGCATATCGACACTAATGGCAATGCGAGGCATATCTCGCGTTTTGAATTGATCAAGCAATCCACTAGGTCCGTATACACGGGGGTCATCGGATACCAACACCTTGGCAAGCTCCCCCTTGTATTCGGGATACAGTTTGTCAAAGATCTCCTCCAAGCGCCTGGCATGCTTTACGCTCATGCAGAAGAAGATAGTTTTTCCAGGTAGCACTCCGTTCGGATCTTTAATGCACTCCTCCATAAACTGACGAGCGATGAGTACATTGGTTCCATTATTTACAACGGTCTTTTCCAGGTCTGTTCCCTCGAAGTTTATTTCCTCTACCTCTTTCCCCTCAAGCATTAGCCCTTTTTGATCTTCGAGAGAGATCGTCCGCTTATTTATTCCCTCTTCTTGAAACTTGGTCTTTATTTTCATCACCTGGAATCCACTCAGGTAAGGAGGAATGTTGCTTACAGCCTGATCGTACGAGTAGGCAAAGGTTGGAAGCCCGTCTTCGCATTCAAATAGGTTGAAGGTATTGTGATCAATAACATCCGTTGGTGTTGCTGTTAGTCCCAATGTAATTGTGCTGAAGTATTCCAGAATTTCTTGATATGTGTTGTAGATAGAACGATGGCTCTCATCGACAACAATGAAATCAAAAAAATGAGGTGACAATAAATTATGTTGATCGCGAATAATGTTCAACATAGTTGGGTACGTTGAAACATAGATCCTTCGTTCTTTAGAGATATTTGTCTCGCCTTCCTTCGGCCATCTTGGTTCATCAGGCAGATGCTCTTTGAACTCGGTAAGCGTTTGATCGCGCAAAGAAATTCTGTCGACCAGAAATAGCACTCGCTGTGCCCATCCTCCTTTCATAAGTGCATCAACCAATGCAATACAAGTGCGAGTCTTACCGGTGCCGGTGGCCATCACAAGCAAGAACTTTCTCTTTCTCTTTTCAATTCCCTCCAGGACAGATCGAATCGCCTGCGCTTGGTAGGCGCGGCCAGCAATCCTTGTATTAATAAGTTCACCTGCAAGCGACTTCCTTTCTGTTTGTATGTATCGAAG
>JBMOKS010000779.1:0-4642 GCA_049324355.1 Bacteroidota bacterium
ACCTGAAAACTCTGGATTTGTGATTTAGACGAACCTGACACTTAGCAAAGAATTCTTACATATCCACTCACAGAGGAAAGGCCATCCTATCGCTTGTAGTGGATACTGCTTACATCATGGATGCAGTCGGAGTATTGATAATTTCAAACAGGCTTTACTCCATCGGATACATGATTTAATTTTAATACTGTTTCCAATAGTCCTACGATAAGGGTAGGTAGTGGCCTGAGCAAAAGAACTAATTTGTCTCAATTTACCGAAGGTCACTGAAACAAAATCCCCTCAGGCGGAGGGGATTTTTATTGGAGTCGACTTTATCGGGCTGCAAAGTCGCAAATTTCAATTCATTTGTCCCGATCTTGTATTGTCGAAAAAGGTGAACCAATCCAAATTCCCGATTGAACCAAGGACATGTTTGGGTTTGAACTATATTTACGTTGTGGCTTTGAACACCGTGACCTCGGCCTTTTGTTAGATGATTACTTGCCGGGAGCACGAAACAGAAATCCCCTCAGACGGAGGGGATTTTTTTCGTTAAGGGGTCGAGGCTTCACACTTGTAGTGGACAATTCTGATCCGAACACTGGCTGCCTTCTTTGCGCATGTCGTGCTGAAACTCATCATCGAATCTACGGATTAAGTTAAGTGCTATTGCAGTGTTACATTTACCTGCACCCAATACAACCCTATTTTTTCTACCACGGCCGAAAAGTCTTCGTAGGCAACCGGCTTTACCACATAGCTATTGGCACCAGATTCATAACAAGTTTCAACGTCAGAAAAATCTTTGGAAGATGAGAATACAACCACCGGAATGCTCTTGACCTGCGCGTTTGACTTAATTTTTTTCAAGACTTCAATGCCGTTCACTCTTGGCATTTTCAGGTCAAGTAAAATCAGTTTAGGTGTGTTGCTGTGCTGAAGCTTGGTCAAGTTCTCCACAGTCATGAGAAAATCGAGTGCTTCATCACTGTCTTCGAAATGAACAATCTTATCGTCAAGGCTACATTTTTTCAGGGCGCGAATAATCAGGTAGGCATCGTGTGTGCTGTCATCTATTAAAAGAATTTCGATCGGTCGGTTCATTGCCGGTGCTGGTTGTTATTAAAATCCCATGGCCACCCAAAGTTACCTTTTTGTACCATCTAATTTTCAAATGGTGTTGAGTAAAGAAGTTAGTTGAATTTTTGTTTCAAGTCTTTAAGGTTTACCCTCCGATGTGGTTATCACTTCAAATAAGTTTCTATCCTTCATCATTTTCTCTGCAAAGTTCGGCCTTGTTCCGGAACTCCGCCAAGAGAGTTCGGCATAAACGGGCACCTGCCTACGGCCTGCCTTCCCATTTATTCCGCTTCCTCTTGGCTTGCCCATCAAACCCACGCGACAGCCGTTCCGGAAAAGGCCGGTTGGTTGAGCACAAAAATGATGTTCAACTAAAACAGTACAGCTATGTTAGACTACATCTTTCTTTCACAAACAACACCATGTGATGAGCCTTGCGCACAGGTTGGGACGGACAACTACATGCACAACGCCCGCATTGAAGTCCGTGTGTACATTGATCAATTGAAACGAACTTTCGGAAATAGCCCGGATGGTTCATTCTTCAAGGTAGTGGGTTGCCCGCATGACTTCGGAACCTATCTTGACATCCGGTTTTACTATGACGATGAGGATCAGGCACACGTGAAATACATGATGATGATTGAGTCGGGTTGTGACAAATGGGACGACCAAGCCAGAAAAGAGTTGCGTGAACGCGGCTATACAGTTAAGAGTGTGGATGAAGCCATTGACCACACAGCATGAGCAAAAGGGGTTAATTCCCCTTTTTTATTCGGTACCGGAAACCTCATGGTTTCATTTTTACCCCGGTAAGCCTTAAATTAAGGGAAGCTATTTTTGAAAAATTTTTAATAGCATGTTCGTTTGCCGATTTTAACGTGGTGGTTTAATGCCAACGGTTGGCCTGGGGTTACCGCTATTAGCCCTCGATTCCACCCATTGAGAAATCTGTTGTGAGATGCCTGACCCCGTCAATAACCATGATATTCGAAAGTTGCTGCTTTCCTATCCGAGGAGAGCTATTAGAATTCTGTGCGACAATTATTACAAAAGCCTTCTAAAAATAGCTTACAACCTGACTCACGACAGGGATGCAGCAAAGGACATTGTGCAGGACACCTTCGCCTATGTGTGGCAAAATTCGAGGGAACTTGGGAACTACCAAGAACGGTCTATTCAGCATTACCTGGTAAGAATCGTCCGGAATAAGTCAATGACCTATTACAACGAGAACGTTACTCTCGGCAAACGAAAAATACGGCTGATGAATGGACAATCCTTTGGCCTTGCGGAGCAGTCAATAGAAGACCGGATTATCCAGGTTGAGATCACACAGGAGATACTGGATATCATTGCCCGATTCCCGAAAAGGGAACGTGAATGCCTGATGATGAAGATTGAAGAAGAACTGCATAACGAGGAAATCGCATCACGGCTTGGAGTCGGTATTAAGATGGTAGAAAAGAGCCTCACGAGCGCCAAAAAAAGGCTCCGTGAACACCTTCAACTCAAATCACAAAAAAAAATCCGATCCTGACGTAGGAAATCGCGCCAGTTTTCAGAGTTATAAAGTAGAAAGCCACCACCATGGACAGAGTATCGCTCATTTACAAAGTGCTTTCAGGTGAAGCCAATCCATCAGAACAAAGAGAACTGGAGGATTGGATAGCCAAAAGCGAAGCTAACCGGCAAGAGTTTGAGGACATAAAACTCCTCTGGGAAAATTCGGCAATGATTGGTGATCATCCCCAAGAGGACGATAACGGTTTTGAGAAGATAAAACAACGAATGCACAACCGTCTTAAAAAGAAGAGACGACTTCGGTATGCACTCTACACGATCATCCTGGCAATTGTTGCTGTGCTCTTTGTCTTGCTGCTCCGTCAAACCTGGCTCAGCACTACGCACGGAGTGCAGTTCAACAGTGCTCAGATGAATGACGTAGTTGCGTTTCTTGAGAGGCAGTATGACATCAAAATCGATGTTGACAATTCGAAATTGTTGCACTGCCAGTTGACTGCTACTTTCTACAAAGTAGATGAACGAATGGCTCTGAAATCGATTGAGAATTCCCTGAATGTTGAGTTCATCGTCCAAAGTAAAAGCAAGTACAGTTTGACCGGGAATGACTGCTCAAGCTTGTAACAAAGTCAATTGATCGTATAGAAAAGGTATTACATATCAATATGAATAAACACACCGGCTCATTCAACCGGTCTTACAGGCCATGCATCCAGGTGTTCGATATGAATTGCAAGAGTTGGAAAAACTCATCTCATCAGGAGATCAGACGATCCGTGATGAGAAGCAGCGTATTAGCCTAAAAGATGCCATCAAACAGGAAGTAGAAAGAATTAAGCAGACTTTTATTCACGAAGTATTTACGTTCGAAGACGAACGTCACCTGGAACGATACATCCAGTACCACCAGCGGGCATTGATCCAATTGATGGACAAAGCAGCCTTGTTTATCAACAGTGAGAATCCTGCAGATCGAAATCGTAAGCAGTTTTACGAACTGTTCTACACAGGCCTCGAGGAACTCCTTCTGTTTGTTGAACGTCACTTTACAAAATACTTTGACCAGGACGCGAAGGCGCCTGAAGGGTATATTGATATAGCCCGCAAGGATGCCAGGACAAACATCAGAAAATTGCAAAAAGCATTAGCTGCGAAAGAGGCTGATCAGCGCCTGGTGAATTTACTCCTTCATATCCCCAAGAAGATCTTTGACAGCAAGGCTGACCAGGGTATTACGTACCGGAAAGTGATGTATGCAAAAGAAGTTCAGAAGGAACTGTTCCGTCTAATTGAAAGAGAATCGGAGATTCAGGATTGGGATGACGAGCTCCGTCAGGCAATGTATTACCTGAATTACAATTCAATAAAGGTGCTCACCTACCATGCTCACTACATTTCATCGCTCTTGGACCAGTCCGAAACAAGAGCTGAGAAAATTGAAAAGCTTTCCTTTGTTCTGAAAAAGATCAATCAGTCGCAGGTTAAGCCCGGAATACGATATAATCAAAATGGAACTCCGCTGAAGGATCAACTGAATATTTACATCAACGAAGAAATTGACTACCAGGAACGTCTGCAGCAATCAGGTAATAGCTCTCCCGACCGGGCCTCGGATTCCTTTCTGTCGGGTTTTAAACTGAAATTTCAGGCTTCCGTTTCACAGTTGGCCTATCTTCTCCGGATTTTTATGGAAACAAAATTCATCCTTAACAATAATTTGAGTCAAATACTTCATTTCCTGGTGAAGTATGTGATCACCAAACGTTCGGAGACAATATCTTATGGAAGTTTCCGGTCGAAATTCTACAGTGTAGAGACAGGAACAAAGGAATCAGTCCGGAACATGCTGGTTACCATGATTCAGTATATCGACAGGGGCTTAGCTTAGTTCAGAAGTTGTCCCTTTTAAGTCAACCTGTACAATACAGCAGGCCTTCCACGTTCTCCGTCTTTTACTTCTCTCGCAACTTCGACAATCCTCCTCTTCTTGAACAAAATCAAAGTACCTGTAATAGTGGATTTGTTAAGTGGCCTTCCATTCAGGCGTGCATTCTTG
>JBMOKS010000780.1:0-3583 GCA_049324355.1 Bacteroidota bacterium
AATGAGTTTTCCTAGCGCTTGGCGCTTATGTTATGTACTTATCTTATCAAACGACGATTACAATACCTTACGCGTTGGCCGGGACACCTGTCATGGCCTTCTCCATATTCTTCGACTTCTCTTCCTGGCTGAACGTGACACGGAACAACATTTGGCTAAGTTTTTTCTCTTCATTGATACGATAACTGAAATTATCGTACTTGGTCAGTTCGTTCCATACGCCGGGCATGGCATCGGCATTCTCAACGGGCTCGATGAAGAAGATCGCCGCGCTCAACCGCGTCAGCAAGTTTTCATAGGGCAGTTCCCACGCTTTAATGGCTCCATTTTTCTTCAATTCATCCAAGTGATTTTTCACTTCAATAATGGCAGGTACGCGCATAACATTTTAAATTAATAAGTGGTAACAAAAACATTCCATTGTCCCGCACAGTGCACAAGACATCAACTGATCACTGTAGAAAATAGTCTTCAGTGTCTCAGATATTCATAAAATTAAAATACAGGATTGGGGCGTTTTAAGCCCTGCGTTCAAAAATCAATAATTTTTTAAAAAAAACAAATGATGCCCTGATTAATTTTCAGGAAAATTGTTTCCCTTTGGGATAATCAAATGCAAGCGTTCTTAAAAAAACAGATTAAACATGCTAGGAAGATTTCTAAAGAAGAATAACAAAAGGAATACATTATATGTACTCATGATGCTGTTCATTGCGATGATCCTCATCGGACTGCTACTGTACAGGATGTGAGGTCTCAACTCGAAATTTCAAATTGACCCTTCGACCGGTAAGCGTAAGCGATCGGTCAGAAAGGGCTTGGTCAGGTCAGCAGGAGCTTGGCTAACACTGTTTTATTGGTTTCAATTTTATTGTTACAATGCTGAATACCAACCAAAATCTTGACAGGGCGATCAAAGAGATCGAATATGCCTATGAAAAGACACCGTTTTATAAGGAATACCTGGAGTCCAGCGGCGTGACGCTGAGCACCTTGCGACATTTCAAGGACATCACCGGGGTGCCTCCAACCAGTAAAATACACTACCGGAAGAACTTTCCATTGAAAGTGCTTTCGCACGGGTTTACCATGCAAGATGAGCGCTTGTACCGAACTCAAAGTTCGGGCACAGCTTCCGAACGCCTTATCACCATGGAAGTTGGATTATTTTATATGAAGAGAGCCATGGAAACTTTATCGGTATATCCTGAAGTGGCAGCCGCGTTTTCGGCAACACCCCGACGCCACATTCGCTATGCTGCGCCCAATTGCTCTGATGTAGAGTGCGCCAATCCCAACAGCACCATGGCTGATCGGTTGCTGAAAGATGGAACGCTTGTACTGTCAGTATACCACGACCTGCTTACTACAACCGAAAAAATTCTCGAAAATAATGTACGAGAACTCAGCTTGTTCAAACCTTCGATGTATTATATCGATTCCACGCATCTCGCATTCTTGTCGCGGTATATGAAAACCCGGGGCTATCGCCCGCCCGTGGCACCGATCTTGTCGTCGTATACCATACCGACTCAGATTAGTAAAAGGCAAGTAAAAGAACTATTTGGAGCAGCAACGCCCTATGCAGAATTTGTATCAATGTCGGAGCTTGGGTGGCTTGCATTGGAGTGCGCCCAAGGCCAATTGCATATCAATAACAAATCATACTACATCGAATTGATCGCTCAGGGAAAGCCTGTTGAACCGGGAGAACTTGGCGAGCTATATGTAACCACGCTTGATAACGGATGCACACCAAAACTTCGATACAAAACGGGCGACATTTACAAATTGGTAAGCAGCCATTGTACCTGCGGCCACAGCTTCCCCACTGTCGAATTCCACGGAAGACTCAGTGACTTCATAATACGGGATAACACGATCCTGCTGACACCAAAATCTCTCGATCAACTCGTCATGAATCCACCGTGGCTAACAATGTACCGTTTTGAGCAACACGACGAAAAAAACTATGAATTAAGTCTCATCACCAATAACGAGTATATAACACGTGCCGAAGATGATCTCGTGGATCGTCTCAGGTTAAAACTAGGTCCGGACATTTCGTTGCAAGTAGTCCAAACTCACTACATTCCTACCGAACGGTCTGGTAAGTTCCTTTCCTGCGTTTCGTCGCTGACCAAAGAAAAAATCAATTCAGGATTCCAAATATGAATAACGCTGCCATAACCACAGTCTTGCCCGAACAACAAGTGCATCGCGATGACTTTCCCGTGCTGACCCGGCTACTGGACGGGAACCGGATCAATTATCTTGACAACGCCGCTACAACGTTGAAGCCCAAGTCGGTGATAGCGGCCATCGTAAAATATTACGAGGAGATCAGTGCCAACATCCACCGCGGCAAACATTTCCTGTCGGAACAAGCATCTACCGGTTTCGAAGAAGGCCGATATAAAATTGCTCAGTATATGGGATGCGCCGGCAACGAAATCATTTTTGTTAAGAACTGCACCGAAGCATTAAACCTTATTGCTATCGGCTTGAAACTCGCGCCTGACGACCTGGTGGTTGGAACACTCGATGCACATCACTCCAATTTTTTACCGTGGTCGAGCCGCTGTCGCGTAAGCCTGACCAAAACCGACAACTATGGACAGGTTGACCTGAACCACTACGAGGAGTTGCTTCGCTTGCGCCCGAAGGTTGTGGCGTTAACCCATTGCTCGAATGTAACAGGCTTATATATACCGCTGGAGCAAATGGCGGCCATGGCCCGGCAAGCGGGAGCCTTGGTAGTGGTAGACGCCGCACAGTCCGCTCCTCACCGGCGACTAAAACTAAATACCAGTAATATAGACTTCATAGCTTGTTCGGCACATAAAATGCTAGGCCCCACAGGAATTGGTCTGCTTTGCGGGCGACAGGAACTTCTGAGCAAACTGGAACCTATGCTGTTGGGCGGGGGCATGGTGGACTGGGTGGAAACTGATCATTATAGGACACGAAAACTTCCTCACTTACTGGAAGCAGGAACGCCGCACATTGATGGTGTGTTCGGATGGGCCGCGGCTATTCGCTACCTGGAGAAGATCGGCGAAGAATTCATTTATCAACACGATAAGCGCATGGGTGAATTGATGCTGTCGGAGGCATTGAAGCGAGATTATATCAGGACTATCGGCCGTGGCCAAACATTCGATCACGCCGCCTTGATCAGCATCAGTATTAAGGGGTTCGACAATATGGGGGAAGTGGCCAGAATGATGAGCGATTCATATGGCATCATGTGCCGAACGGGCCATATGTGTTCCCAGCCGTTCCTCAGAAGCCAATCCGTTGGAGAAATACTACGGGCTTCGGCTTACCTGTACAATACACCCGAGGATGTGATACAATTCTTCCAGGCGCTGGATGACCTTCACAGTGTCTTGTGATGGCGGGTCTAAAAAATTATTCTTTCCACGACAGGCTCAGTGGATAGCCCGGCGCTGGTAGCGAGATGCGCCATGTGAGCCTTGCCGAGATTGATTTCTTTTAAAAACCATGATTCATTGCCGACGTGCACAGGATCATTCAGTACCTCGATCTCGTGTAAGGGAATGTATAGTCCCTTGCCGTT
>JBMOKS010000780.1:3593-4625 GCA_049324355.1 Bacteroidota bacterium
ATAACAGCTTCTTTTTTTGTCCAGCATCTGAAAAACTCAAGATGGCTGCTATCGGAGCGGGTAATATGGCTCCATTCCGCGCCCGTCCATTGGCCCTGAAAATCCAGGATGTCTATCGGAGTGATTTCCTCGATATCAATTCCTACTTTGACGGTATCGCTGATGGCGCACACTACGCATTTGCCTGTATGCGAAATATTAAAATCAATGCCGTTGTTAAAAAAAGGCCGTTTGAACGCTGAATATTGAATGGTGTCGAGCGTGCAATTATCTGCGCGAAAATACTTCAGGCCTTCGCGCAGCAGCATTTTTCCAAAAAGCACAAGGTGTTTATCCCTCCACTCGCGATAGCGCATCACATCATTCTGCAAATTGAGGGGCAGCGACCTCAGGTAACGGTCAAATGCGTGTGCGGGAAGCTGATGCTCAAAACAGGTGTAAAATATTCTTGTCAATTGGATCGCAAAAGATGGGGAGTCTAAACGACTCCCAAAATCTGATAAATAAATATTGATCGAAAGTTGAAAATGACCCTTTGATCGTTTTCAGTCAAAAAGTTCATCGGCCAGCCGGTCGATCAGTTTTTTAAGTTCCTTGATGGCGTGAATGTCCTTTTTGTTGATAGCCCGGTTGATGGCTGAAATGATCATTCCTTTGATTTTTCGCAGCCGATCGTCTTTGTCTAGAAATACCGGCTCAGAGTCTCTGAGGATTTGTTGCGCCTTTTCGATCTTTTCATTATCGATCTTTTTGATGCGGGTTTCGACCTCGTCGAGGATATCGTCGCGAATTATTTTCGCTTTATTGTAAAGATCCGCCTCATTTTTGATCACCAGGCGATCAAGGTTCTTGGCATTCGATAAGATCTGAATGTCTGCCTTCTTCACTTTTACAGCACCGGCCAAGATCTTGGTTTTCAACAGGGGGTTGCTTTTGCTGATAATATTCAGACCTTCAGCGAACTTGGCGTCTCTTTTCACTGTGCTTTCGCTGACATTGAATTTATCGGCGAGCATTTCCGATGTGGCTTGT
>JBMOKS010000781.1:0-4609 GCA_049324355.1 Bacteroidota bacterium
GGTCGAAGAACGGAGACTCGAGGTGGGGAGTAAAGGTGTCGTGCAGCACAAATGGTATGATCTGCCTGATGTCTTCCAATTCCACAGCCTTATTTCCCCTGAAATAAGCCAATGCTTTAGAGAAGATCAATAACGTCTGAATCTTGCGTACGGAGATGCCGTTGGTGGTTTGTGAGCCAAGATCTTTCACATGGTCTTTGCCACTGTCCTGTCGGAAGAGTGTATGAAAGTCCATGCCCGAAAGTTTGGCGGTATCTTTGGTCATATATTCTAACCGGTCGGAAGCGGGCTCGAAGAATTCGAAGTTGCGGCAAAAGAACTCGATGCGTTTGCGTAATGGTGCAGGAATCTCCACCATACGGATCTGTCTGTTGATAGTGTCAAGTTCGTCTTCGCTGAAGATGATCTCTTCAGGAATCATGGCTTCGGGTTTAAAATTGAGCTCGATGCGCTTTTGAAGGTCCTCAATGAAGCGCGTGTTAAAATGAAAGGCGCGAATGACGATGTCGATCCTGTCTTTGAGCGCCTCGATCACCTGGTACGTTCCTCCGCCCGCATCGTCGTTTGCCGTGAGATACCACGCCGACGGCGGGCATTCAAAGATCTGGTCGAAGATCTCGGCATAGTTGTCGGCCAGCACCGTGAGCAGCGCCGATTGTGTTCGTGTGGGTATCCGATTGTATTCGTCGATGATCTTCACGCGCATGCCCAGCCATTTTCTCCAGGCGATGCGGATATCGGAAGTTTTTTCAGCTTTCACCATATCGGCCGGCAGCGGGTGGCCGAGAAGATCGCTGATCGTCATCTGGGGCTGCCCGTGCTGGATGGCGCGCATCACATCGGTTTTAGAATAGCCAGCGAGCAATCCCAGCAATATGGAGGTGGCAGTTTTGCCTCTGCCAGGTCCTCCCACGATCAAACACTTTCCCTGCACCACAAGGTTTAACAACGGGATCAAAACGAAGCTTGAATAACTCTGACCCTTCGGCAACGAAAGCTGCACTTTGCTATCGCCGAAAGTAAAATGTTTGGCGTCGCCGTCGTCGTATTCTATATCGTAATAAGGGCTGATGATCGCCGTGTTGGTAATCCAAAAATAAGCCTGCCTCAATTTTTCGTCGAGCATAGCTTGCTGCGGTTGGGTAGACCTGGTTTCGCTATCGGTATAGAGATCCTGAATGTCAAATTTGAAATTCTCAGCGCCGGTATGCGGATTCGTAGGCGCCTGCGGCACTTTCTGAAATATGCTTATCGCCTTGTTGAACAGGTCACTCATGGTCTGAATATCGTTTTTTAAATGTTTGCAATACTGATTCTACCGTTTTCACCCGGTCGTACAGGGTTCCGCTTAATAATTTAAAGGGAATATTCCGTGTTTCAAGGTCGATCATGATCTGTTGCTGAAACTCCATACGGTTAGTATCGCCCGAGCGGTCCCAGGTATCGTCGTAAGGAATGTCGGTGTCGCAGAGAAAAACAAGGTCGTAACGTTTCTCCGCCAGCCTGGCAAGGTCAGCAAGGTTTTTCAGCGCTCGTTGATGATAATAATGTGAAAAGATATACGTCGTAATAGCATTGGTGTCAGTAAACAGAAACTGATTGGCTTCCAGCAATTTGGCATTTTCTCGTTCAAGGTGCCCTTCGGCCAGTTCAACCAGCTGTTCAACGGTTAATCTCCTGTCCACATGGTTCTTTTCCCAGTACTCACGACCGTATTCCGGCATCCATGTGGTGCTGAAGTGTTTGGCGCAGGCTTCCGCAACAGTGGTTTTACCAGTAGATGGCGCACCCAAGAAAACTACATTGGTTATCAGGTCTTTATATACAATTGGGTGAATGAATGCTCGATGCTTAAAAGGATCTTGGCGTATGGCCGTTCCCGACACGGGGAACCGCTCGCGGTCAAGGTCAACCACCCTGTTCTGGGCACCCAGGGCTTTGCTCATGTGCTGGCCGTAAGGTTCGCTGCAATAAAAATGAGTTATCCGTTTGCCTTTGAGCAGCCCTAAAATATAACGTTCCTGGATCGCCTTTACTTCAGGCGTGTATCCGGCGTCAGCGGGTCCGTCCACTCCTTTTATTAGTGTGACTTGGGGATACAATTTCCGGATCCAGCTTGCCCGTACGCTCAAAGGTATGGGTGTTACTTCCTTGGCATCGTAAATGACGACGACCAGGTCGTCCATTTCTTGTAGCGCGGTTTCTACCACGAGCTGGTGACCCCGGTGAAAGGGGGCGAATTTTCCAAGGGTAAGACCAGCCTTCTTCATGACAACGCTTCATCACAATGATAACAAATGCCGCCTTATCGTTCAAGGGTTTCAGTTTTGCGGTTCGACCTTATTCTACAACTCATAAACGGTGACTTCTGGGCTTAAAACGATGAGCTTCGAACCTTGCCCTGTAAACTTACAACGGCATGACTACACAACTTAGCCGCAACGCCGATGACACCGGCAGCGCTGTGTCTCAGTGGTTTCTGCGTCTCTTCGTTCTCAGAGATGAAGCGGGCGCTAAGGGTAAAAGTTCAAGTGCACTCCCATAAGGTGCAAAAAAGATTATAATAAGAACTTTCTTCCGCGATAGGTTTATTTTAATTTTATACAGGCTCCACGAACAGCTAAGTGTTCTCTTTTTTAGCTGGTAATATTACACGTAACATAAATAGAATGCTTTCACTTTGGCAACATCCGTTGCCGGTGCATTCTTAGCAGAAAGATTTAAAACTAACCTTGTTCGATTATGAAAACCCTCAAATTCTGTCTATTAGTCATGGTGTTGTCATGGTGTGGCCAAAGTTACGGGCAAAACATCAACACGAACTGGAAGCAGGAGTTAACTACTGCCCTCGAGGAATTTTTGAAGTGCAAGCAATCGTCGCGTACCGATTGCAATCAGTTTACCGGTGAATCGCTAAACAAGATCTACAAGGTCAATGATTTTTACTCTCAGAAATTGGGCCGCTACATGGCCAACAACGAAATACCCGGTTTTGTCAGAAACAGCGATCAGTGGACGTTGCTCGGGCATTCCTATGAACAACATGTGCTCACAGCTGCCCAAGAGTATGCCAACTCTAAAAAAGCCGTGATCGCCGTTTATACTAACCCGGAAGGTGCAGGCCACGTGGTGATCATCACCCCCGGTGAACTGCATCCATCGGGATCATGGAGTATGAAGGTTCCCTCGGCCGTTTCTTTTTTTCCAACGGAACCGGCTAAGTCATTTGTCGATAAAGGCCTCTCCTACGCTTTTGCAAAGAATATGCTCAAGGATGTGTTGATCTACGGAAGAAAATATTAGGAAAGGCATGACGAACCTGCCCTAACGCCCGGTGAGTGGCGAATGACAAATGAAAATGCCAAAAGGAAACACCGTCTAAGGTGAAGGTGGTAGTTTTAACGGGATAAATAAAGGCGGTTTTGAGCCTGACAAAAAATGATTTGAACAAAGGAAAGAATTAAAGTCAGGAAGCCGTTGCAGGTCAAGGAGCCAACAGGTCATTTGATCCTGCGCGAAACGTTGTACCAATTCCATTCCCATGTCTTGCCATTATCGGGTGAGAACGCTTGGCTCCAAACGGGGTTGTCTTTGTCGCGGGCGTCCCAGCGGAATAAAACAACAATGGGTTTACCGTTAAATTTATCTTTACCGAAGAAATGGCCCACGCCGTTGTCGAACGACCCTACTACCGGTGGGTCCATGGTGCCTGCGTGGCTGGAGATCCAATACAAACTCCATAACCTGGTTGCCGGATTAAAAAGTCTGATGGTGCGACCTTCCCAGGCTTTTCCATCTATCACCGCTTTGCCAATGTCCATATTACCGGTGCCTTCGAGTATTTTGAAGTCTTCGACCTCGGTTTCGAACTCGTCCCAATCTTTGCATCCGTTTAGTCGTGCACGTAGTTTTTCATGTTCGAGTCGCCATTTGCCGATCAGAAAATCAAAGTCGGCAGATGATGAAGTGGCCGATGGCTCGATCTTTAACTCACCCAGTTCGTCAAACTCAAATACGGGGATAGGTAAATTATAGGTGTCTCTCAGTGGTTTTCGGGTTTGCGTAATGGCTTTACTTTCAATCCATTTAATGTCCCTACGGCTTGAAAAGAAGAAATATTTTGAGTCACGCGAAAAGTAAGCGCAATATTCTCTTCCTGGAGTATTGAATTTGCTTCCCAAGTTTTTTGCCTTCGTCCATCTATCGACACCATTTGCTTTTGCGCTATAAAGGTCTGCCCCTCCAAAAGTATCGCTACGGTTGGACGATGTGAACACCAGGAGATCTTCACTGGCGTTGATACCTGGATCATATTCCGATCTTTCGGTGTTGATGGCCGGCCCCAGATTTTCAGGCGTCGTATATCGCCCCTCAACCAATTTGCTCACGTATATGTCCTCTTCGCCATAACCACCGGTACGACCGGAAGAGAAATAAAGATTTCCGTTGCCGGAAAATGAAATATAATATTCACTGCTGTCTGAATTAAGCGTTGTGATGTTCTGCGGGTCGGACCAATGGCCGTCTGCGGAAGGTGTTACTGCCCATATATCATAATCGTCGATCGTATCCTCAGGATCTCTGGGTCTGTTGGAAATAAAATAAAGTT
>JBMOKS010000782.1:0-1650 GCA_049324355.1 Bacteroidota bacterium
TGATGTCGCAGAAGGTTTCAGGTGTTTTTCAACGGAGCAAAGCGGTCCGTATGTTGCCAGGAATCATATTGGTCGTATTGGGCCTGGTAGGACTAATAAAATATTTTTTAGACTGATTTTTCAGTTCCAGAGTATACTTTGTTTCATTTAAAGATGTTCTTTTCGGCAACCATCTTTTTATAGTCAGGAAGAATTTTTTCATAAGCGGCTTCATCCGCTTTCTTCAATGTGTTCATGAGTCCACCGATGCCAGAGTCTTTGAGGCTTACGCGCTGGGCTTTGATATCTTCCATTTTCTTGCGGATCGTGCCCTCCAGTTTGATCAGTTCCCGTTCGGTCATAAGATTGAGTTTGAGATGCAAAACTAGTCTAATTCTGAGATAATATATGAATAGTCTCTAAACTTCAGATAGTCGAAATTGTTTGTACCTTTTAAAATAAGTAACCCAACCCTTTTTATGTCAAGCCATCGTGTCAGCATTTCTTTTGTTACATTGATATTTTTCGGTGTCCTCCATGCGGATGCTTTTCAATACCAGCGTCAAGACACAACCAACATGCCCAAAGATTGGTATTTGCGCGATTGGCAGGACGACCACCAGCAGGGTTTGAGCGTGGAGAAAACTTATGCTACGTTGTTGAAAGATAAACCCAGTCGCACGGTGCTGGTAGCCGTGATTGATTCGGGTGTCGATACAGACCATGAGGACCTTAAAGACGTGATTTGGTCCAACGAAGACGAGGTCGCAGATAACGGCATAGACGATGATAACAATGGTTATATCGACGACGTCCACGGCTGGAGTTTCATCGGAGGCAAGAACGGCAGCGTCGTCGAAGATACTTATGAGCTAACCCGCGAGTACGTGCGCCTCAAAGGCATTTACGGAAGGCCAGGAGAAAGAAAGGCCAGGAAAAAGAATGCGGTCGAATTCGAGTATTGGCGAAAGATAAAGCAAGAGTTTGAAAAGTCGTCGACCCTGTACAATAATTTATACGCCACTTTCCAGAAACGTTATGTTGACGCCGGGCTAGCCAATGACACCGTGAAGAAAATTCTGAAAGTAGAAAAATTAAAAGCAGAGCACCTGTCGCAGCTTAACGTCAAGGGAGCATTTCTAAAGACTGCGACGGAAACACTCGCTGCGGCATTCAAAACTTTCGGCGACGTAGACCGGGCATTGGCCGAATGGAAGGCAATTGTAAATTTTTTTGAGTACAAGTCCAAATATGGTTACAACGTCGGTTTCGATCCGCGCACCATCGTAGGCGACAATTACAGCGACGTCTATGAGAAAAATTATGGCAGCAACGATGTAAAAGGTCCCGATCCTGACCATGGTACGCACGTGGCCGGTATCATCGGCGCCAATCGTAATAACAACATAGGCATAAAAGGTATTGCAAACAACATACGCATCATGGTATTGCGAGCGGTTCCTCATGGCGATGAGCGCGACAAAGATGTAGCCAATGCAATTATTTACGCCGTCGACAACGGTGCAAAGGTTATTAATATGAGTTTTGGAAAATATTATTCACCACAAAAAGATGCTGTAGATAAATCCGTGAAGTATGCCGAATCCAAAGATGTACTTATCATTCATGCAGCTGGCAACGACCGAACCGACAACGATATCCACGGAAGCT
>JBMOKS010000782.1:1660-4606 GCA_049324355.1 Bacteroidota bacterium
GATGGAAGCGAAGCTCAAACCTGGCTCGAGGTGGGCGCTACGTCATGGCGTAGCGATCTTGTGGCGCCATTTTCAAACTACGGAAAAAAGTCTGTCGATTTCTTTGCGCCCGGTGTAGCAATCTATTCCACCACACCCGGAAACACTTATAATCTGCACAATGGTACCAGCATGGCGTGCCCTGCCGCGGTAGGTGTCGCCGCAATGCTACTATCATATTTCCCGGAGCTGACTGCCGTGCAGGTCAAAGACATCCTTCGCCAATCCGCGCGCAAGCTCAGCGACATCGTTGTGAACAAACCCGGCACCGCCATTAAGTTATTGTTTGCTGATCTCAGCAGCACCGGAGGCTTGCTGAATGCCTACGAAGCAGTGAAGACGGCGATGACGGTAAAAATGGGAGCAGGTGCCAAGTAGGCTAGTGCCGATCCCGTTGGTAACCCCCTGATCATACATAGCTTGTAAAATTTTCTTCCATTTGAAAGGCCGGTGGATGGGAAGATTCCCGATGAATCAGATCCGACGAAGCGAATAAGTTGTTCAAACGTCTTGGTGTCGGGATTCTGGTAGGCGGCCTTCAAGCGCAGGCTAACTCCGGCAGAACTTTCATCGCACGCGTTTTACGGTACCGACCGATCGATGGCATCAAATTTATCGATCATCACGAGATAATTCCGAATAGCAATATAATTCCCTATTTGATGTTTTTAATTCGTTAATTGTGCTTTATAAGCGGAAACGGGATTTTTTGCCGAACGAAGAATAAATGTCGTCAGGTTGCTTTCCGAACTTAACGTCTTTTTATTCTACCGGTTAAGGGACCTTAACATTGTCGGGCGATATTCATGCACATAAAAACTGGCATGCAAAAAAAATTCAATCTAAAATCTTTCAACCTATATGAGTTTTTGAAACACCAGAACGCTCACAGCCTCAGCGTGCCATTTTTTTTAGCCGATCGGCATACCTATAAAAATGCCCATGTCAACTTTCCATTCCGAACATTTGCTTACGGTGTGGGCATAACCTATTCGGGAAAAGGAGAAGTATTCAAGATCGGTAGCACTGACTACGTATTAAAGGCGGGATGCCTTACCACAGTGGGGCCTGGCCTCGTTTGCCACTGGACGGGCAATTACACCGCCGAGCACGACACGGTTTATTTTACC
This sequence comes from Bacteroidota bacterium, assembly GCA_049324355.1. GTDB lineage: Bacteria > Bacteroidota > Bacteroidia > Cytophagales > Cyclobacteriaceae > Chryseosolibacter. The sequence goes on from JBMOKS010000782.1 coordinate 2,830, forward strand.
GAGGAACTATTTGGAAGCCTGCAGACAAATTTGTTCTTGCAATCCTTGTCGTTCTTTTTCCACGGAGGCAATCATGTGATCGAATTGACAGATGAACAAATAAAAAAGGTAACATCGCTATTCTCGCTGCTCAAAGAACTAAACGAAGATAAAAATGCCATTCCAGGCATCGTTCATTCGCTACTGATGCTGGCAAATTCATTTCATGCCGATAGGAACGGAAACACCAGAAATCCTAAAATTTCTAACGGGCAAAAAATAGCACATCAGTTCAGAAAGCTCGTGGCCGAACATTTTCCCGAGAACAAGGAGGTATCTTTTTATGCCAACCGTTTGAACATTACACCTAAATACCTCAGCGAAGTGTTGCAGGTAGAATTGGGCAAATCGGCAAAAACCTTTATCGATGAATTTGTCATGATGGAAGCCAAGAGTCTCTTGAAACAAACCACGCTGTCAATACAGGAAATATGCTACTGGCTGGGCTTTGAAGATGCTTCCCACTTTACCAAGTCATTTAAGAAGCTGGCAAACGTTACGCCTACTGAATATCGTAAGGCGTGAGGACACTCGCAGTTTACTGTGAACCGACAAAAAAACAGAATTTTATACCATTTCTTCCGACATCCTGCCTACCGGAAACGCCTCTCGTACGCATAACTTTGTTCTAACAAACACATAAAGGTTATGAACAAATTTCCCTCTCTCATTTTTGCATTACTCATCATGAGTACGACAATTTCCAATTCACAAACAAAAAAAACCTCAATGAAAAACGTAACAGAATTTAAAGTGGCAGTTCCTCAAAAAGTATTGGATGATTTAAAGGTCCGTTTGCAAAACACCCGATGGCCGGGTGAAGCCGAAGGTTCTGGCTGGCACTTTGGTACAAGCGAAATTTATTTAAAAGATCTTGTGAAATACTGGATTACCAAATACGACTGGCGCAAACACGAATCAGCCCTCAACAAGTATCCACAGTACATAGCTGACGTAAATGGCACTAAAATTCACTTTCAATACATCAAGGGAAAAGGAAAAAATTCGAAGCCCCTTTTATTAACTCACGGATGGCCCGATAGTTACTATCGTTTCCATAAAATAATTCCACTGCTGACCGAAGGCGAACAAAGTTTTGACCTGGTGATACCATCTATTCCTGGTTTCGGATTTTCTGACAAGGTAGCGGTTACAAGCCAGGCTGTTGCCGACTTGTGGAAAGTATTGATGACCGAAAACCTGGGCTACGAAAAATTCTATGCCGCCGGTGGCGACGTTGGTATGGGGGTAACGAAGGCGTTGGCATCGAAATACCCGGAAGTAGTGAGTGGCGTTCACTTTACCGATCTAGGCTACCCCATGGGCCAGGAAGATCCTAACACCATGACTGAAGGTGAAAAACAATTTGCACAGTTTGTGCAACAGTGGTGGTACAGCGAAGGTGCATACGCCATGTTGCATGCTACCAAGCCGCAATCCGTGGCCTATGGGTTAAACGATTCTCCAGCCGGGTTGGCCAGTTGGATGCTCAGCTTTGGCAGCTCGGGCGCGAGTCCAGAACTTATTGAGCGTGCTTTTGGCGGTAAAGATGAATTGCTCACCAACGTGATGATCTATTGGGTAACGCAAACGATAGCCACTTCTGCCAGAATGTATAAAGCAGACGCTATAGCACAATGGGGCGGAGCCGAACCGTTACAAAAAACGAACGTACCTGCGGGGGTAGCCGTGTTTCCGAGGGAAGCACAGTTTCCAAAAGAATGGGCCGAACGTTTTG
>JBMOKS010000783.1:0-1114 GCA_049324355.1 Bacteroidota bacterium
ATGACGTCGATGCTTGCTTCAAAGAGTTCATGTTGTCGATCAAGACCAAGACGCTCGTCTTTCGTGAATTAAAAGATGTAGCGCCCGATATGCGCGAAAAACTAAAAACGGATTGGGACAAGAAGTTCAAACCCGAATGCAATGAGGTTTTAAATAAGATACATTAAAATTTTGAGGACGTTCTGAACATGTGCCGGCGATTCTGTTGTTTGTTTTTTTTTCTTGTCATTGCAGGCTCTAACCTTATAGCGCAATCAAAGTATTGGATCTACCTTAAGGACAAAGGTTCGGAACTCAAGCATGGTGATTGGGTAAGTGAAAAGACTTTAGAAAACCGTCGCATGTTGGGTCTACCCCTTTACCAGCAAACTGACATTCCTGTTTTTCGGCCATACCTGAACAAACTGGAGCAGCATCATGTCGATGTGGCATGTAAATCGAAATGGCTAAACGCTGTTTCTGCACACCTTACTCCAGCGCAGGTAGAGGAAATAAACGCGTTGAATTTTGTGGATCGTACAGAGCTAATCCATTCAACGCAATATGCGGCGATGGAGAAAGACCGGCCGGCATACCTCATCAACAACTATGCGTTAAAGCAGACGAATAGCTACGATCTGGTGGAAAATAAACTCACCGGAAGCAAAGTTACTATTGGCATCATTGACGGTAACTTTTTCATGGCCGACAGCAACAGCGCGTTGACGCGTATTTTTAAAGAAGGCAGAGTGTTGGGTAAAAGAGATTTCATCGACGGGAAAACGAACAACTTCTTTTACATCGGTAATAACCCGTTGGACATCCATGCTACGGTGGTGTGGCAAATGATCGCCGGTTATGAAGAAGAAAGAAAAACTCAATATGGGCTGGCAACCGGCGCTCGATTTTATTTGGCCCGCACAGACGAACGCGGAAAAGAAAATCAAAAGGAAGAAGATCATTGGATAGAAGCCCTCGAGTGGATGGACAGTTTGGGAGTAAGATTGGTGCATTCATCGCTTTGTTATGCGCTCGACTTTGACGACCCGAGTGAAAATCACTCCCCCGACCAAATGGACGGACAAACCACCGCGGTCTCCAAAGCTGCCAGGATAGGAGCGGAAGAAAAGGGGAT
>JBMOKS010000783.1:1124-4605 GCA_049324355.1 Bacteroidota bacterium
GGGATCATTATTGTTGTCTCGGCCGGAAATGCCGGCAAGGTAAACAAGTGGCGAATCGTAAAGGCCCCGGCCGATGTGAAGTCTGTAATTTCAGTAGGCGCTACGTTGGAGTCTGGCGCAAGAGCCCAATCAAGTTCTATCGGCTCCGAAAGGGTAAATTTCCTTAAACCCGATGTTGTTTGTTTCTCACAGGGTGGTACATCGTTGTCAGCACCCATTGTTACGGGCATCGTGGCCTGCCTGTTGGAAAAAGATTCAACGCTGTCTCCTGCGAAGGTAAAGGAAATACTCATGCAATCCGGCAGCTTGTCAGCTTCACCCAACAATTTTGTAGGATACGGTATCCCTGACGCCAGGAAGGCCGCATCCATTTTGAACGGACAACTTCAGAAAACGCCTGCGTTGCAAACGATACACGCCCGGAGAAAGACCTATAAAATTAAATTGACGGACAGTAAGTGCGACAAAGCAATTGTGTATCACAAAAAAGATGACATACACGTGGTCGGTGAGGACCTTATCGACGCCGACAAAAACTCATTCGTTATTAATCAAGTGGATGGTGCCATGAGGTCGACCGTAATATTTGGCGACAACCTCGTGGAAATTCACTGGAGAACAAAATAAAACATTAACAGACTTGCGTATTATCACAAATATTGGCGTAGTGATCCTAAACCTTTTGCCATTGTTTTCGATGGGTCAAAATGTTTTGCCTTCCTTCAGTAACCTGCGCATTACGCATCATCAGCGAGATAAGGCGGTTCAGTTTACGTATGATCTGGCTGATCCAGACGATAGTCTGATACACATATCATTGTTGGTGCGGAACGCAAGGTCACCGTTTATGATTCCTGATGGAGAGTTGAAAGGAGACGTAGGTGCGCAGGTGGCGGGCACCGGAAAATCCATTCTGTGGAACTACGGCGATTATTTCGTTGAGGGGCTTTGCGTAAGGCTGATAGCGGATGATTTCCATTCCCAGCAAAATGAAACAATAACGGTCCATGCCGATACCGTTGCCATAAAAGAAAACATGAAGCGGTGGGAGGGTGAACGAAATCATTTTTCGCCGGAAGCCGAACGCAAGCGCAGACAGGTTCAAGCAGACCTCGTTGACTATTTCAAACAACTAGCATTGTCTTGTTATGTGCAGGATACGGTGCTGCCTAACTTTGAGGCGAAGAAAGGCACGAGGTTCGATCTGCCCATCGAAAATATTATTGCCGAAATACCTGGCGCGGATCCGTCGTTGCATCCGCTAGTGCTGCTCACGCACTATGATACGGATACAGCCACTACAGACCCAGCAGCAGGTTTGGCCGCCATCGCTGAAACAGCAAGAATACTGTCTAGTCATCGTTTTGCGCGCACGATCAGGTTTGTCATCGTCGACCTGGGCAAATCGGGTTATCTGGGAAGCAGATTTTACGCCATAAGAGGTATGGCCGAGCTGGAAATGCTTGCCGGTGTGATCAACCTGGATGTTGCCGGACACTATTCCAATGCTCTCTATTCTCAGACGATACCCGACGGGTTTGAAGAGTTGTTTGAACAAGAAGTAAATACAATTCGCCTTAACCAGTATCGGGGAGACTTTGTTGCATTGAGTTCAAATACCCAAGGTCGTGCGTTGTCAGGCATTTTTGAAGCTGTTGCAAATCGGAACGTGCCGGAGTTGAAGATCATTTCACTTCCGGGCAGCACGCCATCGCGCGATAGGGCGTTGAGGGTGAGCGATCACGCCATCTTCTGGCGACTAGGGCATCCGACTATTTCCATCAGCGACACAGGCGATCTGCGCACAACGCCACCAGAAGGAAGCACAAATACTGATAGTAAGTTTCTGGCACAAATCATCAAGGCTACAACATTGATGATCGCTAAGCTGGGAGAGATAAAACATTGTACAGTTCTTGATTTTGCACTCAAGAGCCAGTAGCAGTATTCATAACAATAACTTCGATACTCTGCCGTCATGAAAGGGATGCATACTTTAGGTGATGTAATCCGGGAGGCCAGCATGTTTCCTGACAAGGGCATTACGTTTATCGGTACCAATCAAGACGAATTCTTTTTGTCTTATCAGCAATTGTATCGCCGGGCGAAAGTTGTATTGAACAATCTGTCGGAACAAGGCGTGGAAAGAGGGGACCAAGTTATTCTGCAGATCAAAGATGAACAACATTTTCTGATGACTTTTTGGGGCTGTTTGCTGGGTGGAATAGTTCCCGTGCCCTTGTCGATCGGTGGACAGTCATTTTATAAGGAAAAATTTGTTACTACCTGGAACACCCTCCATCATCCATTCCTCGTTCACGATGCGGAGGCATTGAAAGGTATACAGGAGCACTGCCGAAAGCATGAGCTCGCCTCCCTCGAAGAAGCAGTTGCGTCGCGATCGGCTGACGTTGAGCTAGTGGCTAGGGGTGAGCGGGAAGCTGAGCCTCTGATGCTGGACCCTACTTCGATCGCGTACATTCAATTTTCTTCCGGTTCTACCGGAAATGCAAAAGGGGTGACGCTTACCCACGAGAACCTGGTAGCGAACATTTCTGACATTGCCCGCCGTTCTGCGATAACATCAGAAGATGCCATGTTGAGTTGGATGCCGCTGACCCACGACATGGGGTTGATCTGTTTTCACCTCACGGGCGTGATCACAGGCATCAGGCAATACATTATGCCAACGCCGCTGTTTGTTAAACGCCCTCTGCTTTGGATGGATAAGACGAGCGAGCATAGAATTAGCCTGCTGTATTCACCAAACTTCGGTTATCATTACCTGCTGTCGGCGCTGAACGGCCAGAAGTATCCCTGGAGCCTGTCGACGGTCAGACTGATCTACAATGGTGCCGAGCCCATATCCAGCAAACTTATAGACGAGTTTATGCGGACCATGGAAGACTATGGCTTGCGCAGAGAAGCAATGTACCCAGGATATGGAATGGCCGAAGCTTGTGTGGCTGTGACATTGGCCTACCAGGATAAACCTTATCAGACATACTGGCTTGATCGAAATTTTTTGCAAATCGGTACGCAGGTGTTGGAAGCCGAACCCCGCCACGAGAATGCTGTTTCATTTGTCAGCGTAGGAAGTCCAATCGACCAATGTGAAATTCGCATCGCAAATGATCGGGAAGAATTGTTACCAGACAATTGTATAGGACACATTCAGATCAAGGGCGCCAATACTACCAAAGGATATTATAATAATGAAGAAGCCACCCGAAAACTTCTGACGTCCGATTCCTGGCTCAGAACGGGCGATCTCGGCTTTGTCAGAGATAACATCTTGGTGATCACAGGAAGGGCAAAAAATCTCATCATCATCAATGGTCAGAATTATTATCCTCAAGATATTGAGAGTGTTATATTAGACGACACGTCGCTCACAACAGGCACGGTGGTGGCTTGTGGTGGAAAGAACTTTGCGCAGGATAGGGAAGAGCTGTTGATCTTTGTTTTATTCAGAAAGTCT
>JBMOKS010000784.1:0-4600 GCA_049324355.1 Bacteroidota bacterium
GGGCGAAGGTTCGCCCTCGTGACATGAAGTTGATATCAAAAATAAGAAGGCCATCACGTATACGGGAGGTCCGCAGAACCGTCCCAGAGACTTCGGATTCATAGGTTTGGGAGTTAGTTTGGGTTATTACCTGGAATACGTGCGTCAAACAAAAAGTAACCGTGAGACTACTGTACCCCACTACCCGGCTAGTTTTTCAATTTTTCGTAGCCAAGCCTGGCGCTGATCTTCCGTGAGTGTGCGATGATTATCAATGGTGATGATGCGTGTGCGCCTGATGCCGCAGAAAGCCAAAATACCTTGTTTCATTGCAAAATGACCCACATTTCTCATCCACCAGCGATAATACCATTGTGGGCTGTCCATCGTCACGATCAGTGTCGCACGTTTGTCCGTGAGTAACTTTTCCGCTATCGATTTGCCCTTTATATACTGAAACGCAAAGCCGGGAACAAACACACGATCGATAAATCCCTTCAGCAGCGCCGGCATGGTCCACCACCATGTGGGGTAAACAAAAACGAGGTGTTGGCTTTGACGGATCAGATTCTGCGCCTCTATCAGGTCGTGCTCCAGACTGTTGTTCTTGTAGCCGCCCACGAGGTTGAGATCGAACTTCAGGTCAAACAAATTCAATAAAGTGGCCGGGTGCGAGTTGTTCACCAAACTTCGATGGTAGCTGCTGGCAAGTGTTGTGCAATAGCTGTTTCTGTCAGGATGGCCATTAATGATTATTGTGCTCATAAAAATGATTGATAGTGGCAGCAAATCTAGCTTCGCCTGGCCCCACTATTCTTTGACAAAAGTCAAAAAGCAGCTCGCGATATTTTTTTTCTCACCCGGCTTAGCGTTTCCTGCTTCACGCCAAGATAGGAGGCAATGTGCCCCTGGAAAGCTTTTTTCAAAATATCCGGATGCGCCTGCTCAATGAGCAACTCATATCTTTTCGTGGCCGAAAGATTTTGCAGTATATAGTTGCGCTGCTCCTGGCACGCATAAGCTTCTTCTATGATCTGCAAGTAAATATGCCGCCATGCCGGTACACTTTCAAGCAACAGTTGCATGTCGGCGTAGGTCATCGTGAGCAAGGTAGTATCTTCCGTCGCCTGAATATTTTCAAAAGAAGCGTGCTGGTTTTTGAAACTGAAAAAAGACAACGCTAGCGAATTGGCGTGTGCAAAGTGTGTGGTGACTTGTTCTCCGCCATCGTCGGTCGTAAATGTTCTTAAAAACCCGCCGGCTACGAACGCCACGCGGGTACAAACCTTCCCCTGTTCAAGAAAAAAATCCAAACGGTTGAGGTGTTGAACTTTGAATTTGGAGGAAATGACGTTCCACTCATTCGTCGTCATCGAACCATATTGCAATAGGAATGACCGCAGGCGCGCTGTGCACTCAGCCGTATTGCTCCCATTATCATGCATTTCTCTACCAAGGACCATAATCAAAAGTACAAAAAGGACGGCTTCTGAAAGCAAAATCATGTTGACATTGCCGGCTCGTAATAAAGCGTGATGGAACCGGAAGAACCAATGTTTTTTGTTTTTATGAGCTTCAGGACAATTCTTTCATTTATGTTCTTAAATAATGGTAAACCGTTTCCCACGATAACCGGGTGAACACAGAGTTGGTATTCATCAATCAAATTAAGTTTTGTTAAAGCTACAATTAGACTGGGACTGCCAACTAAAACGTCTTTACCAGCCTGTCGCCTGAGTTCTAAAACTTCTTCTTCAAGGCCTCTCCTGGCCACCGTTGCATTTTCCCATCCTGGATTTTTCAGTGTATGTGAAAAAATAATTTTCTGAATCTCCTCGATGGCTGTCGCAAATTCGTCTGTTGTTCTATTGCCGGTAGGGTCTTTCACTACCGCTGGCCAATAACTTTCCATAAGCTGGTATGTTATTCTTCCATATAACAGAGCGCCGGCACTTTTCAATAGCTCAGTATAATGTTGATGCAATTCATCATCGGCCATCATAGCGGTATGGTCGCAAAACCCATCAAGAGTCATATTGATTGTTGCAATTAGTTTTCTCATATCATTTTGATTTGATTTAATCGCGACTTGTTGAGTGCCAAAGATAACAAACCTCGATCGAACCGTCGGCCACGGGCTGGCAAATGGTGGGTACGGTGTTTGCCTGCCGGAGCAGCAACGAGGATAGAAAAGTCACCATTCAAAACTCACGTCAGAGCCCTGACATGGGAAGAGGTTTTGCAGCTTGACGCCAGAATTGCATATATTCACGAGGCCGGGTGCAAATCTCAAACTGACAACACCTAAGAAAAAAAACCATGACAGATGTACAAAGATCGCTACCAAAATGGATACTCATCGTATCTGCACTGTTTGCATTACTTGAACTTGCAGTGAGTTTATCGCTGGTCCTTTCACCACAATCGATTCTGGAGACGGTAGATCTCAATGCAAAAGGCGTTGACTATTTGGTTTATATGTGGGCCGCGCGACAATTTGCCCTCGGCGTTATCTTCGGTTTCGCCACCTTTAAAAAGTCGGGCCCCATGCTGATCATTGCCTATATCTTCTTTTTAGTAATGTTTATTGGCGATCTCCTTATCGGAATTTTACAAAAAGACAATGCGCTCATCATTAGTGCTGCAATCATGTGTGTTATTTCTTCGGCATTGATAATTTTTATAAATAAAAGAACCAGGCATTAGGGTGAAATCGGTTGCCTGGAACTTCGACTGACTAACATGATCGTACTCTTCTGCGGCTCCTAAGGCGAACGAAAACAATGATCATCATCATCGCGATCCATCCGCTAACGATGGCCCAAATCATTCCATTTATTAAGCTTGGAAAAAGAAATGTGTCAACCACTCCGGTTTTCCAGAATACCCATTCGCTGGCCAGTTTTGTCGCAATTGTTTTATTTCCGGTTGCAAGTATAATAATACCATCGCCCGTGACCGGATTCAACCGAACTGCCGTGTTTATTGGAGGCGTGCTTTTCCCGTCATGCCCCACGATAAAATCATTATGGTCTGTGGGCGCGTAGAGAATGGTGCCAAGCCCCCAGACGTCAAGCCCCATTTTTCGTGCATGAGGCTTTCTCATCATCTTCATTGTCTCAGGCCGGATAACATGGTGCTCAGCACCTTTCATACTTTTAGCTTCGAGATGTGCCTGGAAAAACAATTCTAAATCGGATAGAGACGTGTATAGCGAGGTGGCTGCCAGCGACGTATAGCGATAGTGTTCGGCTTTTGTGCCATCACTGTTATAGAATTCCGCCAATGAATAGGCCGATGAATCATTCCAAAAGTAAGTTGAATGCTCCATCCCCAGCGGCTCAAATACTGATTTGCGCATGAATGAAGAAAAAGATTGACCACTCACCTCTTCCACCAACAATTGCAGCAAGGTGTAACCGCCTCCTGAATATTTAAATTCGGTGCCGGGTTTGACACCAACTCTCACTGCGCCGCTAATACCCTCATCAGCATCTGATGCTTTAGTTAATGATTGTTCAACAGACTGCGTTGGAGTTCCCGCTGCAAAACCAGAATAGCCAAGTCCATCGGTAAGTCCTGCCGTGTGGCTTAAAAGTCTTCTAACGGTTACTTCTTCGTTATTAAATTCACTGGGAGGCAATTTCCATCGAGTCAGGTATTTGCTAACGGGGGCATCCAGGTCAAGCTTACCGTCTTCTACCAGCTTCATGATGCCAAAGGCCGAGATCCATTTACTCAATGATGAGACCTGAAATACAGTGTTCCTGTCCACGGGCTTTCCGGCCGATTGAAATTTTTCGCATTCAACAACACCGCCCCTGAACGTGGCCATGGCAAAGTTGCCGACGAATTGTTGACCAATTTCCTTTTCAGTCGCCTCGATAAACGATTGAGAGGTGGCCTGTGGAGCAATAGCCCTATGCCACAGCCCCTCTGCGGTTCCCCAAAACACAAAGCCAGCCCATATCAGCATAATGAAGACTATGCCTAAAATGCGTATAAATATCTTTTTCATCGTAGCGGAGTGGTTGGGCTATATAGCGTTGGTCTGACCAGACTCATATCGTGACACGTATTCATATCCGCGATAAAGCACCACTATCTCGAGCGCGACTGCGGGAACCATGATCATATATGTGACGAAGAAGAGCACAACCGTTGCCAGCAGGCAGCCCATCACAATTTCCAATATTCCGGCTATGCGGGAGACCTCACCCATACTATCTTGCAAGCGAATGAGCGCTATGCCAAAAACAATACTCAGACCTCCCAGCAACAACGTGCCTGCCGCATAGGGAATCCATAAACTCAAAACATCCCTCACAGCCAATGACGAGACATCCAGAACTCCCATGCCGATGGTAGCCACAATGAGCACATACGCGATCACTTTCAATAAAGTATTTTCAAACAAAATGCTCAAAGCAATAAATCCGCGTGCAAAAAGTGAAAATGAAATAACCATCATGACCGAAAGGGTTATGTAGATGGCATTTGTTCTAAATTCCCATTCCTGCTTCCCGATGAACCACGCGATGTCCATTGCGCCCAGGGTAATTTCAGACATCAGGTACACCGGTCCTGCCACCGCGGCAATCAGCAGCGTGTTACGATTGAT
>JBMOKS010000785.1:0-2142 GCA_049324355.1 Bacteroidota bacterium
CCAACAAAGAGAAGGGCACCGGTATTGGGCTTCTGCTCACCAAAGAATTTGTGGAAGCCAATCATGGACGCATCTGGGTCGCCAGCGAATTGGGTAAAGGTGCCACGTTTACATTTACACTGAGGGCACAGAAAGTAGCGGTTTTTGCTTAGCAAAATCATTTCCATTATTTCATCACGTGAGCATTGTTTACATGATCCTGTAAACCTATCTTCACTTTTGTAAACTCTCCGCTATGAAGTCTAAACGATGGATCAAAATAACCTTTCCGATTTTATTGATCGTAGGAATTTATTTTTTAGGGCCGGGACCGTCAAAACCCGTCTTCGATAACAGGATCAAGCCGGTTCCCACTGATGCAGAGGGACTGGAGAACTATATTGCAGAAAAAGAAAGCCGGCATAAATTAAAGCCGGAGAACGAAGCAAAGATCGTTTGGGCTGACAGTTCAAAAAAGAAAACTGAATTTGCTATCGTATATCTGCACGGTTTTTCGGCCAGCCCGAAAGAAGGACATCCGGTTCATGAGCGTTTTGCGAAGGAGTTTGGCTGTAACCTGTATCTGGCGCGTCTGTCTGATCATGGTATCGATACGACCGAAGCTTTGATGCTATTCACCGCGGACCGAGCTTGGGAAAGTGCGAAGGAAGCATTAACCATAGGGCGTTCGATCGGTGATAAAGTTATTATCATGAGTACGTCTACCGGCGGAACTCTGGCGTTGATGCTCGCTGCGGAATATCCCGATCAGATCCATGCGCTCATCAACATGTCGCCCAACATCGCTATTAACAACCCAGCCGCGTTTCTGTTGAATAATCCATGGGGATTACAAATTGCGCGTGCGGTGATGGGAGGAAAATATCGTGTTACTGACACCAACGAGGAAACTGCAAAATACTGGAATGGAAAATATCGCCTTGAGTCTACCGTTCAGTTGGAAGAGTTGCTCGAGACTGCGATGACCAGCGAAACATTTGCGAAGATCACTCAACCATCTCTCACCTTATATTACTACAAGAACGAGGAGGAACAGGACCCTGAAGTGAAGGTAAGCGCTATGCTGGAGATGAACAGCCTGCTGGCCACACCCGACTCCATGAAAGTTACGGTGGCGATTCCTGGCGCGGCTGCACACGTTATTGGTAGCCCCATGGTATCCAAAGATGTGGAATCCGTTTACATGGAGATGCAAAAGTTTGCCACGCAAAAACTCAAATTGCGTAAACCGGAAATCGCACTGTTAGAAAAATAAATGTTTGAGGAAAACGTAACCGGCGATAAATATCCAATAGCATAGAATGAATAAGACCATCATCAAAATCGCTTTCAGGAATGTGATGATTATATTCTTGTGAAAGAACTGGCGATAAGCAACGGTCATATAAATGGCGAGCAGAAGCTGATACACCATGCCCTGATAGTGAATGGTTGATGGAGACAGGAGGAACAATGGGACAAAAATAAGCACTCGGATCACGTTCGCCTGGCCTACAATGAATGACTGGATAACAAAATGCTCTGCCAGGTTGTGCTTCGGTCGCCAGAAAAATGCCCTACAAAACAGTGTCAGCAGGGGTACGATCAGAAATAACGTAAGTACCTTTTCGTTGTCCGCCGAAAACTTAAAGACCTCGGCACGCATAAGGTCACCCTTTGTACTGCCAGTACTATCTTGCATCGGCCCTCCCCGGCCAGCGCTCATCGCTTCAAAATATCCAACTTTGTGTGTGATGTAAGCTTGAACGGCCGAGGTGATCACCAGAAAGCTCAGTGGGTTGAAATATCTTTTTCGCTTCCCTTCAATATATTCCTTCGCTACAATTCCTGGTTTTAGAATAAGTCGCTTGATGAGCAGCAAAAAACCCTTGTCGGCATGGGTAAAAGCGTGAAGGAATTCATGTACCACATGTTTGAGGGTGATCTGATGAACATCACCTTTCTGTCCGCAGGTGGCGCAAAAATTTCCAATGACGGGTTTGTCGCAATTCTTACAAGTCATATTGATTTAGGGATTGAGGCAATAACACGTTCGAGATCTTGAGGCGTATCGATCGCCACGCTTTCAAAACGGGTGATGGCGGTCTTGATGCGAAATCCATTTTCAATCCAGCGCAACTGCTCCAACGACTCCGCTTTTTC
>JBMOKS010000785.1:2152-4593 GCA_049324355.1 Bacteroidota bacterium
TAACCATAGATGCCAATGTGTTGATAGAAAGAATGACTGGCGAGCCACTCGCCTTCCGACTTGTTTCTGATGTATGGTATGGGATGCCGGCTGAAATAAATGGCGAATTGATCTTTATCCAGAATGACCTTCGGAGAATTGGGATTGAACAAAGTTTCTGCCGAAGTAATAGGCTTGACCAACGTAGCAATGGGCGTGGTTACATCGCTGAAACAGCTGCAAAGAAGATCGATCTGCAAAGGGTCGATGAAAGGCTCGTCACCCTGAATGTTGACGACAGCATCGCATTGTAACTTCATTTTTTCCACCACTTCTGCACACCGGTCTGTGCCACTGGGGTGATCGGGAGAGGTCATGCACACTTTTCCGCCAAACTTTTTTACAGACTGATCAATCCGGTCATCATCTGTTGCAACAATGACTTCGGCGAGTGACGCGGATTTTTTTGCCTGTTCATATACACGTTGAATCATGCTTTTTCCGGCAATGTCTACCAAAGGTTTGCCGGGAAATCGGGTGGAGGCATACCGCGCGGGAATAATTCCAACAAATCGGGTCACTAGGGATCTAGGTTTAAGTAAGTATTCGCAATTAAAATGATCCTGATCTATTCTGCAATTTTCACTTTTAACGAAGGGCCTTCGTCGCTCACGACCTCTACGGCTTGCCCTTTTTCGATATAATCGCCGCGGGTATAAGCATCGTATATTTTTCCATCGATCAGCACTTTGCCACTGGGCCGTAATACGGTTTGTGCCACACCCTTCTTTCCCACGAAGGTTTCGGCGATAAAATTAGATGTGTATCCCTGCGACCGTTCCTGCGTATCGGTGAGCGCAATGTTTTTGTAAAATCTTGTATTTGCCAGGCGGGCTCCCAATATGAAAAGCATGATACCACCCCCTAGGAGTCCCCCCATCGCCGCAGCCAGCGCCACCAGGATATCGTTCATCCGTACAAATTCAAAGTCGAAGGCGTCGTTGTTGATCATGATGAGTACCAACGACCCCACAGTGAGAATGATCCCGGCAATACCAGCTACGCCAAATCCCGGAATAATGAAGATCTCGAACCCGATCAAAACAATACCAATGAAGAAAGCGATGATTTCCCAGTTCTCCGCCAATCCGTTAAGATAATACGGTACCAGGTAAAGAATCAAAGCCACCAGGGCAGCAAGACCGGCGAACCCAAGACCGGGAGCCTGCATTTCGAAATAGATACCCGCCAGGATGACGAGGATCAAAATGCCGCTGATAAAAGGATTGAGAAAAAAACCGATCACCTTTTCGGTAGCACTCAGTTGAAAACGATCAATCGTGGCGTCGACCTTGTTTCGTTGAAGGATATCTTCTATCGATGAAACTTTAGCCTCACAGTAGCCGTGTTTGAGCGCTTCGGTAGTTGAGAAGGTGATGATCTGACCAGTGTCTTTGATGCCTTCTATTTTCATATTTTCATCTACCATCCCTTCGGCGATTTTTGGGTTGCGCCCGTTCTCTTCGGCCGTGGAGCGCATGATCGAACGCATGTACGATTGATACTTATCCGGAGCTTTTTGGCCATCGCTGGTCACTACCGTGGCGGCACCAATGCTGGCACCGGGCGACATATAAATACTGTCGCACGCGATTGAGATCAGCGCGCCGGCCGAGGCGGCATCTGAGTTGATAAACACCCAAATGGGTTTTTTGAAACTCATGATCTTGTCAACGATGTCTTTGGCATCGGTAAGTATGCCGCCATAAGTATCCATTTCCACAATCACAACATCGGCCTTCGTTTGGGTGGCGTGGGCCAAAGCCACCTCAACGTAGCGCGTCATGCGCGGGTCAATTTCACTTTTGATCTCCATGACCATGACCTTTTTTTGCTGTGCCCACAGACTTGTAACGGAAAGAATGACCAGGACTAAGAGCAGTATTTTTTTCATACCTTTCGACTGATTCCTAAAGCTAAAAAAATCAATCGGGCTTATCTAAAAAATAAATCAATCCCCTCCAAAAAACCGTGGCTCAAAAACTTGATTTTCACTGCTCACACCACTTTGAGGGTACCATCTGGAATATACTCGCCGACACCGCGCACAACCGCTTGTTTTTAGAAATACGCGACACCACTCAGAAGAAGGTTAGTTTTTCGGCCTTTGAGCTAATATCAAACACCTTCCTTTGGAAAGGATTACTGCTCGAAGAGCCATGGTGGGTGAATTTAGTGGCTGTCGTGGGCGATACGATGCTGTTTAATCATTACACTGAAACCAACAATCCTGACCGGAAAAGCGTTATCGCCTTAGGTGTAAACAACCAAAAGATCATTTGGTGGAAAAACGATTTTTCGATCTCGGCGGTGTCCGATCGGTATGTCGTCGGGCAGGTCTCTAAACTCGACTTTAAGACCCTAACGCTCGACGTATCTACTGGCGAACCCACACAACTGAA